>NZ_LT629710.1:1277000-1596250 GCF_900104535.1 Nakamurella panacisegetis | reverse complement strand
TCCGCCCGGTTCAACTGGGGGCCCTGGGCAAGTGGGTGCGGAACGGCATCGGCTGGTCCAACCTGGGTTACGCGAGCTACGGACGCCAACGAGCCGACCCGACCCAGCTCGATTGGTTCACGTCCGTCGCTGCAGTGGCCGGCCCGTCGGCGTCCCGGTACTACGGCGCCACGCCGGCCTGGATCCACCTGGAGGAGTCGAGCGGGGCGGCGATCTGGGACCTGCTGGCCCGGGCCGCGGATCTCGGGATCCCGCTGATCGGGTCGGGTCGGACGCCGCAACCGGTGTCGATCGCGGAAGAACCGGCGGACATCGTGGTCGACATCGTCCGGCGCGGTGCCGACATCGGTCTGGAGGCCGTCATCCTGGCCGGCAACGAGTCGGACGACGCCGGCCCCTGCCTGATGCTCGGCGAGCCGATCCGGGCTCTGGCCACCTGGCCGGCCGACCAGGACCGTACCCCGCTGCGCGAGCGCACCGTCCGGCTGGCGTCGTTCCGCACCCCTCCGACCCGCGAGTTGGTCCAGCTGGTCACAGCGGGCTATCAGGCCGTTCCGCCCCAGGATGAGCAGCGCTTCCTGGGCACCTATCTGCCGGTGTTGCGGCAGCGGGTGCGGATCGTCTCCCACGACGGCTCGTTCGAGGTGCCTGCGCCGGAGCCGCCCCGGCTCTGGCTGACCGTCGCCCATCTCCCCGGTCATCGCACGGATCTGGAATGGACCTGGCAGTACGCCGGGGCCGATGACCGGCAACCCCTCTGGCCCCGCTCGCGGCCCGCGGCGTTCCGGGACTTCGACGAGGAACGGGCCCTGGTCGCATCACTGCCCGCGGTCGCGCACCACTTCGAGCCGCTACTGGAACGGGGACGGCTGCTCGCCGAGACCAGGCTGGTCGGTATGGACACGGTCGGCTTCCTGGCCGACGTGTTGCCTGCCCTGCAACGACATTCGTTGCTCAGTGTCGAGATCCGCGGTGAGGCGAAGTTCCGGGCGGCGGACGGCGGGGTGGTCATCGGGATCTCCGGTGAGGCCGCCGAGGGTCGCGACTGGTTCGACCTGCAGATCGCCGTCACCGTGGACGGTGAGGAGGTGGCCCTCCGCGAGGTGTTCCTGGCCCTGGCCCGTGAGCAGGAGTTCATGATCCTGCCCAGCGGTACCTTCTTCCGGTTGGAGGCGCAACGGTTCGAGCAACTGCGCAAGCTGATCGACGAAGCCCGTCTGCTGCAGGACGGTGGCGGCGAGAAGTCGTTGCGGGTCAGCCGGTTCCAGGCCAGCCTGTGGGACGAACTGCAGCAACTCGGCATCGTCGACGAGCAGGCCTCGGTGTGGCACAAGTCGGTGAGCGCGCTGATCGCGACCGGCGAGATCGAGTCGCAGCCGGTGCCGGAGCGGTTCGCCGCCGAGCTCCGGCCGTACCAGCAGGAGGGTTACGACTGGCTGTCGTTCCTGTTCGACGCCGGTCTGGGCGGCATCCTGGCCGACGACATGGGGTTGGGCAAGACCGTCCAGGCCCTGGCGCTGATCTGCCGTGCCGTCGACCGACCGGACGGGTCCGACCCGTTCCTGGTGGTCGCGCCGACCAGCGTCGTCGGCAACTGGCGGGCCGAGGCCCGCAAGTTCGCGCCGCACCTGAAAGTCGTCACCGTGAACGAGACATCAAGCCGTCGCGGGGTTTCCATCACCGATCTGGTGGCCGAGGCCGACGTGGTGATCACGTCCTACGCATTGTTCCGGCTGGAGTTCGACGACTACGATGCGCAGCGATGGGCCGGGTTGATCCTGGACGAGGCGCAATTCGTCAAGAACCATCTGTCCCAAGGGTTCAAACACGCGAAGCAGCTGTCCACCGCGTTCAAACTGGCCATCACCGGCACCCCGATGGAGAACAACCTGATGGAGCTGTGGTCGCTGTTCGCGATCACCGCCCCCGGATTGTTCGGCAGCCCCAAGCGTTTCGGTGAGTACTACCAGAAGCCGATCGAGAAGCACGGCGAGAACGAGAAACTCGCGCAACTGCGGCGCCGCATCCGCCCATTGATGTTGCGCCGCACCAAGGACCAGGTGGTCAAGGACCTGCCGGCCAAGCAGGAGCAGGTGATCGAACTCGACCTGAACGCCAAGCACCAGAAGGTCTACCAGACGCATCTGCAGCGGGAGCGGCAGAAGGTGCTGGGCCTGATCGGCGACATGGACAAGAACCGGTTCGCCATCTTCCGCTCGCTGACCCTGCTGCGTCAGCTCAGCCTGGACGCGTCGCTGGTCGACGAGAAGTACAACAACATACCGTCGACCAAACTCGATGCCCTGATGGAGCAGTTGGACGACGTGGTTGCCGAGGGGCATCGGGTGCTGGTGTTCAGCCAGTTCACGTCGTTCCTGGGCAAGGTCCGCGACCGGTTGACGCAGTCCGAGGTCGAGTTTTGCTACCTCGACGGCGCCACCCGCAATCGGCCCGAGGTCCTGGAGAGGTTCAGCACCGGGACCGCTCCGGTGTTCTTGATCAGCCTCAAGGCCGGCGGGTTCGGGCTCAACCTGACCGAGGCCGACTACTGCATCCTGTTGGATCCCTGGTGGAATCCGGCCACCGAGGCCCAGGCCATCGACCGGGCCCACCGCATCGGCCAGACGAAGACGGTCATGGTCTACCGGCTGGTGGCCAAGGGCACGATCGAGGAGAAGGTGATGGCCCTCAAGGAGGGCAAGGCCAAGCTGTTCGCCAGCGTGATGAGCGAGGACGGTGCCGCGTCGTCCGCACTGACCGCCGACGACATCCGGACCCTGTTGAGCTGAGCTCCGTAGGCGACCGGACTCAGCGGGTCAGATGCGCTCTGCGCTGGGCGGACGCGCCGCCGGGTCAGCTCTGGCCGCCTGGGTCCTGCTCGTGCCGCTGGGCTCAGCCCGCGGCGGCCTTGGCGGCGATGCGGGCCTGTACTTCCGGCCGGCGCAGTGGGGGCACGGTAGCCGGAGGCTGCTTACGGGGTGGGAGGTCGGCCAGCAGGTGACGCGTGATGTGTGCGATCTCGGCCACCGCGGCTTCGAACACGTCACGGTTGGCGTCGGACAGCTTCTGGATGCCGCTGACCTTCCGGACGTACTGGCGCGCGGCGGCCTCGACCTGGTCGTCGGTGGCGGCGGGTTCGAGCCCGCGGAGTTCGGTGATGTTGCGGCACATGCCTGCGTAGTTTACGCGCGGGCCCTGGATGGGGGGGGTGGCTTGACTTCGAGCGCGCTCGAAGTCGTACCGTCGTCGGGTGAGCGAGATGAGCATTTCCGACGCGGCGGCCATGGCCGGCGTCACGGCGCACACCCTGCGCTACTACGAACGGGTCGCCCTGCTCGATCCGGTGGCCAAGAACGAAGCGGGTCGCCGCCGGTTCACCGAGCGGGACCTGGCCCGCATCGAGTTCATCTCGCGGCTCCGGGCCACCGGCATGCCGATCCGTCAGGTCCGGCGGTACGTGGAGCTGATCCGCGCCGGTGAACACACCGAGCCGGAACGCATCGCGTTGCTGGAGGCTCATCGGCTCACCGTGAAGACCCGTCTGGCCGAGATCCAGGCGAGCCTCGACACCATCGACAGCAAGATCGCCAACTACCGCACGAAGCGGGTCAGGAGAATTTCGTGAAGACACGCGTACTCGGGGCCGACCTGGAAGTCTCGGCGCTCGGTCTCGGATGCATGGGGATGAGTGAGTTCTACGGTCCGGGTGACGACGCCGAATCGACGGCCACCATCCACCGGGCACTCGACCTGGGCGTCACCCTGTTCGACACCTCGGACATCTACGGACCGCACACCAACGAGGTCCTCGTCGGCCGAGCGATCGCCGACCGTCGGGACCAGGTGGTCCTGGCCACCAAGTTCGGCATCGTCCGGGACCCGGCGAACCCGGCGGCGCGGGGGATCAACGGTCGGCCGGAATACGTCCGGGCCAGCGCTGAGGCGTCCCTGCAGCGCCTCGGCACCGACCACATCGACCTGTACTACCAGCACCGGCCCGACCCGAGCGTTCCGGTCGAGGACACCGTGGGGGCGATGGCCGAGCTGGTGACGGCCGGGAAGGTGCGCTATCTGGGGCTGTCCGAGGTGACACCGGACATCCTGCGCCGGGCGCAGGCCACGCATCCGATCGCCGCCCTGCAGACGGAATACTCACTCTGGTACCGCGACGTCGAGGACGAGATCCTGCCCACGGCCAGGGAACTGGGCATCGGGTTCGTCCCCTATTCGCCACTCGGTCGTGGCTTCCTGACCGGTGCCGTGACGGCCGTCGACGAGCTGGCCGACGACGATTTCCGGCGGGCGAATCCGCGGTTCCAGGGCGACAACCTCGTCGCCAACCAACGGATCGTCGAACTGGTGCGTGAACTCGCGGCCGAGAAGTCCGTGACACCGGCGCAACTCGCGCTGGCCTGGGTGCTCGGCCAGGGCGAGGACATGGTGCCGATCCCGGGTACGAAGCGCCGCCGGTACCTCGAGGAAAATCTGGGGGCTCTGGAGATCGAGCTGACGCCGGAGGATTTGCGTCGCATCGGCGAGGCCGTGCCGCAGGCCGTCGGGTCCCGGTATGCGGCCACTTCGAGCATGGGAAGGCTCGCCGCGCAACAGAAGTGACCGAGCCGTCGTCGTCGGCCGGGGCCCGCGGTCAGGGCGCCGAGTACGGGATGTCGATGACATCGTGGTGGGTTCCGTAGGTGAGGGTGAACACCCAGCAGCCGGCGGTGGGCACATCGACACCGGACGGTCCCGGTCCGCCGGCCACCGTGGTGTGCATGGTCGCCGACCCGCCCTCGAGTCGGCCATCGATCACCAGATCGTCTCCGCCGGAGGCGTTGTCGGCTACCCACAGGATCTTGTTGCCCTGGCCGGCCACCGGTGGGGCGGCGAGCGGATTGGTGAACAGGATGGCGACCACGTGGCCGCTGCGGCTGGTGATGTAGGCCGCCCTGGGTACCGGGTCGGAGAACCCGGCCCTGGCCCACGTCGGCAGGACCGACACCTCCACCGGCCCGCAGGCGCTCGCTGGGCGCGCGGCCGGACCGGCGGCCGGCGGGCGGATCAACACCACGGCCCCGATCACGGCCAGCACGGCGACGACGGCAGCGATCGGGGCGATGGTCACCATCCGGCGGTACCGGGAGCGCCGGCGGATCGTCCCGGCCAGGTCGGCGTCGTGGGGGGCCTTGCCGGCCAGTTCGTCGAAGCCGCGGTCCAGCAGATCGTCGATGCTGTTCATCCGGTGGTCCTTCCCTTCATGTCGTGGCCGGCGGCCGGCGCGAGCGCTGCCCGTACCCGTTCCTTGCCCCGGGCGGCGTGGCTGCGCACCGTCCCGATCGAGCAGCCGAGGGTGGCGGCGATCTGCTCGTCGTCAAGTCCCTGGAGATGACGCAGCACGAGCACCGCCCGCTGGTGCGGACTCAACGTGGTCAGGGCCCGTTGCAGTTCGTCCCGCTCGACGACGCCGATCGCCACATCGGGCGCGCCGTCGACGTCGGGGATCTCGTCGGTCGGCACCTCGGAATTGCGGCGCCGACGGCGCCAGTCGAGGTAGGCGTTGGTCAGCATGCGGCGGACGTAGGCGTCGGGGTGCTCGACCGCGGTGATCCGCGACCACCGGCGGAACGCCTGGAGCAGCACCCCCTGCAGCAGGTCCTCGGCGCGCTGGCGATCGCCGGTCAAGGCGTAGGCGTACCGCTCCCAGCCGCGCCCCTGTGCCGTCACGTACGCCGCGAACTCGGCGTCTCGGGTGCGCTCCATACCTCAAGTCAACGCGTCGAACCGGGCGATGGTTGAGGGCGATTCACCCGGAGTCTTCGCGAGCACCGACATCGGACCGGCCCGGTCGAGTCTGCACGCCACGAAGAGCGGAACGAGCCTCGGGCCGGAGGGCAGCCATCTCACGCCGCCGGCAGCCCAGCCGGCCGGGCAGTGAGCGGTCCGTAGCCGCGGAAGCGGCCGGCGACCGAGGCGGCGATCAGGGCCGGATGGAACAGCTGACGGGTCGGGGTCATCAGGTGGTAGACGCCGCTCAGGGTGCGCGCCGCCCGGAGGTTGCCGTGGGCCTGCAGCCGGCCCAACTGCAGCGCCCACTGGTTGGACAGGTGCTCCAGGCGGGTCGGATCGTCCGGGCAACTCCGATACCGGCGGTCCTGCCCGGTGCAGATCGACCACGGAGTCTCGGCCAGGTCGGCGAACCTCGTCATCAATCGGCGGGACCAACCGGTGGTCGGTCCGTCCCGCAGCACCTCCCGCAGGGCCAGCGCCTCCGCGGCGGCGACCGAGATCCCCTGGCCGTAGACCGGGTTGAAGGCGCACAGTGCGTCGCCCGCCACCAGCAGACCGTCCGGCCAGTTGGGCAGGGCCTCGTAGTGATGCCGGACGTTGCTGGTCTGCCGATAGACCATGGCGTCGCCAACCGGGTTCAGCCGGGCGGCGATCCCGGCCAACGCCGGGTCGCGCAGTTGGGTCAGGAACTCGTCGAAACCGGCATTTCCCCGGGGCGGACGGTGTTCACCCATGCCCAGCACCATGATCATCCAGCGGCCACCTTCGACCGGCAGGGCCAAGCCGCCCCGCGGAGCCTCGGGCGTTGGCCCGATGACCACGCCCGGGACGTCGGCGAGGTCGGGGTCCCCTTCGTACACCCGGGTCGAGTACCCGATCTTCGCGTCCACCTCGGTGGTGCGCACCGCATCGCCGGCCAACTCGGTGAGCCACCGCCGGAACCGAGACGTGCGGCCCGAGGCGTCGACGACGAGTTCAGCGTCGAGTGTGCTGCCGTCGGACAGGATCACCGACCATCCTCTTGCCGATCGCGTCAATCCGGTCGCTGTCACCGGATTCCGGATGGTCACCCACGGCAGCTCCGCGACCCGGGCGGCGATGCAGGCCTCCAGCCGGGGGCGGGTGGTCGAGAGCACCTGGTACGACGATGCATTCCGGGTCGACCAGCCGTTCTCGCCCAGCCAGGCGAGCTTGGCGGTGTCGAACGGCCGGGCCCCGACGGCCATCAGATCGTCCCGGAGTCCGGGGAAGAACTCCTCGGCGGCCTGCAGGCCCCGGTGCAGGAATACGTGCGGATGCCGCCCTTGCGGCACCCCGTAGCGGGGCTGCGCCGTGCCGATCGTCTCGTCGCGCTCCAGCACGGTGACCCGGGCGCCGGCACCAGAGGCGGCCGCGGCCGCGAACAGGCCGGCCGCGCTCGCCCCGATGACGACCACGTGCTCGACGCTGATCCGTGCATTGACCATGAGTCACTCCCGCGTCGTCGGCCCGGACACCAGAATACGAACGGTTCAGCGGGGCCGGCCGGCCAGGAGACGAGTGGCCGTCGCACCGGGCCAGGACGAGGGCCTATCGGTGCGTGCCCCAGCCCGGGCGGGCGGCCGCGCGTCGGCGGCCGGGGGACCGGAGAGCCAGCAGCAGGAGGCCAACGCCCAGGACGAGAAGCGTGGCTGCGGCGGCGAGCATCGGCGCGGCGTCGATGCCGGTGCCGGCGAGCTGCGGGTTGGCCGTGGCGGGATCGCTCGGGTTCGGGTCGGCCGTGTTCACCGCTTGCGTGGTGCTGGAGCTGCCGGTGGCGGTGGTGGTCTCGTTGCTGGTGGAGGTACCGCTGCCCGCGGGCAGCTGGCTGGCGCTGGTCGCCGGCGTGCTGGTGTCGGCGGTGGTGGTTGAGTCGCTGATGGTGCTGGTGTCGGCGGTCGTCGTCGAATCGCTGGTTGGTGTGGTCGGGTCGGTTGAGGTGGTCGAGGTCGTCGTGGGCCCGGTGGTGCCGACGACGGGAACGGTCGCGTCGGCGGTGTTGGAGGTGGCGCCGGGTCCGGCCTGGGTGATGGCGGCGACGCGGTAGCTGTAGGTCTGGCCGGGTTGGGCGGTGGTGTCGGTGTACGTGGGGTCGGGGGTGGTGGTGTCGGCGACGAGGGTGGTGAAGGCGCCGCCGTTGGTGCTGCGTTCGATGCGATAGCCGGTGACGGATGCTCCGCCGGTGTCGGCGGGCGGGTTCCAGGCGAGGTCGATGTCGGTGGCGTTGAGGGTGGCGGTGAGGGTGAGCGGGGCGGTTGCCGAGACGGCCGTGACCGTGACGGTGTAGTCCTTGGTCGCCGTGGCCGGGATGCCGCTGACCGTGCTGGCCGCGGTGACGGTGAAGGTGAAGTCGCCGGCCGCGGTCGGTGTACCGGTGATCACGCCGGTGGTGGGGTCGAGGGACAGGCCCGGAGGCAGGCTTCCGGCGGTGACCGTCACCTGCGGCGCGGGCGAGCCGGTGGTGGAAACCGTTGCTGAGTAGCCGGTGCCGTACGTCCCGGCGGGCAGCGTAGTGGTGGTGGTGGTGGCCGGGTAGGTGTCGAGGGAGATCACCGAGATGCTCTGGCTGGTGCCGTTGTTGACGTAGGCGAACAGGCCGTCGGGGGTGATGTTGATGCCGGTGGGGGCGGTGCCGACGGTGATCGTGCTCACCACGGTCGAGGTGGCCAGATCGATCACCGAGACGGTGTTGGTACCGCTGTTGGTGACGTAGGCCCGGGTGCCGTCCGGCGTGGCGGCGATGCTGGTGGGCGCGGTGCCGACCGGAATGCTCCCGACGACGGTGTTGGTCACCGGGTCGATGACGGTCACCTCGTTGGAGCCGCGGGCCGCGCCGTACAGGCGGGTGCCGTCGGGGGAGAACGTGAGCCCGGTCATGGCATTGGTGAGGGAGGCGGTGGTGATCGTCGCGACGACGGTGTTCGTGGCGGTATCGACCACGGTGACGTTGTGCGACGTGGGTGAGAAGTGCCCGACATAGAGACGCTTGCCGTTCGGTGAGACCGTCAATGATCGCGCCGCCGACGCATCGGGAATCGACGCGATCACGGTGTTGGTGGCGGTGTCAACGACCGACTCGTTCGTCGAGCCGACAACGCCGTTGACGTTCGCGGCGTACACCCGCGAACCGTCCGGGGAGATGGCGATCCCGGCCGGTACGGTGCCGACCGGAATGGTGGGGCCTACGGTGGCCGTGGCGGTGTTGATGACCAGAACGGAATTCGTCGAACTCAACGTCACATACAGTTTCGACCCGTCCGGCGACACGACGATCCCTGTCGGCGTGACCGGCGTACTCACGGTCGAGGTGACGGCGTTGGTGGCCACGTCGATGAAGGAGACGGTCTTCGCCCCGCTGTCGGAGGTGTAGATCGTCTTGCCGTCCGGGGACACCGCGACCGAGTTTCCGACGGTGGTCCCACCGGGGCCGGCAATGGTCGTCACCACCGAATCAGCGGCGGCCGGCAGTGGGACGGCGACGGTGATGCCGAAGACGAAAAATATCGTGGCCAGCGCAGAGAGGCGAATTCGTCGCCTAGGTCGCCGGGCATTCGGAACCGACGTGCCACCCATGAAGACTCCCACTACTGTTCCGCAGAATGTCCGGTCGGCACACGCCACCGCGCGTGACCGTATCAACACGTGTCGTACCCATAGCCACTGGGCTATGGAACCTGTACCGGCCGACAGCGCCGGCATGACATGGGACAACCCCGGCAGTTGGCCGGCCGGGCCCGTTGCGGATCCCCACGGCGATGATGGTGGTATCGGCACCCCCAGGTCTTGGCGTGTATCCGAAGTTTCTTGCGCTGTCGAGAGTTCCCTGGGTGTCGGCCGTGTTCCAGCGGCCGACCCGGCGGCGGCCCTGGCGACGCAGCCGGCCCGATCAGGACGAGAGACCCGAGGGCGATACTGCACGCTATGACGACACCCCAGGTCACCGTGATCACCGGAGGTGGCCGCGGCATCGGAGCGGCCACCGCCCTGCGCCTGGCCCGCCTCGGGCATGCCCTGGTGATCAACTACCTGGTCGACGCGGACGCCGCCCTGGCCGTTGCGGCCCGAGCCCGTGCGGCGGGCGCCCCGTCGGTCGTGGTGCTTCCGGGTGATGTCTCGGATCCGGAAGATGCCGGAGCCCTGTTCGCACGGGCCGTCGACACATTCGGCGCGGTGACCGGGCTGGTCAACAACGCCGGAAGCACCCTGCACATCGGACGGCTGGCCGACACCGATCCGGCCGTCATCCGGCGGGTGATCGACGTCAACCTGACAGGTGCCGTGTTCTGTGCGCGGATGGCCGCACGCCTCATGACGAACGGCGGATGCATCGTCAATGTCTCCTCCGCCGCGGCGACGATCGGGTCGGCCGGGGAGTACGTTCACTACGCCGCGGCCAAGGCCGGTGTCGATGCCCTGACCGTCGGCCTGGCCAAAGAGCTTGCCCCGCAGGGTATCCGGGTGGTCGGGGTGGCGCCCGGTGTGGTGGAGACCGAGATCCACGCCGCGGCCGGCGACCCCGGGCGCACGGCCAGGGTCACCGGCCGCATCCCGATGGGGCGGGTCGGGCGCCCGGACGAGATCGCCGGCACCATCGCCTGGCTGTTCGGTCCCGACGCCGACTACGTCACCGGCACCACGATCAGGGTCGCGGGTGGCTTGTGAGCCGCCGACCCATCCTCGCGCGGGATCGGCCTCGAACCGAGACCGACAGCTACGAATTCGACTGGGCGGGGGAACATCCGATGCGGGACCGGGTGTATCGGGTCGTTGCCCGCATCGCCCGCGGCGTCTTCGGGTTGCTCGACATCCGGTTCGACATCCGCGGGGCGCATCACCTACCGGCGGCCGGGCCGGCGGTGATCGCGTCCAACCACATCAGCTACCTGGACTTCGCGTTCGTCGGGCTGGTCGCCCAGCAACGACGGCGGATGGTGCGATTCCTGGCCAAGGGATCGGTCTTCCGACGGCCGCTCATCGGGCCGCTGATGAGGGCCATGGGCCACATTCCGGTCAGCCGGGCCTCCGGCGCCGGCGCGTACCGACACGCCGAACGGGCGCTGCAGAGCGATCAGTTCGTGGGCGTGTTCCCGGAGGCCACCATCAGCCGGTCCTGGACGCTCAAGCCGTTCAAGGTCGGCGCGGCGGCCCTGGCCACCGACCAACGAGTGCCGCTGGTGCCGATCGTCACCTGGGGCGGACACCGCATCCTCACCGTGGACGGCCGATATCACCTGCGCCGGCACCTGCCGGTCACCATCCTCGTCGGTGAGCCGATCCTGCCCGACCCGGCCCGGACGGCCACGGAGGCCAATGCGCTGCTCGGTCACCGGATGGCCGGCCTGCTCGACCTGATCCAGCGGGACTATCCGGAGCGCCCGGCCGATCTCCGGGACCGATGGTGGCTCCCTCGTCACCTCGGCGGCAGCGCCCCGGACCCGGTGTCGGCCGCGGCGATCGACGCCGCCCGGATCCGGCCCTGACCCGCCGCGCCGATCAGACCTGAGGTCGGCGCCGAGCCGACGCTCGGAAGATAAGGCGTTCGCCTCATGTGCCCAGCACGTCTTACGGCGAGGTTGGTATCCATGACGATGAACTGGTTCGTAGTGGAGAATCTGATCGGGCAACGGGAACGCGATCTGGTGCACGCCGATGAGCGGCGGTGGCCGGACATCGGACACGCGCGGAGGTCCCGCCACATCCGACGAGGAGTGGCCGGCGAGCCCCGCGCTACGCGACGATAGGTTCGTGCCCCGCCCGACCACATCCCCCGGCGCTGCGCGCGCCGAGTCGACCCTCCCCGGTGCTGCGCCGGCCGAGTCGACCCCGCGGCGGTTGATCGGACGCCAGGCCGAGCTGACCGAGTTGATCGACCGTTCGGTCAGCTCGTCCGAGCCGACGATCACCCTGCTGTCCGGTGACGCCGGCACCGGCAAGACCCGGTTGCTGCAGGAGGTCGGCGTCAAAGCCAGCGCCGCCGGCGGCCTCAGCCTGTTCGGGTCGTGCGTGCAGGTCGGCGACTTCGGCCTGCCCTACCTGCCGATCATCGACGCGTTGCGCGCGGTGGAGGCGGATCCGGACGGCGCGCAGGTGCTGCAGCAGGAGGCCGCGGTCCGGCCCGCCCTGGCCCGGCTCCTCCCGCAGCTGGTCGGTGGGCCGGCCCCGACTGCCCCGGGGTCGGACGGGCTGGCCCAGGGGCAGTTGTTCGAGGCCCTGCGTCGAGTATTGACCGCCCTGGCCGAGACCCGGCCGGTGCTCCTCGTCATCGAGGACGTGCACTGGGCCGACCGGAGCACCCGCGACCTGATCGCCTTCCTGGCCCGGACCCTGCGGACCGGCCGGATTGCCGTGATCGCCAGCTACCGCAGCGATGACCTGCACCGGCGGCACCCGCTCCGGCCGTTGCTGGCCGAGATGGCCCGACTGCCTCATGTCCGGCGGATCAACCTCGGTCCGCTCGGCCGGGACGAGGTGGCGCAGCTGCTGGAGCAACTGTCCGGCGCCCCGGTCGATCCGCAACTGCTCGAGCGGGTGTTCGCACGCAGCGAGGGCAACGCGTTCTTCGCGGAGGAACTCGCCCGGGCGCGGGCCGGTGGCCCGCCGGGCCGGCTGCCCGACGAGCTGGTCGACGTCCTGCTCAGCCGGGTCGAGGACCTCGGACCGGCCGGTCGGGAGGCGGTCCGGGCGGCCGCGGTGGCCGGCCGCCGGGTCGGGCACGACCTCCTGCTGGCCGCGGCGGGTACGCCGGACATCGAGGACGGGCTGCGGGAGGCGGTCGAGGCCGGGCTGATGATCAGCGACGGGGACACGTACGCGTTCCGGCACGCGCTCTACCAGGAGGCGGTCTACGGCGACCTGTTGCCGGGGGAGCGGGTGCGTCGTCATGCCCGGTTCGCCCAGGTGCTGGCGGACGGGGTCGACCCCAGCGTCGGTCCGGCCGAACGGGCCCACCACCTGCTGGCCAGTCACGACCTGCCCGGCGCCCTGCGGGCATCGGTCGATGCCGCCGCCGCGGCGGAGGCCATGGCCGCACCGGCCGAGGCGCTGCGTCATCTGGAGCAGGCGGTGTCGTTGCTGGACCGGGTCGGGGATGCCGGCGGCCGCCTGGATCTGCTGCGCCGCGCGGCCGAGGCCGCCTCGAACAGCGGCGACACGGCCCGGGCGATGGCCTTCGGGTCGGCCGCGGTGACCGAGGCGGACGCCTGCGGAGCCGACGTCATGGTGCGGGCGCAGGTGCGGGAACGCCTCGCGCGCCTGGCGTTCGAGGCCGACCAGAGTGGCGATCGACCGTCGCGGGAGGCCCTTGAGCTCCTGCCGGACGCGACCGCGCTGCGGGCGCGGGCCCTGGCCACCCGGGCCCGGGCGATGTTCGACGGCAAGAGCCTGGAAATGGCGGCCGAGATGCTGGCCGAGGCCGTCCGGATCGCGGAGCAGACCGGTGCGGACATGATCGCGGCCGACGCCCTGGTCACCCTGAGTCTGATGGCCCGGCGCGGGCTCCTCCCGGCCGCCGGGGCGCCGGCCATGATCGACGCCCTTCCCATGACGACCGGTCCGGAGGGCCTCGACATCCGGGTCAGGACGCTGCGATTCCTGTCCGCGCAGCTGATGGAGGACGGGGATCTCGAAGGCGCGTTCGCCGCGGCGCAGGAAGGGGTCGACCTGACCGATCGGGCGGGGTTGGTCTGGAGTTCCTATGGCCTGGACCTGCGGCTGATGCGCGGCTGGGTGCTCGCCGCGACCGGTGACTGGGATCAGGTGCTGGCCGACAGCCTGGCCGCGGTCTACGCGCCGACCGAACCCGGACGGGTCCTGGCCACCCAGGCCGTCGGGGTACTCGTTGGCCGTGGCGATCCGGAAGCCGAACGCCTGCTGGCCCGATTGCGCGGCACCGGCGACCACTACGCCGAGCTCCAACTCGATCTGGCCGAGGTCGATCAACGCCTGCTCCAGGGCCGTCCCGCGGAGGCCCTGGCGCTGGCCCGGGCCTGTGCGGCGCAACTCGTCGAGGACGGCTGGGGTACCGAGAAGCTGTTGCTGGCCGCCCGGCAGGCGGCGGCCCTGGCCGACCTGGCCACCGGAGCCGGCAAGGGCAGGTCCGAGCCCGGCGCCGACCTCGCCGAGCAGGCAAGGGCGCTGGCCGACGAGATGGATGCGGTGCCGCTCACCCCCGCGTCCAGTGGGCCATTGGGCCGGTCCTGGCGGCTCCGGCTGCGGGCCGAAGCCGACCGGGCGAACGGCGCCGACACGGCCGGGCAATGGCTGCAGGTCCGGACGGCCGCGGTGGACGCGGGCCGGGTGCCCGACCAGGCCTACGCCGGCATCCACGCGGCCCGCCTGTTGCTGTCGGGCGGGGAGCGGGACCGCGCCGCCGATCTGCTCCGGGTTGCCGAGGCCCAGGCGTCACAGCTCGGTGCCGCCCCGATGCTGGAGCAGATCGCCGAGTTGGCCCGGCGGGGGCGCCTCGACCTGCGGCCCACCGCCGCCGTGCAACCGACCGGGTCGCCGCTGACGGCCCGCGAGACCGAGGTGCTGACCCTGGTGGCCACCGGGCGGTCGAACCGTCAGGTCGGGCAGGAACTGTTCATCTCCGACAAGACGGCGAGCGTGCATCTGAGCCGCGTCATGGCCAAACTCGGCGCCGCCACCCGGACCGAGGCGGTCGCTCTGGCCCGGCAGCGCGGTCTGCTCCCCTGAAGCGGTGAGTCCTGGTGGCCAGCCCGGCCCGCAGAGCGGGAATCGGGCGGATCCCCGCGGTGCGGGCCAACCGAAGACCGACGACGACGGTGACGGCGCCCGGGATCAGGCCGCCGAGGAGCAGCCCGCCGCGCGGGCCGAACCATTCGTCGATCGCGCCGACGGCCGGGCCGCCCAGGCAGCCGGCCCCCATCACCACCATCAGGTACAGCCCCAGTACGCGGCCACGGATGTGGTCGCCGGCGGCCAGCTGGACCGTCGCATTGGCCGTGATCCCGAACAGGACCACGCACAGGCCGAGGCCGATCAGAGCGATGCCCAGGGGTAGCAGACCGGGGATCGACGATGCGCCGATCTGCGCTCCGGCCAGTGCCGCGGCCAGGGCGACCAGCCCGCGCAGACGGAACGTCCCGTGACGGGCGGCGAGAAGTGACCCCACGACCGAACCCGCGGCCATCAGTGACGTCAGCAGTGCGAATCCGGACGATCCGGCGTGGAACACGCGGGAGGAGAAGGAGGCCATGGTCACCGGAAGGCTCATCGTGAAGAAGGAGAAGATGCCGGCCAGGATGGTCGGGTATCGCATTTCCGGATGGGCCATCAGGTAGCGGGCGGCCGCGCGGACCTGGCCCCGCTGCGCCGGGGCACGCCGCGTGATGACCAGGTCGGCCGGCCGCAGGACGGACAGGGCGAGCAGGGCGGCCAGGAACGACCCGCAGTTGACGAGGAACGCCGAGCCGATGCCGATCGCGCCGATCAGCACCCCACTGATCGCGGGCCCGATCAGTGCGCCGAGCTGGAACACCGCGGAGTTCAGGCTGATCGCGTTGCGCAGCAACAACGGCCCGACGAGGTCGTTGGCGAACGATTGCCGGGTCGGGTTGTCCACTGCGACGGCGATACCCAGAATCGTTGCCAGGGCGTAGATCTGGAGCACGGTGACCCGATGCTCCATGGTCAGCAATCCGAGAGTGCCGGCACACGTGGCCATCACGCTGTTGGTGATCAACAGGATCCGACGTTTCGGGTACCGGTCGGCGATCAGTCCGCCGATCGGTCCGAGCGCGATGGTGGGTAGGAACTGCAGAGCAGTCGTGACGCCGACGGCGGTCGCGCTGCCGGTGAGCGTGAGAACCAGCCAGTCCTGGGCGATCCGCTGCGTCCAGCCGCCGATGTTGGAGATCAGCTGGCCGGCCAGGAAGATCCGGAAGTTGCCGGACCGCAACGAGGTGAACATGTCGGAGGAGGAAACGGGGCGTTGAGTGGACCGGGAGGACAAGTGCAATCCCTTGATTTCG
The DNA here is from genome assembly GCF_900104535.1 of Nakamurella panacisegetis. Lineage (NCBI taxonomy): Bacteria > Bacillati > Actinomycetota > Actinomycetes > Nakamurellales > Nakamurellaceae > Nakamurella > Nakamurella panacisegetis. The sequence goes on along the minus strand of NZ_LT629710.1, from coordinate 1,580,456 downwards.
ATGACGGGTCGGCGCTGACGACCCCTATCCTGTTGCATCCGTCGCTCATTTGGTACAAGAATTGATGCAATCAAAGTCATTACGATACGTAATTACCGACCGGAGGCGCGTGTGTACGAGCCCGATCACCTGCGGACCTTCCTCGCCGTCGCCGGGACGCTGAGCTTCACGCGCGCGGCGGCCGAACTGGGGCTGGGGCAGCCGACGGTCAGCCAGCACATCCGCAAACTCGAAGCGTCCGTGGGCCGGCCGCTGTTCCTGCGCGACACCCGGACGGTGACCCTGACCGCCGACGGTGAGGCGATGGCCGGGTTCGCCCGGACGATCCTGGCCGCCCAGCAGGAGGCGGCGGCGTACTTCACCGGGTCCGGCCTACGCGGCCGGCTGCGGTTCGGCGTCTCGGACGACCTGGCGTTGACGGCGCTGCCCCGCATCCTGCGCGATTTCCGCCGGCTCTACCCGCGGATCGACCTGGAACTGACAGTCGGGCAGAGCGGAAACCTGCATCGCCGTCTGGAGTCCGGGCACCTGGACCTGGCGTTCGTGAAACATCAACCGGGCGACGGACGGGCGTCGGTGGTCCGGCGCGACCGACTGATCTGGGCGGCGGCCGAGGGGACGGTGCTGGAAACGGCCCGCCCGGTGCCGCTGGTGGTCTACCAGGCGCCGAGCCTGAGCCGGGCGATCGGCGTCCGAGCCCTCGACGCCGCCGGCCGCTCGTACCGGATCACCTGCACCGTGCGCGGGGTCAATGGTGTGCTGGCGGCCGTCCGGGCCGGTCTCGGGATCGCCGTGTTCGCCCGCAGCCTGGCCCCGCGGGACCTGATCGAGGTGTCCGCGGCCGCGCTGCCCGACCTCGGCGAGGTCGACTTCGTCCTGCTGACCGGACCGCGAGCGCCGGCCGACGCCACGACCGCCCTGACCACCGCGATCCTGGGCAACAACCCACAACTGGCCGGCCGACCTGATCAGCGGAGCGATCAGCTGCCGTAGACCTCGGCGACGACCGTCGCCGGGCGAGGGTGGGGGCGGTCAGCCCCGTCGATCGGCGAGACCTTTCAGGTATGCGGCTTGTCCGGCGTGCTGCAGGGAGTCGCTGATGACGCTGACCAGCCGGACGGCCACGGTGACCGGCGGGTCGAAGCGACGGTCGACCACGCGTTCCAGCTCCACGTCGTCGAGCCCCTCGAGGTAGCGGACCGTGTTCTCGTGGACCGCGGAGTGGTAGGCCGCCAGCAGTTCGGCCGGTACCTGCACGGCGCCGACCTCCTCCGCGTCCTGCCCGTACCCGGTGGCCTCCATGGCGAAGGGCAGGCTGAACCGGTCGACCCAGCCCTGGCTGATCCACACCTGCTCGCCGCCGGTAATGCCGGCCAGGTGGTCGTCCTGGATCCGGGTGAGGTGCCAGATCAGCCAGCTGATCGAGTTGGCCGCCGCATCGGGCCGGTAGGTCCCGACCTCCTCGGTCAAGCCGGCGGTCACGGCCCCGACCACCTGGTCGACCCGGTCGAACGCGTCCTGCAGCACGGCCCGCGTGGAATTCGTCATCTCGTCTCGTCTCTGCCGGTCACAGGGTGGCCAGCCACTCGTCGACGACGGCGGTCAACCGGGCGTCGGACTTCGGGTCGTGACCGCCCGGCAACCACGCCTGGGTGACCGGCCCCGCGATGTCACCGACGTAGCCGGCGAACTCGGTGGGGCTGCCGAACGGATCCTTCTCCCCTGAAACGAACAGAACCGGCACCTTGATTCCCGGAAAGTGCTCCACCCGGGGCTTGTCCGGTCGGCCCGGCGGATGCAGCGGATAGCTCAGCAGGACCAGACCCGCCGCCGGCAACCCCTGGGCGACCGCCATCGAACACATCCGCCCCCCGTACGAGCGGCCCCCGAGGACCAGCCGGTCGGGCTCGATCCCCAGCTCGGCGACGAATCGGGCCGCCTGCTCGGCCAGGTGGGCGATCGCCACCGGGGCCCGGTCCGGTGCGCGCCGTCCGGCGATGCGGTAGGGAAAGTCCATTCGCAGGCAGGGCAGGGGATCGACGGCATCCGCCAGGGCGACCAATGTGCGGTTGTCCCGGCCGCCTCCGGCACCCGGGGTGAGCAGGAGAGCGCCGACGTGCGGGGAGGGGATCATCGGCCCATGTTGGCAGATGCGTCGAGACGCCGGACGGCCCCGGCGAGACTTCGCCGGGGCCGGTCGGGTTGCTGAGGGTGAAGATCAGCTGGTGGTCTTGGCCGGCGGCGACAGGACGGTGTCGATCAGGTAGACCGTGGCGTTCTTGGTCTTGACGTTGCCGCAGATGACGGTGGAGGTGCCGTTGATCTTGATGTTGTCGCCGGAGCCGGTGACGGTCAGCGACGCACCCTCGACGGTCTGGTGGGTACCGGCGATCTTCGAGGCGTCGAGCTGGCCCGCGATGACGTGGTAGGTCAGGATCTTGGTCAGCAGGGCGCTGTCCGTGGTCAGCTTGGTCATGGTGGCCGAGTCGATCTTCTTGAAGGCCGAGTCGACCGGGGCGAACACCGTGAACTCGCCGGAGTTGAGCGTGTTGACCAGGTTCACCTTGGCGTTCACCTTGCCGGACACGGCGGCGACCAACGTGGTGAGCAGCGGGTTGTTGCTCGCGGCGGTGGCGACCGGGTCGGCGGCCATGCCGCCGACCGAACCGGCGCCCGACGGGACCGCCTTGGCATAGGCAGCGCAACCTGATCCGACCAGGGCCGATGCGTCGGACGCCCCACCCGAGGCCATCGCCGAACTGGACATCGGGGCGGCGCTGGACATGGGGGCAGCGCTGGACATGCTCGACATGGGGGCAGCGCTGGACATGGGAGCCGCGCTGGATGTCATCGGGGCGGAGGACGAGGAGGCCATCGCCGCCGAGGTGGCCGACGAGGCGGCGGTGCCGCTGCTGCTGGAACCACAGGCGACGAGGGCGAGGGCCAGGCCCCCGGCGACGGCGAGACCGGCAAGACGCTTGATGATCATTCGGTGGTGCTCCTTTTTGGCATGCGGACGAAGCCCGGCATCGTCCGTGGTGGTGGGCTGATCCGCCGGCGGCGTTGGGCGCCGGGCGGAGCGATCACGTGGTGTCGCCCGAAACCCGATACCTGACGCCCGGAGTGATTGCGGGGCAACGGGTTCGGGTGGATCTCGGAACTCCCGGATTTCCTCTCCGGCTGACATCAGGTGATTCGGGGACCCCCCTGCGCCGGATGGGTCCGATTGCCCTCGTTATCGGAACGAGATCTTCGGTCGCTGTCCGTGAGAGTTCGGCGCGTACCGTCGTGCCTACCGGAGGAACCCAGTTCCGGCTGTCAGGGTGAGCAGGTGTCTTCCCACTTGAATCGACGTACCGCGCTGATCGTTGCCGGTCAGGGCATGACGGCGCTGCTGCTGGCGGCTTGCGGCCAAGCGGCCGGTCAGCACGCCGACGCTCCGGCTTCGACCGCCGCCGGCAGTCCGGCCGCGACCACGCCGCCTCCGGTTCCCAACCGGCCCCCGGTAACGGTGCCCGGCCTCACGTCGGCCTCGTCAGCGGCGCCCTCGTCGATCGCCGGCACCCGGCTGTCGCTCACGCCGTTGAACAGCCACAGCGCCACCACCTCGGTGTCCTCGACGCCCACCCCCACCAGCACGGTCACCCACACCACGACCGCCCCCACCCCGACGAGCTCCAGTCCGGCTGCCCCGACCACCACCAGGTCCAGCAGTACCCCGACCCCGACGTCGACCTCCTCGTCCCGCACGACCGCCAGCGCGCCGTCGAGCACCAAGAAGGCCGGTGGTTCCGGACTGGCCGGGAAGGTGGTGGCCATCGATCCCGGCCACAACGGCGCCAACGAGAGCCACCCGGAGATCATCAACCAGATGATCGACGGCGGATACGGTCAGCGGCACGTCTGCAACACCACCGGCACCCAGACCGACGCCGGCTACCCGGAGCACGAGTTCGCCTGGAACGTCGCCACCTACCTCCGGCCGATGTTGGAGGCGAAAGGCATCACCGTGGTGATGACCCGATCGAACGACTCGAGCGTCGGCCCCTGCACCGACAAGCGGGCGGCCATCGAGAACAACGCCGACGCCGACGCGGTGGTGTCCATCCACGGCGACGGTGCGCCGTCCGACGTCGAAGGCTTCTACGTCCTGACGGCGACCCGGCCCCCGGCCGGAGCGACGATTGCTGCGGCGTCGTTGCGCCTGGCCTCCTGCATCGCGGCGGGCGTCAAGGGGGTCGGCTTCCCGCCGTCCAACACGTTGGGCAGCGGGGGCCTGTGGAAACGGGACGACCTGACCGGTCTGAACCGCTCCACCCGACCGAAGATCCTCATCGAGTGCGGCAACATGCGCAACCCGACCGAAGCCGGGCTGATGTCCTCCGACTCCGGGCAGAGGAGATACGCCCAGGGTCTGGCCGACGGGGTCTTCGAGTTCCTGCGGGGCGGCGGGTCGGCGTCCTGACCGGTGGGCCGGGCGCAGCTACCAGGTGACGGGCAGGTCGTCCACGCCGTGCACCACCGAGTACTCGTGGAACGTGATCTGATCCGGCTCGGTGGCCAGCCGTAGTCCGGGGAACCGCCGCAGCAGGGCCGGGTAGGCGATCCGCAGTTCCATCCGGGCCAGTTCGGCGCCGACGCAGCGGTGCGCGCCGTAGCCGAAGGCCAGGTGCGGGGACAGGTGGCGGGGATCGAAGGACTGCAGGTTCTCGCCGAGCGCCGGGTCACGGTTCGCACCGGAGAGCGAGCACAGCACCATCTCGCCCGCCTTGATCGACTGACCCCCCAACTCCATGTCCTGCTTGGCGAACCGCGGGAAGGCCAGCTGCACGACGGTCAGATACCGCAACATCTCCTCGACGGTGGGACCGGTGGCCTCGTCATCGGCGCGCAGCGCGGCCGCCACGTCCGGATGCTGCAGCAGCAGCACCACACCGAGCGCGAGCATGCTCGCCGTCGTCTCGTGGCCGCCGACCAGCAGACCATCGGCCAGGCCGGCCAGTTCGGCGTCGGACAGCTCGTCGCCGTGCTCGCGGATCAGCATGCCCAGCAGGCCGTCACCGGGCACCTGCCGCTGGGCGGCCACCAGTTCCCGCATGAAGGTCAGGGATTCGCTGATCGCGTCGAGGCCGGTGCCGGCGCCGCCGAAGATGTCGAAGCGGGAACCGCTGAGCCGCTGGAAGTCCGCGCGATCGGGATACGGCACATCGAGCAGTTCGCAGATGACCAGCGACGGGATCGGCATGGCGAAGGTCTCGACCAGGTCGACGCTTCCCGTGGCCCGCCGCGCCTCCATCACGTCCAGCTGCTGGGCCACGATCTGCTCGATCCGGGGCACCAACCGGGCCAGCCGCCGCACCGTGAACTCCGGCGTCAGCGCCTTCCGGAGTTTCGTGTGCTGGGGCGGGTCGCTGAACCCCAGCCCGCCCGGGTCCTGAGCCGCCGTCGCCTGCCCAGCGGTGGAGGCCACCACATTGCTGAAGTCGTTGCTGAACGACTTCGTGTCGCCGATCACCGAGCGCACGTCGTCGTAGCCGGTCACCAGGTAGGCCGAGATGCCGAACGGGAACTCCAGCCGGCTGACCGGCTGCTCCAGCTGACGCTGGGCCAGCCACGGCACCGGGTCCAGCCCGTTCCGCATCAACGGCATGAATGCTTCGGTCATCGGTCGCTCCTTCGTGCCAGTTCGCTCGCCGGAAGTATCGCCGAGCCGGGGTGAGCTACGCGTTCAGGTCTCCAGCAGCCCGGCCTCGTGGGCCAGGATCGCCACCTGGACCCGATTGGCCACACCGAGTTTGAGCAGCAATCGGGAGACGTGCGTCTTCACCGTGGCTTCGGACAGGAAGAGCTCGCGGCCGATCTCGGCGTTCGACAGGCCACGACCAACGGCCGTCAGCGCCTCCAGTTCCCGGGGCGTGAGGCCGGCGATGCGTTGCCGTGCAACGCTTCTGCGGTCGTCCCGGCGGTCGGCGGCGAAGTGCCCGATCAGCGTGCGGGTGACCGTCGGCGACAGCATCGCCTCACCGGCGGCCACCACGCGGATGGCCTGGATCAGCTCACGGGGTGGGGTGTCCTTGAGCAGGAACCCGGCCGCGCCGGCCTGCAGGGCCCGGAACACGAAATCGTCGAGGTCGAAGGTGGTCAGCACCACCACCTTCGGCGCATTCGCGGTGGCCCGCAGGCGCTGGGTCGCCTCCAGCCCGTCGACCGTCGGCATCCGGATGTCCATCAGCACGACATCGGGGCGGTACCGGGCGACGGCGGCCGGCACCTCGGCGCCGTCGGCCGCCTCGCCCACGATCTCCAGGTCGTCGGCCGAGGACAGGATCATGGTCAGACCGGCCCGGACCAGGGCGTCGTCGTCCACCACCAGAACCCGGATCATGCGGTCAACACCCGTTGCGCCCCGACCGGGATCACGGCGACGACGGTCCAGCCGCCGTCCGGGTCCTGACCCGACCGGAGGGTGCCGCCGAGGACCGAGATGCGTTCGCGAAGGCCGATCAGTCCCGATCCGGCGCCTGGCAGCAGGCTGCCGGCCGATACCGGCCGACGGTTGGTGACGACCGTGGTGATGGCGCTGCCCTCCTGGGTGACGGTGATGGTGGTGGCGGCGCCGCGGGCGTGCTTGTGCACGTTGGTCAGGCACTCCTGGACGATCCGGTACACGGCCCGGCCGACGGCGGCCGGCGGCGTCACCGGCACGGTGACGTCCAGCGACACGGGCACCCCGGCCGCCCGCGACGACTCGACCAGCGGTTCCAGGTCGCCCAGTTCCGGTTGCGGGCGGAGCTCCTGCCCGTCGGAACGCAGCACACCGAGTACCTCGCGGAGATCCTCCAGGGCCTGCCGGGCGGTCACCCGGAGCAGGGCCGCGGTCCGCTCCACCACCTCCGGACCGGCGGCCGCGTTGACCTCCAGTCCGCCGGCCTGCAGGGCGATCAGGGACATCTTGTGCGCGAGTACGTCATGCATCTCGCCGGCGATCCGAGCTCGCTCGGCCAACCGGGCCTGCTCGGCCCTGATCTCCCGTTCGGCCTCGGCCCGATCGGCCCGCTCCTGCAGGGAGGTGATCAGATCGCGGCGCACCCCGATGTAGGCGCCCCACAACGCGAAGATCAACGCACCGACGGTGCCGCCGATCAGCGCGTTGGCGTCGAAATGCTGACCCGAACCGGGCACCGGGGCGGCGAACGCCGTCGCCGCGATCACCGTCGCGGCCACCAGCACCCGATCCCGGCGCACGATCGCCACCCGCATCAGGGCGAAACCGGTCGGCAACGGATTGCCGGTGAGCAACACCACCGGGATGCCCAGCAGACCCACCCGGATCGGGTAGCGCCGCCGCAGGAGCAGGGCGGCCGTGCCCAGGACACCGAGAACGGCGACCAGCCACTTCGGGGTGCTGCCGCCGAAGGACGGGACATCGATGAAGACCGACACCACGGTGTAGACCATCGACAACGCCGTCACCGCGACGTCGCGGCCGAGCGGGCCGGTCGCCGCCCGCCACCACCGCTTCGCCGTCCGCATGCCGATCAGCCTATGGCCGCCCCGTCCGCCGCGGGGTGAGCCGAAAGTCGCCGCTCTCCGGGTTCGGTCGCGACTTTCGTAGGGGGACGGTCGCGACGCTCGCTCGATGTGCCACAGGTGGCCCGATCGGCAGAGTTCTCGCCATGATCAACGTCGAGAACCTCACCAAGCGGTACGCCCACCACCTCGCGGTCGACAACGTCTCCTTCCGGTGCGAGGTCGGCTCCATCACCGGCTTCCTCGGGCCCAACGGCGCCGGCAAGTCGACCACCCTGCGCATGCTCACCGGTCTGACGCCGCCGACCTCGGGCCACGTCACCATCGACGGGTCGTCCTACGCGCGGCTGCCCAATCCAGGGCGGCTGATCGGCGTCATGCTCGATGCCGCGGCCCAGCACCCGGGCCGCACCGGTCTGGAGACCCTGAAGCTCACCGCCCGCCTGCTGGACGTTCCGGCGAAGGAGGCCGTCCAGATGCTGGATCGGGTCGGTCTGGCCGGCGCGGCCAAGCGTCGCGTCGGCAACTACTCGTTGGGCATGCGGCAGCGCCTCGGCATCGGGAACGCCCTGCTCGGGGATCCGTCGGTGCTGGTGCTGGACGAACCGGCCAACGGCATGGACCCGGAGGGCATCCGCTGGATGCGCGGGCTGCTGCAGGACTTCGCCGCCGGCGGCGGGACGGTGCTGCTCTCCAGCCACCTGTTGGGCGAGGTGCAGGCCACCGTCGATCGCCTGGTGGTGATCGGCAACGGCCGCATCGTCGCCGACGGGTCCTTGGACGAGATGCTCGCCGGTAGTGGGACGGTCGTCCGGGCGGTCGACGGTCCGGCCCTGGCCGCGGCCCTGGCCGGCGCCGGACTCACCGCAACCACCCGGGACGACGGCTCCCTGCACGTCGTCGGCTCGGCCGAAGAGGTCGGTCGGGTCGCCGCCGCGTCCGGAGCCGTCCTGACCGCCTTGGGCGAGGGCGGTGGTCTGGAGGACGTGTTCTTCCGCCTCACCAGCCCCGCCGCCGCCTGAACCCCGCACCCACCCAAGAAGGAAGATCCTGATGACAACCCTGACCACTCCCGTTGCCACGACCACTCGCATTGCCCCCCAACGATTCTCCGCCCTGACCCGGGTCGAAATCTGGAAGATGATCAGCACCCGGAGTGGCCTCGGCGTCCTCGGCGCCGTCCTGTTCATCGTGCTGGCCGGGACGACCTGGGAACTGTTCAACACCGCCACCCGACCGCCGTCCTGGCAGGAGTACTCCGGTCTGCTCACCGCGGCCGGGATGGCCATCGCGATGATCGGGCTGCTCGGCATGACCGCCGAGTGGACCCAGCGCACCGCGCTCACCACGTTCACCCTCTCGCCGCGCCGCGGCCGGGTGCTGGGTGCGAAGTTCGTGGCCTCGATCGCGCTGGCCGCCGCGGCCACCGTGGCCGCCGAGTTGCTGATCCTCGGTGGGGTGGCTGTGGGCGGTCTGATCAGCGGACACACGGCCGACTACACCGGCCTCGGGCGCGGACTGACCAGCTTCCTGATCATCTCCATGCTCCAGGTGACGATGGCCGCCGGCTTCGGGGCGCTCAGCGCCCAGACCGCCGTGGCGGTGGCCGCGTACTTCGTGGCGCCGACCATCTACTCCGCCGCCGGGCCGGCGCTGCTCGGATCCAACTCGGACTGGCTGGACGTCTTCTCCGCGTTCGACCGGCTGTCGTCCTCGACGCCCTTCGGCCACGCCGCGCAAAGCGCCACGTCGATCGCGTTCTGGATCGTGCTGCCGACGGTGGTGGGCGTCGTCCGCAGTCTGAAGCGCGAGGTCAAGTAGGAGACTCCGAGCCGTCGGGGCGGGCGATCCCGGGACGCGAGAGGGGCTGCGTCAGCGCTGGGAGTGCGGTCCCACCACTGCCCGAACAGGAGCGATCACCGGGCGAGCTGTGCGGGCACCCCTCGAGCTGCACAGCAACCGCACCGAGCCGCCCGATGTCTGTCCTGCCGGGTCGTGCGTGTTGGTTCACCGCCTCGACGGTCGGTCGGCCCGATCTGTTGCTTGCCACAGCAAGTCGTTACCAATCCGTAACGCGTACCCGGCATTCCCGGCGAGACGGGGATGCCGGGTTTCGTCGTGGACGGGGGGAGATGAGAGCGGTTCGGCCGGTGTCGGCGTCAGGGTCAGGGGCGCTTGGCCGCGCATGCGGCGCAGAGGCCGAACAACTCCACCTGATGGTCCAGATCGACGTATCCGTACTCCTCGGCCACCGCCCGGGCCCACTTCTCGACGTTCGGCGCGGCCACCTCCTGGGTGAGCCCGCACGACCGGCAGACCAGGTGATGATGATGCGCCGGCTGCTCGCACTGGCGGTAGAGCACCTCGCCGGTCTCGTTGCGCACCGCGTCCAGATCGCCGGCGGTGGCCATCTCCTGCAGGGCCCGATAGACGGTGGCCAGGCCGACGGTGGAGCCGGAGGCCCGGAGGGCGGCGTGCAGGTCCTGGGCCGAGACGAATTCCTCGGTGCCGGCCAACAGCGAGGTGATGACCGCCCGCTGGGACGTGTTCCGGCGCTGTGTCACCGCCATGAACCACTCCTTCGTCCGGACCAGGGGACATCGACCCCCGGCAGGGCCATCGTATCGGTCCGGCCGCGTGCGGGCCGGTGTCACGCCGGGCGGCCGGGTGCTCCGACCGGCGGCGGACCTCCGGGCCCGCGCCGAGCCCGCCCGCCGATGCACATGGAGTTCATGGCCGCGTCGTTAGGGTGACCGACAGATGCGGCCGTCGGTCGCCGAGAAGAAGTGGAACGGAGTCTGACGTGGTGCAGGTATGGCGTCCGGCCGGCCGGAGGACGCGGGCCGGCGTGCTGGTCGGCGCGGCGGTGATCGTGGCGCTGGTGTCCGGTTGCACCTCGCGGTCCGGCTCGGCCCCGGCGGCGTCGACGACGGTGACGGGGACGTCCACGGTCACCATGACCACGACCGCGAGCCGCAGCACTCCGGCTGCGACGTCGGGTCGGTCGACCGCCGTGTCCACCGTGACCAGGACAAAGGGTGGTGCCACGATCACCGCGGGGGCGGGTGGGCCGCCGGCCACCAAGGAACCCGCCGCCGTCGACGGCGACTGCCCGTACCTGAGTGCCGACGTCGTCTCCGAGGTCACCGGCCAGCACCACGGGCAGACCCAGCTGCTCAAGGTCGCACCCCACCCGATCTGCGTGTTCTACCGGTCCGACGGCGGACTGATGGCCAGCGTCCGGGTGATCGCCGCGGCCGACGCGCGGGCCGCGACGGCGGCCGTCAACCAGCACGTCCCGATCGCCGGGTCGCAGCCGGCATCTCAACCGACCGGTTGGAGTGGCGGATCGATGAGTACGGGCGGCCAGATGACCCAGGACTCGAAGGCCAAGTCGGTCTACGCGGTGTCGCGTGGCAACATCGCGGTCGTCGTCGAGGAGAACGAGAGCCCGTCGATCAAGGCCAGGGTGATCGCCGTCTGCGCCATCTACGGGCTCGGTCTGCAGGCGGGCGCGAAGCCCGACTACTGCTCGGTCCCCAACTGAACCAGTGAACCAGCCACCGCGTGGACCGGCAGTCGACCCGGCAACCGGCCCGCGTGATCTGCGCAGTTCCCCCTACGTGGCAGGATGGACGGCGTGAGTAACCTCTACGCGACCCTGCACACCAACCGTGGCGACATCCGGATCGAACTGCTGCCCGACGCGGCGCCCAAGACCGTGGCCAACTTCGTCGGCCTGGCCGACGGCACCGGCAAGTACTCCGGAAAGAACGCCTCCGGTACCGAGTCGGGTCCGTTCTACGACTCGGCGATCTTCCACCGCGTCATCGAAGGCTTCATGATCCAGGGCGGAGACCCGACCGGCACCGGCCGCGGCGGCCCCGGCTACACCTTCGGCGACGAGTTCTTCTCGGGCCTCGGCTTCAGCAAGCCGTACCTGCTGGCGATGGCGAACGCCGGCCCCGGCACCAATGGATCGCAGTTCTTCATCACCCTCGGCAAGACCCCGCACCTGAACAACAAGCACACCATCTTCGGTGAGGTGGCCGACGCCGAGTCCCGTGCGGTCGTCGATGCCATCGGTTCCACCGCGACCGACCGGTTCGACCGGCCGTCCGATGACGTCGTGATCAACTCGATCACCATCGAGCGCAAGGACGAGGCCTGACCTTCCCGGTCAGCGCCAGTCCCGCCTCCGAACATGAGAAGCCCCAGGACGGTCCGGCGTGGTCGGTCGGGGTCGAACGGTGAGTCGATGAACACATGACGAACCCGACCCCGCCCCCCGGCCAGGACCCTTCTGGGGTTTCCTGGACCCCGGCTCCGTATGGCCAGGCCCCGCCGCCCTACGGCCAGGCCCCGTACGGGGCTCTCCCGCCGTACGGCCAGGCTCCATACGGCCAGGCGCCGTACGGATCGTCGGGCCAGCAGACGTGCACCGTCCACCCGGACCGGGTCACCGCCCTGCACTGCACCCGCTGCGGTCGCCCGGCGTGCCCGGACTGCCTCACCCCGGCCAGCGTCGGATTCCAGTGCACGGCGTGCGTGGCGCAGGGCCGCGCCGTCCAGCGCCCCGTGCGTACGGTGACCGGTGCCATCCAGGGCCGACGGCCCGTGGTCACCTTCACGCTGATCGCCGTCAATCTGGTGATCTTCCTGATCACCGCCCTCCAGGCGAAGTCAGGAACCGACCTGTCCGGCTCCTGGGTCTATCGCCAGGGCGGCGAGTCCAGCTACCTGGTCGCCTCCGGCCAGGTGTGGCGGCTGTTCACCAGCGGCTTCCTGCACGCGTCGGTCATCCACATCGCGCTGAACATGCTGTCGCTGTACTTCGTCGGGGTGGCGTTGGAAGGCCTGCTGGGCCGCGGACGCTTCGTGACGGTGTACGTGCTGTCACTGCTGGGTGGTTCGGCCTGCGCCATGCTGCTCAGCTCGCCGTTGGCGTTCGGCGTCGGCGCGTCCGGGGCCATCTTCGGCGTTCTCGGTGGTCTGGTCGTCGTCTTCAAGAGGTACCGGTTCGACCTCCGCCAGCTGATCCTGGTCTTGGCCATCAACATCTACGCCAGCTTCCAGATCAGCGGTGTGTCCTGGGAGGCGCACCTGGGCGGGTTGGTCGTCGGACTCGCCGTCACGGCGGCCATGGTCTACCCGAAACCGGCCATCGCCCGGAACGTACTGATCGGCACGGTGATCGCCGTACTGGTCGTGGTGGTCGCGATCGTCGTCATCAAGGACGCCCAGATCGGCTCGGTCTTCTGCGGCATCAGCTCGGACGGGTACTACACCAGCTGCTCGGGCTGAGGCGACGAACCCGCCGTCCCGCCGATCCGGTCAGCGGACCGCGGGCCACCAGCGGCTCAACGCGGCGACCACGTCCGCCGGGTCGATCCCGCCCAGTTCGGTCCGACCGAAGACCAGCAGGAGATCGTCGTCCAGCTCTATCTCCAATGACGTGGAGGACAGACCCCGGCGTCGGCGGCTGGGGGCGGCGATCGACACGATCCCGGCCCACGGGAATACGCGCATGCCGCCCGGTCCGCGTACGACCAGCCCGTCCGGGCCGGCGGTCAGCCGGCGGCGCATGGTCAGCAGCAGGGCTCCGGCGATCGCGGTGACACCCGCGCCGGCCCCGGCGACCAGACGATCCTCGGGTGCCCCGGCGACGATCACCCAGATCAGGAAGGCCAGGCACAGCAGGCCCGCGATCGTCGGGATGAGCGGCCGGACCCCCCACGTACGGGTTGGCCCGGTCATCGCGGGTCGGCTGTTGCGGATCCACCGTCACGGGTGTCCACCGGAGGTTGTCCACACGAGTTGTCCACAGTGGGGATGGAATTACACACGTGTTGTTCCGGGCCCGGACCGGCTCGAAAGCGTCAGCGCCACCGCATGGTCATCAGCAGACCGCCGATCATCAGCGCGAAGCCGACGGCGAAGTTCCAGTTGCCCAGGGTGTTCATCAGGGGCAGACCGTTCGAGATCAGTACGCCGCTGGCGTTGTAGCTGCGGCCGCCCCAGAGGTAGTAGACGATCAGCCAGAGCAGGCCGAGCACCATCAGGCCCAGCATGATGCCGATGTAGAGCGGACCGGATGGGCCGGCCACCTTCACCCTGGTCGTCGTGTAGGAGTTCGCGTTCGCCTGGGCGGACGAACTGGCCGTGGCGACGGCGACCTTCTTGCGGACCTTGGACTTGGGCACGTCGTTCCTCGCTGCTCTGGGATGGGTACTGCTGTGATAACAAGAAAATGACTGTTCAACTGCTGATTCGGGCGACCCGGTCAGGCATCGCCGCTGGTCGGCGATCGCACGGTGACGGGTAACCGGGACCGTACATGCCTGCGCCTAGCCTACGTGCTCAGTGTCGAATCGCGGGACCGTCATGGGGAATCGGACCTTCGGTCAACGCTTCGTCAGCAAGGTGGGATGCGTCAGGAAGGGCGTCGGGTGACAGGCGAGGCATCGGCAGCGGACCCGGCATCCGTCGACCCGCAGGGCTCTGCGCCTGACGTCCCCAAGACGTCCGGGCGGCGTGCCGGTTCCTCCCGTCGGGCCTGGAAGTCCGCGTCGATCGGCGTCTTCCTGGTCGCCGGTGCCCTCCTTGGCACGGCTCGTTCGTACTCGCACGGCGAGGACATCCGGAACCGGTCGGTCGACCTGTCGGTGCTGGTGAAGGGGGCCGGTAGCCGGGTCGACGCGGCCCAGGCGCGGGCGGCGTCGCTGCAGTCGGACATCAATGCGCTCGCCGGATCGGACGTGTCCCCGCAGGTGGCCAAGGCCCGGCAGCGAGCGTCCGCGTTGGCCGGCGCGGCCGGTCTGACCGCCGTGAAGGGTCCGGCCCTGCGGGTGTCCCTGTCCGATGCCCAACGCGACTCGGACGGCAACTATCCGGCCGGGGTTGCTCCGGACGACCTCGTCGTTCACCAGCAGGACGTCCAGTCGGTCGTCAACGCCCTCTGGGCCGGCGGCGCGGAGGCCATGATGATCATGGATCAACGCGTCGTCACCACCTCGGCGGTGCGCTGCATCGGCAACACCCTGTTGCTGCAGGGCCGGACCTACTCCCCGCCGTTCGTCATCACCGCGATCGGTGACGCGACCAAGATGTCCAGGGCGCTGGACACCGAGCCCGGCGTCGCCCTGTTCCAGACCTACGTCCAGAAATTCCAGCTCGGTTTCGAGATTGATCAAGTGAAAGACGTGACGCTGCCCGCTTATGCGGGTCTCATCCGTATGACGGCAGCACATCAGGAGACGAAATGACCGACGGCCACCGGCCCGACGAACCCGACCAGCCCGGCCCGCCGGAACCGACGCCGCCCGGGCCGTGGATCCTGCCCGCCGACGGCACCGACGACCACCAGGGGCGCGCGGACGACACCGCGGTCATCCCGGCCGTCTCGCCGGTCACCCCGGCCCCGTTCGAGTCGACTGAACTGTTCACGGCGGGCGGCTTCTCGACGCCCGACGAGGCGGACGAGCCGGCCGAGCCGGCCGATGCCACCGCCTTGATCCCCTCGGCCATGGTCGGGCCCTCCGAAGGTCCGGCCGAGCGGCCACGGAACCACAACGAGATCCGGCCTCCGCGGGACCGGGTGCGCACCGTGGCCCGCGGGATCGGCCAGACGCTGATCACCGCCGGCATGGTGGTGCTGCTGTTCGTGGTCTACGAGGTCTACGTCACTGACATCTTCGGGCACGAGAAGCAGGTCAAGGCGACCACCGCCCTGGAACAGGCCTGGGCCACGGTCCAGCCGTCGACCGCCGGGACGACGGCCGCCGGCAGCAAGGACAATGACGTGGTCACGGTGACCGACCCGAACAAGCTCGTGGTCAACCCGGCGACCAGGAAGCGGAACTACAAGACGCTCAACGGTCAGGGGTTCGCCCGGATCTACGTGCCCAGTTTCGGCGCCGACTACTCGTTCACCATCATCGAAGGGACAACGACGGACGATCTGTACGCCGGGCCCGGGCACTACGAGAAGACCCAGTACCCGGGCGAGAAGGGGAACTTCGCGGTGGCCGGACACCGGGTGTCCAAGGGATCACCGTTCAACAACCTCGGGCTGCTGAACTCGTGCGATGCGATCGTCATCGAGACGCAGAGCGAGTGGTTCGTCTACCGGGTGCTCCCGATGGCCAACGAGATCGCGACCTGGACCTCCACCCAGCACGCCCATTGCGACGGGGTCAAGCCCCAGACCGGTCAGTACGCCGATGTGCTCGGCCGGGAGATCACGGTGCCGTCGGACTACGCTCAGGTGCTCCCGGTGCCGCACGTGGAGTCCACCACGGTGCCCGCCGATGCCGAACGTCTGATCACCCTGACCACCTGTCATCCGCAGTTCTCGGACACCCAACGGATGATCATCCACGGTGTTCTGGTGAAGACCTACAAGAAGTCGGGCAAGTTCCTGCCGCCCGAATTGAACGAGAGCTGAGACGTGTACACCTGGATCTGGCGCCATCTCCCCGGCCCGGTAGCCGTCAAGCTGCTCGAGGCCCTGATCATCTTCTTGGCCGTGGTCGCCCTGTTGTTCTTCGTGGTCTTCCCCTGGCTGGAGCCCTATCTGCCGTTCGACCACGTCACCACCGCAACCTGATCAAGGGCCCGTTCGCGGATCCCGGAGGGCCGGATCCCGGAGGGCGCCTGCTCGCCCATCGGGTGAGGTCTAGTCGGTGCCGCCGGCCCCGGTATGGCCGACCGCTCGGCTGCCGTGGCCGACGCCGAGGCGGTTCGATCCCGGCGGGTGGGAGCCGACCGCCGGGGACGAGTTCGACTGCGGGACGAAGACAGCACCACGGCGGGTGATCGCCTCGGCGATCACGGATTCGATGAACTCGTCGGTCAGCGGTCGCCGCAGGACCAGTAGTTGGAACACGCAAGGGCCCATGATCAGTGCGTACTCGTCCTCGGTGAACTGACCCCAGCCGGTGCGCAGGGCGGCCATCCGGTCGTCGACCATCGTCCGGAGCGTCAAGGCGCTGCCCGGGTCCGTCGTCGCGTGGGCCATCAGCAACGTGGTCGCACTGGCGATCGCGGGGCCGGCCATTCGGGCCCGGAAGTCGTACAGGAACGCGCGCAGATGGGCCTCCGGGGTCCGCTCGGCCGGCGTCTCCCGACCGAGGTCGCTGGCCGCGACCAGCACGTCGGCGATCAGTTGCTCCCGGGTGGCCCAGTGCCGGTACAGCGTCTGACGGGCGACCCGAGCTCGTTTGCCGACATTGGAAAAGGTGACGGCGTCCGCGCCCGATTCGGCGAGCAGGGTGCGGGCGCAGGACAGGACGTGCTCGCGGGTCCGTTCGACGCGTGGATCCACTTCGACCGCCTCGGATTCGTCAGCGATGAGAGGCAAAAATGGGACATTCTGTTACATAACGGACGATTTCGATCCGCCCAGTTTAATCCGCACCCGTCGGCCCCGGGCGTGGCAATCGAGCGTTCTGTCGTTCCGATGACGGCATCGCCGGGCCGATCTGGGAAACTCACCAAGTGACCCGCATCCTCGTGGTGGACAACTACGACTCCTTCGTCTTCAACCTCGTGCAGTACCTGCAGCAGCTCGGCGCGGAGTGCATCGTCCGCCGCAACGACGAGGTGACGACCGCTGACGCGGCGCTGCTGGCCGTCGACGGGGTGTTGCTCTCGCCGGGGCCGGGAACGCCGGCCGGCGCCGGTGTCACCGAGGAGATGGTCCGGTGGTCGGCCGGTCACCTCCCGGTACTCGGGGTCTGCCTCGGGCACCAGGCCATCGCCGAGGTCTTCGGTGGTGTGGTCGACCGGGCCGAGGAGCTGCTGCACGGACGGACCTCCGAGGTACGACACGACGGACGAGGCGTGCTGGCCGGCCTTCCGCAGCCCTTCACCGCCACCCGCTACCACTCGCTGGCCGTGGTCGAGGGCACCGTGCCGGCCGAACTCGAGGTCACGGCGCGGACCGAGGGCGGCGTGATCATGGGCCTGCGGCACCGCGAGTTCCCGATCGAAGGGGTGCAGTTCCACCCCGAGTCGGTGCTCACCCAGGGCGGACACCGGATGCTCGCCAACTGGTTGGCGATCTGCGGCGATGCCGCCGCCTCCCGGCTGGTGCCCCCGCTGGAGGACGAGGTCGAACGGCTCCGGGCCATGGCCGGCTGACCTGACGGACAACGCGAGAGGGCCTGGCCGATCCCCAGGATCGGCCGGGCCCTCTCGTTCGGGCTAGTTCGAGACGGCCGAACCGAGGGTGACCGTCGCCGTCATGGTGGCGGTGCCGCGCAGGTAGGTGACCTGCACCTTGCTGTTCGGGACCTGCGACCGGATGGTCGCGATCAACGCGTCAGCCGAATCGACCACCGCGGAACCGACTTTGGTGATCACGTCGCCGGCCTGCAGCCCGGCGGCCGCCGCCGCGCCGCCGGAGGTGACGGTGCTGATCTTGGCGCCGACGCTGAGCCCGGCGGCCGCCGCGGCCTGTGCGTTCTGCGAGTTCCCGTCGGGCGCGTCGCCCACGGTGGCGCCGAGGACGGCATGGGTGGCGTGCCCGGTGTTGATGATCTCCTGGGCGATGCGGTGGGCCTGATCGATCGGGATGGCGAAGCCGACGCCGATCGACCCGGACTGGGACGACGAACTGCTGTTGGACAGCGAGGCGATGGCGGAGTTGATGCCGATCACCCGGCCGTTCATGTCGACCAGGGCCCCCCCGGAGTTACCCGGGTTGATCGCGGCGTCGGTCTGGATCGCGTTCAGCACCGTGTCCTGCGCGCTGCTGTTCGACTGACCCGGGGACTGGGATTCCTCGGAGGACGTCCGCACCGGCCGATTCAGCGCCGAGACGATGCCGGACGTGACGGTGGCCGACAGCCCGAGCGGTGACCCGACGGCGACGACCTGCTGGCCGACCTTGAGATTGGCCGACGAGCCCAGGGTGGCCTTGGTGAGGCCGGACACGCCGGCCACCTTGATGACGGCCAGATCGTCGGTCGTGTCGGATCCGACCACGGTGGCCGACTTGGTGGTGCCGTCGTTGAACTTGACCGTCAGCTCGCTGGCGCCTTCGATGACGTGGTTGTTGGTCAGGATCAGACCGTCGGACGACAGGATGATGCCCGAACCCTCACCCTCGGCCGACGAGGAGATGGACAGGATCGACACCACCGACGGCAGCATCTTGGCCGCGACCGCCTCGACCGAGCCGGCGGCCACCGTCTGCGTGTCGGAGACGACCGGGGAGGTCGATTGCTGCGTGAGGGAGCTGTCCGCGACGGCCGAGCTCCCGGAGGACCGCCCGGCCAGGTAACCCCCGCCGACCCCGCCACCGATGGCGACGACCATGGCGGCGGCGACCAACCACGCCGTGCCCTTGCGCTGCGTCGCCCGGTTGGGGACGACCGCCGTCGCTCCGGCCGGTCCGGTCGAGCCGGGGTAGGCCGAACCGGCGTAGCCGAGGGGGGCGGGCGGGTAGCCGCGGTAGTTCTGGCCCGGGTCGGCGGACTGGCCGTAGGAGCGATCGGGCTGGCCGTAGCCGCGATCGGACCGGCCGTACTGGTTGTACTGGCCGTACTGGTCCGCCGGATACGAGCCGGTGCCGGCCCCGGTCGACGGCTGCGCGGTGGTCGGGGACGGAGCGGACCAGGCCTCGGCCGACAACGCACCGCTGGGCCGCGGTTGCCACATCGGGGCTTCCGGCTGATCGCTGTACGGGACGGGCGGGTTCGGCGACGACGGCGTCGCGCCATGGGACGACGGCGAGTTCTGGGCGCCGGACCCCTCGTACCACGCCGTCTGTACCGGACCCGTGTCCTGGCCGTCCTCGGGTCGGTGCTGACCGATCCAGACCGATGGGGGCGAGGCCTCACCGGCCGCGTCGACGACGATCGGAGTTCCGGCCGGGGCACCCGCGTACACGGCGCCCAGGTCGGCCTGATCCGGCTGGTGGGTCGGGGCCGGGTCGGCGCTCGGCTGGGGCACCGAGTTCGTCACGGAGTCACCGTTGTCCTGCGTCCTGGGGAAGTCCTCGCTGCTCATGTCGATACAGTCGCCCCTGAGCGTGTGGAACATCTGAGCGCGGCTTGGATCGCCCGGATGAATCGCTGTCAAGACCCTGTGTGGTGCAGCCATGAAGGGGCGGCATGGACAGGCCCCGGCCGACCTGGGAAACGGTCGGACCGGGGCCCTGTCCATTGGTCACAGCCGAAGCGGTCGGACCCGGCGCCGGTCAGCCTCCGCCGCGGCCGGGGCGTGACGACGTCGTGGGCGTCGTCGGCGTGGTCGGTGTGGTCGCGGAGGTGGGCGTCGTCGGGGTGGTCGGTGTGGTCGGGGTGGTCGGAACCGGCTTCGCACCGACCACGACGATCTGCAGCGGAGTGTCGAACGGGACCCGTGAGCCGACCGACGCACCGTTGATGGCCGTGATCGTGCCGGGTACCTGAGGGGCCGTCCACGGCGTCGTCACCAGGGTCACGTTGCTGAACCCGGCCAGATTGATGGTGCCCGGAGTGCTCACGTTCTGGGTGAAGCCGGGGACGGTCAGCAGCTGCTTCTCGTAGACGACGATCGTGAACAGCGCGTCCTTGCGGACCGTCTTCTGGAACGCCGGATCCTGCGGCGGGGTGACGGGACCGGCGCCACCCTGGCCATCGTCGATCGGGACGGCCGAGTTCGGGATCAGATTGAGGGCGGTGGAGTCGGTCGTCGGCGCCTTCTTGACGATGAACGCGGCGGTGCTGCCGCTCCAGCCCTGGGCCTTCAGGGTTTGGGCGGCCTGGTCGGGCGTCAGGTTGCTGAGGTTCGGGACCACGAACAGCGAGTTGTTCGACGTGGTCACCGTGATCGAGCTGCCGGTCTGCAACCGGGCTCCGGCGTCGGAGACCGACTTCACCTGGTGCGCAGGTTCCGTGCCGTCGGCCTGGACCTCGGTGGCGACGAGCCCGGCCGACTTGAGTTCGGCCTGCGCCTGCGCGAATGTCTTGCCGACCAGGTCCTTCGGGACCACGGTGTAGGTGGGCCCGGTGCCGATGGTGGCGACCACCGTCGTGCCGGGTTTGACCGACATGCCGATGTCCGGCGTCTGCTTGATGACCAGATCCTTCTGGGCGTCGCTCGACGTGACCAGATTGACCTTGCCCCAGGCCAGACCGGCGCCGATCACGGCCTGCTTCGCCGCGCTCTCGGTGAGGCCGTTCAGGTTCGGCACGTCCACGGCCAGGACGCCCTCACTGATCTCGAGGTCGACCTTGGTGCCCTTGTCGACCGTCGTGCTCCCGCTGGGCGACTGCCGGGTGATGCTGCCGGCCGGAACGGTGCTGGACGGCACCTTGGTCTGGGTCCCGACGACGAGGCCCGCGTTGGTCAGGGCCGCCTGGGCCTGGGCCAGGGTGAGGTTCTGCACCGACGGCACCGCGACCTGGGCCGGCTTGGCCGGTGTCTGGGTGAACTTGATGGTGAAAAAGATGGCCGCCCCGAGCAAGGCCAGGCAGAGGGCGCCGATCCCGACGTAACCCCAGACCTTCTTGGTCCGGTCGGCCGGTTCGTCCTCCTCCCACAGCTCGTCGGCGATCGGCCGGCGGGGCGGGGCGAGCAGCGACGGTCCGGCGGCCACGGCAGCGCCGACGCGTTGGGGTTCGGCCCGCATGATCTGGGTGCGTTCCTCGTCGCTCATCACCGGAGTGGCGTGCACCGCCTGGCCGGACAGGGCGCGAACGAGGTCCGACCGCATCTCGGCGGCGGTCTGATAGCGGTTGAGCGGGTTCTTGTTGAGCGCCTTGAGCACGATGGAGTCGAGTTCCTTCGGCAGGCCCGGCTTCACATCGCTGGGCGCCTTCGGATCCTCGCGCACATGCTGGTAGGCGACGGCGACCGGCGAATCCCCGGTGAACGGCGGGGCCCCGACCAGCAGCTCGAACAGCACGCAACCGGTGGCGTAGACGTCCGACCGGGCATCGACAGCCTCGCCGCGGGCCTGTTCGGGCGACAGGTACTGAGCGGTGCCGATGACCGCGGCCGTGGCCGTCATGGTGGCCTGCCCGTCGGCGACCGCCCGGGCGATGCCGAAGTCCATCACCTTGACCGCCCCGGCCCGGGTGAGCATGACGTTGGCCGGTTTGATGTCCCGGTGCACGATGCCGTGGCGGTGGGAGAAGTCCAGGGCAGCGCAGACGTCGGCGACGATCTCCATGGCCCGCTTCGGGGCCAATGACCCTTCCCGCTTCAGCAGGTCGCGCAGGGTCTCGCCGTCGACGTACTCCATCACGATGTACGGGATCGGCCCGGTCTCGCCCTCGGTCTCACCGGTGTCGTAGACCGCGACGATGGCCGGATGGTTCAGGGACGCGGCGTTCTGCGCCTCGCGGCGGAACCGGGTCTGGAAGGACGGGTCGCGGGCCAGGTCGGCACGGAGCACCTTGATCGCCACGTCCCGGCCGAGGCGGAGGTCCCGTCCCCGGTGGACCTCCGACATTCCGCCGAAGCCGAGGGTGTCGCCGACCTGGTAGCGGTCGCCGAACAGATGTCCCGTCATCGCCGTCCTTCATCATCGTGTCGTCGGCCACCCGTTGACGGGCGGCCTGGCGTCATCCGGAGTGGCTCCGAATGTTGAACCTGTGGTGCTGAGCCGGCCGGCGGCTGGTCGTCAGGCGACTCGCCGCGCCCCCACCCCCGGGCCGCAGGTCTCCATTGTCCCATCTCGGGAGCTGGGTCACTGGCATGGCCGGGCGACGTCGCCCGGCGCCGTGGGCAGAGAGCACCTCTGGGACGACGTGTGACGGGGCGGCGAGTTGCGCGGCGGGTCGGTGTGAAAAGCGCCACGTACCTCAAAAGTCTGCGATCCCGGTCGTCGGAGCCGGACGATCGACGGGGACGTCGGCGTGCCGGGTGGTCGAGTCCACCGCCGATGTGTCGGCGCTGGTCCCCGGGGTCCCGACGTGGGTGAGGATGACCGCACCGAGGATGGCCACCAGGATCAGCACCAGGATGGCCACGAGCACGGCCACGCCGGTGCGGCGGTTGACCGGGGCCGGATAGGGCGCCGGCGTCCGGGCCTGGGTGGCCCGGGTGGCGGCCCGCACCGGAGGTGCGTAGGCGGGCGGGGCGTAGACCGGCTGCGGAGACGCGGCCGGGTAGGCGGACGCTGCCGGGTGACCGGTCGAGGAAGTCGCCGGGCGGCTCGTGCCGGTGACCTGGCCGGCCGGGAAGGCGCCTGTGATCGGACCGGCCGTCGCGGGACGAGCGCCACCGCGGACCGCGGCGACGGCGCGAGCGAGAGCTCCGCCATCGGGGAAACGCCGGGCCGCGTCCTTGGCCAGCATGCGCATCACCAGCGCGGACACGGGAGGAGGAATGTCCGGCGGCAGCGGCGGTGGTTCGTCACGGACATGGGCCATGGCCACCGCGATCGGATTCTCGCCGTTGAACGGGCGTACTCCGGCCAGGGCCTCGTAGGCGACGACGCCGAGGGCATAGACGTCGGACGGGGGGAACGATTCATTGCCCGCCGCCTGCTCGGGGGACAGGTACTGGGCCGTGCCCATCACCATCCCGCCGCGGGTCACCGGCACCTGGTGCGCCACCTTCGCGATGCCGAAATCGGTGATCTTCACCTGACCGGTCGGGGTGATCAGGATGTTGCCGGGCTTGATGTCGCGGTGCACCAGCGCCCGCGCGTGGGCGGCCTGCAACGCCCGCCCCGACTGCTCGAGTACATCCAGTACCCGCGGCACCGACAGGCGCGGAGTGCGGGTGAGAACGGCCGAGAGCGGCTCGCCGGTCACGAGTTCCATCACCAGGTAGGCGGTGTCGCGGGGGCCGCCGACGATCGAGGCCACCTCGCCGTAGTCGTAGACCGCGGCGATCCCGGAGTGGTTCAGGGAGGCCGTGATCCGGGCCTCGGCCCGGAACCGATCGACGAACTCGGGGTCGCTGGTGAGCTCGGACTTGAGGATCTTGACGGCGACCTTCCGGGCCAGCCGCGTGTCGTCGGCCGCCCAGACCTCGCCCATCCCGCCGACGGCGATCCGGCTCGTCAGGCGATAGCGATCCGACAGCAACAGACCTGGGGTCAGCGCCATGTCACTGGCCGGCCAGGGCAGCACCGATGACGGCGTGCCCGATCGGTCCGGCCACGGAGCCGCCGGTGGCCGCGAGGCCCTTGTCGCCGCCGTTCTCGACCAGCACGGCCACCGCGATCTGAGGGTTGTCTGCCGGGGCGAACGCGACGTACCAGCAGTCCGGCGGGGTGTGCTTCGGATCGGTACCGTGTTCGGCGGTTCCGGTCTTGGACGCGATGACCACCCCGGCGAACGGGTTGGGGTCGGTCTTCATGTCCTTCTCCGACTGGATCATCATGTCGCGGATCTGGTCGGCCACCGAGGTCGGCATCGCCTGGTTGACCACCGTCGTCTGGGCCTTGGAGATCACGGACAGGTCGGGTCGGGTCGTCTCGGCGACCACGTACGGGGCCAGCCGCTTGCCGTGATTGGCGATGGTGGAGACGATCACGGCGTCCTGGAACGGGGTGAACGCCACGTCGCGCTGACCGATGCTGCTCTGCCCGACCGCGGCGCCGTCGACCATCGGGCCGACGCGGGAACCGACCACCGGGATGTTGTTGATGCTGGTGCCGGCCGGGTCGACGCCGAGGGCGCTGGCCTGCGCCTTCAGCTTGTCGGCCCCCAGGGCGATGCCCACCGAGGCGAACGCGGTGTTGCACGAGTAGGCCAGGGCGACGGTGAGGGTGACATCGGCGCCGCCCGCCGTGCCGCAGTCCTCCCCTTCGAAGTTGGACAGCGTGCCGCCGCCGGGCAGCCTCATCTTCGAGACGCCGGTGACGCTGGAGGTGGGGGTGTAGCCGTTCTGCAGCGCGGAGGCGGAAACGACCAGCTTGAAGGTCGATCCGGGCGGGTAGTCGGCCGACAGGGCCCGGTTCAGCCGGAGCGACGGAACGGCGGAGTTGATCTTGGCCGAGTACGCCTTCTGCACCGCCTCGGAGTGGCTGGCCAGCGACGTCGGGTCGTAGGACGGGGTGGAGGCCAGCGCCAGGATCGCCCCCGTCGACGGCTTGATGGCCACCACCGCGCCGACGTAACCCTTGTCCTTGAGCCCGTTGTACGCGGCCTGCTGGACGGCGTCGACGATCGAGAGCTGGACGTTGCCGCCGCGCGGTTCCCGTCCGGTCAGCAGATCGGAGAAGCGGTCGCCGATCAGGTTGTCGTCACTGCCGGAGAGGATGGAGTTCTCCGCCTGCTCGATGCCGCTGGCGCCGTAGTAGGACGAGAAGTATCCGGTGACCGGGCTGTACATCGCGCCCTGCGGATACTTGCGCTGGTACTTGTAGCTGTCGGTGCTGGCGACGGACTGCGCCAGCACTGTGCCCTTGGCCGTGGTGATCTGGCCCCGCGGCTGCTGGAACTCCTCGAGCCGGGTCCGCGAGTTGTTCGGATCGGCCCGGTACGCGGAGGCCTTGACCACCTGGATGTAGGTGATGTTGCCCAGCAACAGCAGCACCAGGATGGTGATCGCCGTGCCAACGCGGCGCAGTGGCCTCTTCATCGCTCGACCTCCTGGCCGGGCCGGGGGTCGGCGGTCCTCGGCACCGAGCGGGGCCGCATCATGCGTCGGCCCGCGCGACGGGCACCATCTCGGTCTTCGCTTCCAGCAGCGTCTCCTTCTTCGCCGCCCTCGGGGCCGGCGGCCGCCGCGAGGAATCGGTGATCCGGACCAGCAGCGCCAGGATGATGTAGTTGGCGAGCAGGGAAGACCCTCCGTAGGACAGGAACGGCGTGGTCAGGCCGGTCAGCGGGATGAGTCGGGTGACGCCGCCGACCACGATGAACATCTGGAAGACGAGCGAGAACGACAGTCCGCCGGCCAGCAGCGACCCGAAACGATCCTTGACCGCGATGGCGGCGCGCAGCCCGCGGCCGCCGATGAGCAGGTAGCAGACCAGGATGGCCGACAACCCGACCAGCCCGAGTTCCTCACCGAGCGCGGCGGTGATGAAGTCGGTCGAGGCGAACGGCACGATGTCGGGCCGGCCCGCCCCGAGGCCGGTGCCGAAGATGCCGCCGGTGCCCAGACCGAACAGCGACTGGACCAGCTGGTACCCGGTGCCGAGCGGGTCGGCGAACGGGTGCAGCCAGATGTCCACCCGCACCCGGACGTGCGCGAACAGCTTGTACGCGACGAACGCGCCGCCGGAGAAGCCGATCAGACCGATGATCAGCCAGGACACCCTCGAGGTGGCGACGTAGACCATCATCAGCAGCACGCCGAAGATCAGCAGTGACGTGCCGAGGTCGTTGCCCCTGACCAGCACGGCCAGACAGATGATCAGGGCCAGCAGCAGGGGGCCGAGGTCACGGGCCCGCGGCAGGACCAACCCGAAGATCTTCTTCCCCGCGGTGGCCAGCAGGTTCTGCTTGGAGGCCAGGAATGACGCGGTGAAGATCATCAGGGCGATCTTGGCGAACTCGCTCGGCTGGATCGAGAACAGATGGGGGATCTTGATCCAGATCTGGGCGCCGTTGACCGCCGAGTACTTGGCCGGCAGGACACCGGGCAGGGCCAGGAACAACAGGCCGAGCAGCAGCAGCGTGTAGGAGTACTTGGCCAGGACGGTGTGGTCGCGGATCACCAACAGCACGCCGAGGAACAGCACCAGGGCGATTCCCGTCCACAGCAGCTGGGCCGGAGCCTGCGCGGCCGGAGCGGGGGTGCCGTTGGCGGCCGCCTTGGACTGGGCGGCCAGGTCCAGCCGGTAGATCATCACCAGCCCGATGCCGTTCAACAGAGCCACGAGCGGGAGCAGTACCGGGTCGGCGTACGGCGCGAGCCGGCGGATCATCACATGCGCGAAGGTCAGGGCGACGAGGTAACCGCCGCCGTAATAGGCCAGGTGCAGGGTCAGGCCGCGCCCCTGGTTCAGCTCGACGACGATCAGGGCGCCGGTGACGATGATCGCGGCGAACACCAGCATCCACAGCTCGGCCCCGCGTCCGGTCCGTCGGGCGGCGCGACCGGGGGCGGTGTCGGCCAGGTTTCCGGCGGCGCGGCTCACGACACCGGCCGGCAGGTGACGCCCGGCTCGGCGGCCGGGCTGACCAGCGGCGTGCCGGGCTGGGCGGACGGGGTGGCCGCGGTCGGCAACAGCGTGGTGGTGGTGAACACGGTGATCGTCGGGGTCACTCCGGCCGGGTTGGAGCGGGTGATGGGCGCGGTGCCAAGGGCACTGGCTGGGGTGGGCAGCACGCCGCGCGACCGCAGGTGCTGGCCGTCGGTGACAGCCGCGGCGGACGGCGCCAACGGGTTGACGGTGACCACCACGGTCGTCGTGACCGGGGCGATCGCCTTCAGGGCGGTGGTCGTGGCCTTGACGGCACGCGGAGTGGTGGTGGGTTTCGCCGCGCCGGACGCCTTGCTGGTGGTTCTTGCTGCCGTCCGGGCCGTCGCCTTGGCTGTGGACTTGGCCGTCGTCCTCGGTGGCGTGACCTTCGCGGTGGTCTTGGCCGCGGTGGTCTTCGCCGCGGTGGTCGGCGGGACGACCACGGACGAGGTCGGGGTGGTGGGCGCGCTCGACGCGGCGACGGAGGACGACGCCGCTCCCGATGACGCCGGGGTGAGCGAGGAAAGGGTCGAACCGGTCCCGGTGGTCGGGCACGGCGGGAGCTGTTCGGACGTCAGGCGAGTGATCACGGCCCGGGCGTCGGCCAGCGTGCTGACCGGGATCCCGGCGCTGACCTGGTCCCGGGCGGCTTGCACAAGGTCGGTCACCATAAGCGGTCGGCATCCGGAAGGTGTTGTGCCACAGGAGTTCTCCTGCACCGAGGCGAACTTCCACCCGAGCAGCGAGCCGTTGACGCCCCGGAACACCGCGACCTCGCGGCCGTCCTGCCCGACGTAGTACTTGCTGTTGGCCCACAGCACCGAACCGGTCAGTCCGGCCCCGATCAAGACCAGCAAGGCGATGCCGAAGGCCCACCGGCGCCGCCAGTGGCGCCGAGGCGGAGACACCATGCCGTGGTCGTCCGGATCGTCGTGGGCGTCGATGTCGGAGGCGGCCGAGAAGTCGTCCTCGTCGTCGTACTCCTCGTCGTCCCCGTTGTGCAGCTCGGGGCCCTCCTCGGCCGGGGCGTACTCGGGCTTGGCCGGGATGTCCTCCGGGATGGGCGGCAGCGGGACCCGGGGCATGCGCTGGGTCAGATGGATCGGCTGCATCGGCCCGGTGGCTTCCGGGTCGACCGCGCCGGCCGCCACGCCGGGCGAACCGGTCGCGCCCGTCTCCAGGACATCCGCCACGATGACGGTGACGTTGTCCGGACCCCCGCCGACCAGCGCCAGCTGGATCAACGTGTCGGCCACCTGGTCGACATCGGGGCCGGCCAGGGTGTCGGCGATGGACTCCGGCGAGACCACGTCGGACAGGCCGTCGCTGCAGATCAGGAACCGATCTCCGGGGGACGTCTCGCGCAGCGTGATGGACGGATCCATCTCCATGCCGTTCAGCGCGCGGAGCAGCAGCGACCGCTGGGGGTGGTGGGCGGCCTCGTCGGCGGTGATCCGGCCGTCGTCGACCAGCGACTGGACGAACGTGTCGTCGTGGCTGATCTGGTGCAGCACGCCGTTGCGGTACAGGTAGGCGCGGGAGTCGCCGACGTGGGCCAGCGCGACGACCGGTCCGTCGAACAGCAGGGCGGTGAGCGTGGTGCCCATGCCGTCGAACTCGGGGTTCTCCTCCACCATCTCGGCGATGGCAGCGTTCCCCTCACGGGTGGCCTCGGTGAGCGGGCGGACCATGTCGCTGCCCAGCGGCAGCTCGTCGAGGTCGACGAAAGCGGCCACCACCAGGCGCGACGCGACGTCACCGGCGGCGTGGCCGCCCATGCCGTCGGCGATCACCAGCAGCCGGTCACCGGCGAACACCGAGTCCTGGTTGTTCGCCCGTAACAGTCCGCGGTCGGTACGTGCCGCGTACCGGATCACGTGGCTCACGGGCGCAGCTCGATCACGGTGCGGCCGATGCGGATCGGGACGCCGACCGGAACCGGGGTCGGGGCGGTGATCCGGGTGCGGTCCAGGTAGGTGCCGTTGGTGGAGCCCAGATCCTCCACCGCGTAGCCGTTGCCCTGCTGCACGATCCGGGCGTGCCGGGTGGAGGCGTAGTCATCGTCCAGGACCAGGGTGGAGTCCTCGGCCCGGCCGATGAGGATGGTGCCCGACCCGAGCCGCAGCCGGGTGCCGGCCAGCGAGCCGGCCGTCACGACCAGGATGGCCGGGACCATCGATCCGGCCGCCAGCGGCGCCGGGCGGTGAGCTTCCTTGCGGGTGGTTCGGGCCGGGCGGGAGTCCGTCCGCGGGTCGGACGCCATCTTCAGGTCGGACCGCACCACTCTGACCGCAGCCAGCACGAAGAGCCAGAGGAGGATCAGGAATCCCACTCTGGTCAGCTGGAGGATCAGCGCAGGCATGACTGTGTTTGTCTACCGGTGGATGTTGAAGACGACGGTGGAGTGGCCGACCCGGATGACGTCACCGTCGGCGAGCTGCCAGGTCTGCACGGTGGAGCCGTTGACCGAGGTGCCGTTGGTCGAGCCCAGATCGTGCATGACGGCGACCTGCCCGTCGAAATAGATGTCGACGTGCCGGCGGGAGACAGACGTGTCCGGCAGCCGGAAGGACGCATCCTGGCCCCGGCCCACGATGTTCGAGCCGCGCTGCAGCTGGTAGGTGCGGTGCGAGCCGTCGTCGACGCTGAGCATGGCCTGGACGTCGACCGGAGCCGGCGGCGCGTACTGCGGCTGGCCGTACTGCTGGTCGTATCCGGGCTGGCCGTACGGCGGCTGCCGGTACTGGGGCTGGCCGTACTGCGGCTGGCCGTAGGCCGGGTCGTATCCGGGTTGCGCCGGCTGGCCGTAGGGGTTGGAGGCCGGGGCGCCGTAACCGGGCTGGGCGTATCCGGGGTCGGGCGGTCCGTAACCGGGCTGCGGCGGTCCGTAACCGGGCTGCGGCGCGCCGTAGCCGGGCTGACCCTGGGCCGGGTCGTATCCGGGCTGCTGGCCGGCCGGAGGGTACGGCTGGGCCGGGTATCCGCCCGGTTGTCCGTACTGGGGCTGACCGTAGGCCGGGTCGTAGGCGGGCTGCTGTCCCGACGGCGGGTAGGGCTGGGCGACGGGCGGCTGTCCGTAGGCCGGCTGGCCCCATCCGGGCTGGTCAGCGGGTCGGTTCGGGTCCTGCGGGTACGCCGCCTGGGATCCGCTCGGTGGCTGGTTGGCCGGCGGCCGGCCGGCGTCCTCGGGCTGCTGCGTCATGGATCGCACTCCTGCGCTTCGATGGGCGCTGCGCCGGCCGACGTCCGGGTCGACGAGCGAGCTGATGCGGAACTGTCCGGTGTGCAGTACATCGGATTCCTCCAGTGTGACCGCTACGTCACCGAAGGTCTGCCAACCCTGCTCGTCCAGATACTCCCTGATCATGGTGGACAACGCTGAGGCGACCCGTTGTTCGTCGTGCCCGACGCCGTCGTGATCGGACGGTCCGAGGCGGACCGTGTACCGATTGGGGGCGATCGTGCGGCCGGCCTGGTGCTGGAGATGGTTGGCTGCCTCGGTCTGCAGCGCGTCGGCCACCTCGGTCGGGTGCACCGACCCGCCGAACAGGCGGGCGAAGGTGCCGGCGACCGCGCCCTGCAGCTTCCGTTCGAAACTCTGGATGACGCCCATCGATGCACCTCCTGTTCATTCTCCGCGTGTAGCCATGGCCCTGACCACCCTGAACCCTGACCGGCGATGCCGACGTAAAGGGATTGCCTGTGCCAGTGATCGTAATGGTGGGAACGGGACGTGTCTGTTGATCCGCGAGCCGTCGCGCATCCACAAGACGTTCGTTGCTCCCCGAGGTTGTGGTCCGGGGCGGTTGCGGTGACGATCCCACGTCGTCGGCCTCGCCGCGGGCCGGCCACGAAAACGGCCCCCTACCTGCGATTGCTCGCGAGCCGGGGGCCGGATCCGTCTGTCTCAACCAGAACTGGGCGTGTGCGGAGTCATCCGCCGAGCATCGCTGCTACCGCCGTTGCCCATCATAGGCCCTTGGTTCGAAGATCTCCGCCAGTTCGGCCCAGGCGGATGCGCGCACATAGACCGGCAGCTCGGTGATGGGCACCTCCCGGGTGACGGACTGCGGGCCGACCGATGTGGTTCCGGTCCAGGCGTCGACCCACCGGCCGGCGGGCAGATAGGTGCTCCAGGTCGTCGCCTCGGGGTCGGTGACCGGGTTGACCAGCAGGTCGTCGCCGAGCAGGTACTGGCGGGGGTGGTTCCAGGTCTCGGGGTCGTCCGGGTGGTCGAAGAACAGGGCCCGCATCAGCGGTGCGCCGGTGTCGATCGAGTTGCGGGCCTGGCCGGCGAGGTAGGGCACCAGAGATTCGCGGAGCTTCGTCCAGTGGCGGAAGACATCGACCACGTCCGTCGCGCCGGTGAGCTCCTGGACGTTCCAGGGGGTGCGGTCGCGCAGGGGTGGCCGGTGATGGTTGAACTCGGAGTGGTACTGCATGACGGGCATGAACACGGCCGCCGCGGTGGCCCTGAGGTAGAGCTCGGGATCGGGGATGGGTCCGGAGAACCCGGCGAGATCCCAGGACCAGTAGACGATTCCGCAGGCGGAGGCGGTGAGCCCGGCGGTGATGGAGGACCGGAACGCCGGCCAGGTGGAGTTCTCGTCCCCGGCCCAGACGATGCCGTGCGCCTGGGTCCCGGTGAATCCGGCCCGGGAGAAGGTGACCGGCGCCTTGCCCTGCGAGCGAAGGAGATCGCCGAAGGCGCGGGCGTAGTGAACCGGGAACAGGTTGTTGCCCTCGTCGCCGCGTCGGCCATCGGCGTAGCGGAGGTCGTGGCCCCACGCGTGTTCGCCGCCGTCGGTCTTGAAACCGTCCACATCCAGGTCGGAGACGAGGTAGCGGCGCTTGTCGGTCCACCAGTCGCGGGTCCGCTGGACGGACAGGTCGGGCATCAGGGCCTGGGGGAACCACCAGCCTCGGTTGCGGTAGGGACGACCGTCGGCTTCCAGCACGGCGTGGTGCTCGCGGATCATCGCCTCCGCGTCGGCCCGGGCCTGGCCCTTGGGGTGGGGTCGCATCTTCTGCAGCGGGATCTGCCACAGGACGACCTTGATCCCGCGGGCGTGCAACTCGGCGATCATGGCCTTGGGGTCGGGCCAGGCCCCGTTCGCGGGGTAGGTGAAATCGCCGCCGGCGTGGGCGGTTCCGTCGGCGTTGATGCGGTAGGTGGCGTCGCGGAAGATGGTGATGCCCTCTTCGTCGCTCCAGGCCTCGATGACGACGGCCCCGACGGGGATGTCCAGCGTGCGGTGGCGGTCCATCCGCTCCATCACCAGCTGCTGGGTGTTCCACTCGTTGCCGGAGGCCCAGAGGTGGAACACCCAGTCGGGGAGTTCTTCGGCCCGGCCCACCTCCGTGAGGAACTGGTCGAGGACCTCGGTCGGTGTTCCGCGGTAGACGCCGACCTCCAACTCGTCGGTGGCTCCGCCGCCGAGGTCGACATCGATGCTGATGCGGTCGCCGGTGATGTCGTAGTAGCTGCGGCGGCTGGTGCGGATGTGGAAGCCCCAACCGCCGCGCGGCGAGGTGACATGGGCGAACGGCATGGGCAGGTAGGTACGGCCGTGTTCGCCCTGGGACTTGTACTGCTCGAACACCACCGCGTCGAGGACGCGTCCGCGCTGGTCGAGGTGATCGAAGCGCTCGCCGAACCCGACGACGTGTTCATCGGGTTCCAGGCGCAGATCGAAACGCACGCGATTGACGCCGTCCGCGTCACGCCGCCACCGGATACTGCCCGGGACGAGCCGGTCGGTGTCGACGGTCAACGTGCTGCCGGCCGGGTCGGTGGACCAGTCGCTGGGCGTCACGGTGTAGATGCGGCTCCGGCGTTGCCCCCCAGCGGTGTTCCGGGCGGTGAAACGGTAACGGTAGCGGGTGTGCGGACGCAGTTCCGGCGTCTCGACCCGCCAGCTGCGGCTGCTGCCGCGAGCTGCCTTGGCCTGGGCGACGGCGAGGTGACCTTCGCCTCCGGCCTCGGCCAGATTGATCTCCGCGGTGTCGACCGGGGCCAGGTCAAGGGTGACGGTCTCCACGCTGTGACCGTCGTCCGCCGTCCACTCGCATCGGATCGACTCGACCGAGTCGGCGGCCGCGACGCGCAGGGTCACCGATTCCTCGGACAGGGGAAGCGCGGGGACCCGCTGGTCGTCGGTGGTGGCGTACGGGTGCTCGGACCCAAAGGGCCGGTGGCGGATCATCGTTGCTGTCCAAGGGTTTTCAGGCCGAGCTCGTCGGCGAGGATCAGGTACATGGCGTGCGACCAGAGCAGTGGACGAGCGACCGGCCCCCACCGCTGGACCCATTCGGGTCGGCTGTCCGGGTGCAGGAGATGGTCGGGAACCTGCTCGGGGAACTCGTCGTCGTCGGCGTGGGCGGCCGTCCAGCGCAGGTAGTGCCAGCCGGCGTCGGTGTCGCCGGCGGCGACCCGGTTCCAGCCGAGCAGGCAGCTCAGGATCAACCACTGGCCGCCGCCGTAGAACACGTCAGCGGTGAAACGGTGGACGCCACCGCGGGTGTCGAGATCCGCGGCGACGGCATCCAGGGTGGCGGTGGCGATCGGATCGTCGAGCGCCAGCAGCCCGAACGGGACGATGCAGGCCGGGAGCGAACCGTCGACCGTCTCGGCGCCGATCCATTTCGCGAGGGCCGGCCGGGGGCGGTGCCGGGTCAGGCCGCGGGCCAGGATCAGCTCCTTCAGCTCGGCTGCCTTGACCCGGGCCGCGGCGCGGCGCACCTGGTCGAGGATGCCCACCTCGGCCGCGGCCACCAGACCGGCGCGGACCGCGGCCAGGGTCGAGATGTGTTGGTGCTCGACGTGTTCCTCCCACCAGTCATAGCAGGGGTAGTCACCGAAGGCGATCAGGTAGTCCACGGCGACCTCGATTGCCGGGAGCCACCGGTCGAAGGCGAGGTGGTGTCGTCCGGCGTGCGTGGTGACCGCCCACAGCCACATGCCGTAGCCGTCCGTCTGGAAGTCCCACCAGTCGTCGGTGCCGTCGTGGCCGGCCAGGGTGAATCGGGTGGGCAGCATCTGTTCGGGACCGGGCCGGTCGCCGCGTGCAACGGCGGCGACCAACCCGGTCACGTGATCGGTGCGGGCGGTGAGTACCTGGGCGACCCAGTCGTGAAAGCGGTTGGTCGAGGCCATCCGGTCCCAGCGGGACATGGCCTCGGCCGTGAACGATCCGTCACGCAGCCAGGCATAGCCCTGATACGCCGAGAAGGTCGGCGCGGCCGGGTACGCGCCGGATCGGTCCTGATGGGTGTCGATGAGCTCGATGCTCCGGGCGGCCAGACGCTGCAGGGATCCCAGTTCGTCGGGGTCAGGGGCGAACTCGTCGGGTCGTGCGGCGCTGATATCGACTGACATGGCTTTCATTCCTCGGCTGGGGCGCAGGTGCTCACGGTTGGGGCGGGGTGGTTACTGGCCGAGTAGAGCGGTGACCTTGGACTGCGCGTCGGCCAACGCCTTGTCGACCGGGGTGCGACCGGCGGCTGCGGCGGTGAGGGCGTTGTTCAAGTCGTCCTGCATCTCCTGCTGGTTGCTGATCACCGGAGCCAGAACCGTCTGGTTCAGGGCGTCGAAGACGGCCTGACGGTTCGCGGGCTTTCCGGCCTTGAGGTAGCTGGACAGCTTGGCGTTGTCGGCGATCGGCGGCAGCTCCCACGAGGCGGACAGGCGGGTGGTGACAGCGGCGTCGGAGGCAGTGAGGAACTGGACCCACTTCTGCGCGGCGGCCTGGTTCTTGCTGCTCGCGGATACGACGGCGGCGTTGGTGAACATGGCCGAGGCCTTGGTGGTGTTACCCGGTTCGACCACGACGTCCCAGTCGAACGGGACCTTGTCCAGCGCACCGAATTCCCAGATGCCGGTGTGCCACATGGCCAGCTTTCCCGACTTGAACAGGTTGACGTCGAAGTCGGGGGTGTTCGAGCCGTCGGCGACGGTCGGCATGACGGTTCCGGCCTTGCCGACCAGCCAGTTGGCTGCGGTCACGCCCTGCGCGGAACTGAAGGTGGCGGCGGTCTTGTCGGCGTTGAAGAACTGACCGCCGGACTGGGCCAGAGCCTTGTAGAACTCGTTGTAGGTGATCGGCTGGAAGTCGCCCCAGGTCTTGGTCGACTTGTCGGTCAGCTTCGTGGCCGCGGCCTTCTCGTCGGCCCAGGTCCACTTGGACGTCGGCGTGGCGATGCCGGCCTTGGCGAACATCGTCTTGTTGTAGAACAGGACGACATCGGAGAACGACTCGGGCAGGCCGTACTGCTTCCCGTCGGCGGTGAACGCGTCGACCAGGGACTTGCGGTAGACCGATCCGTCGACACCCTTGAGTTCGGCCAGGGCGCCGTTGCTCTGGTAGCTGACGAAGTTCTGGTAGTCCAGCTCGTAGGCGTCGGCCGCGGTTCCGCCGGCCACCGCCGTCTGCAGCTTGGTGAAGTAGTCGGTGTAGGCAACATTCTGGACGTTGACGGTGATGGTCGGGTTCGCCTTCTCGAAGGCCGCGACGATGGACGCAAGGTCCTTCTCGTGGCCGCCGCTGGCCGAGAAATCCATGTAGCTGATGGTGGTGTTGCCGGTCGGGGCGGCCGCCGCCGACGTTGCGGCGGTGGAAGAAGAGCCGGCCGCCGAGGCCGAGCTCGGAGCCGACGCCGCACTACTGCTGCCCACGGCTGCCGCACTGGGCGCCGCGCTGGAACTGGAGGACGAGCTGTTGCTGGCGGAGGAGCAGGCAGTGACCAGGGAGGCCACCGCCAGAATCCCCACCATGGCGGTAAGGCGGGACGAACGGTTCACGGTAAATCCTTTCTTCGGGCCGGCATCGTTGCCAGGCCGGGATGTCACTTCGGACGAGGGAAGAGCGGAGAGAATTGGCAGAGCTATCGCAGCCAACCGAGGCGGAAGGTGCCCGGGTGACTATTTGATGCCGGTGTGGGCCATTCCGGTGATGATGTGGCGCTGGGCGATCACGTAGATGACGGCGATCGGAATGATGGACACGACGCTGCCGGCCATCACCACATTCCATTGCGTGGTGTATTGGCCCTGAAGGGTGGAAAGGCCGAGGGGAAGAGTCATGTGCGACGCGGATCGCGTCACCACCAGGGGCCACAGGAACGAATTCCAGCTGCCCATGAACGCGAAGATGGCCAGGGTGGCCAGAGCGGGCTTCACCAGGGGTAGCACGATGGTGGCGAAGATCCGCAGGTGACCGCTGCCGTCGATGGTCGCGGCCTCGTCCAGCTCACGGGGGACGGCGTCGATCGCCTGCTTGACCAGGAAGATGCCGAAGGCCGAGGCAATCGACGGGGCGATCAGCGCGAAGTAGGTGTCCTGCAGGGAGAACGTCTTCATCTCGATGAACAACGGAACCACCAGCACCTGCAGGGGGACCATCAGGGTGGCCAGATAGAGCGCGAACACCGCACCCTTGCCGCGGAACTCCAGCCGCGCGAACCCGTAGGCCGCCATGGAACCGGTGATGAGCTGCAGCACCGTCGACAGCACGGCGACGACCAACGAGTTCAGGATGATGCGCAGCATCGGCAGCGCCTTGAACAGGGTGCGATAGGACTCCAGCGTCGGATCCTTCACCCACAGGCTCGGACCGTTGCTCAGATTTCCGTCGGTGGTGATCGAGGTGATGACGGTCCACAGGAACGGGAACAGCATCACCGCGGCGCTGATCCCGATCAGCAGGTACAGCCCGGTGCGGGAGCGGAGGCGACGGAGGTCAGACATGGGTCACCCACCTCTTCTGACCACGGAGCTGGATGGCGGTGATCAGCAGGATGACGATGAACAGCATCCAGGACAGTGCCGAAGCGTCACCGGCCCGGCCGTAGCGGAAGGTCAGGTTGTAGATCTGGCCGACGACGACCTGGCTGGAGCCCTCCGGCCCGCCGCCGGTCATCACGAAGACCTGGTCGAAGACCTGGAATCCGTTGATCAGGGAAATGACCACGACGAAGAACGTGGACGGTGAGAGCAGCGGAAAGGTGATGCGGCGGAACCGTTGCCAGCCGGTGGCGCCGTCGACCTCGGCGGCCTCGTACAGATCGGTGGGGATGGATTGCAGGCCGGCCAGCAGGATCACCATGACGAATCCGAGGTCCTTCCAGGCCGACGCCAGGATGACCGACGGAATCGCCCAGCTCGGGTCGGTCCACCAGCCCGGCTGCGGCAGGTGCAGGAAGCCGAGCACCTCATCGACCAGCCCGTTGGACGGGTTGAGCAGCCACTGCCAGACCAGGGCCACGACGACCCAGCTGGTCACGACCGGCAGAAAGATCGCCGCGCGGAAGAACGACCGTCCGGCCATCTTCTTGTTCAAGGCGATGGCCAGGGTCAGGCCACCGATGTACACCAGCGGTAGGTAGCCGGCGATGTAGGCCAGGGTGTGCAGGAAGATCTTCACGGTCTGCGGGTCGGCGATGAGCTTGCGGTAGTTGGCGAACCCGACCCATTTGGCCGGGGAGATCAGGTTCCACTTGTGCAGGCTGACCCAGAACGAGGCCACCATCGGGACGAA
This sequence comes from Nakamurella panacisegetis, assembly GCF_900104535.1. Taxonomy (NCBI): domain Bacteria; kingdom Bacillati; phylum Actinomycetota; class Actinomycetes; order Nakamurellales; family Nakamurellaceae; genus Nakamurella; species Nakamurella panacisegetis. Next base: position 1,543,307 of record NZ_LT629710.1, on the reverse strand, counting down.
GGTGAAGATGGTCAGCGGGATGGCGCTGGGCAGCAGGAAGAACAGCACCCAGGCGGTGTTCCGCCAGCCGCGGCCGCGCGGCCGGCGGTTGACGGTGGTGGGCCGCGGCGGCCTGGCGGTGGTTCCGCCCGGGGATTGGGCCTTCTCGATGGTCGTCATACCGACACCTTCGGTGTGTTGTCCTGCAGTCGATCTCGGACCAGTCGTCCCTGCGATCCGCCGACGCCGACGGTGTCGAAGGGGGTGGCCAGCACGAGACTGGCCGCGCCGAGCATCCATTTCGACTCATCCCAGGTGTGCACCAGGAACGGGATGCTGCGCCAGCGGGGCAGCAGGTGACGCCGGAACACCTCTTGAAACCCGGGCTCCCAATGGGGCCACGCGGTGATGCCCTCGCCGGACAGGACAACCACCTCGGGGTCGACGGTGTGTACGACGCCGGACAGCGCCGCACCGAGAGTGCGACCGGCCCGGCGGTAGATCGCCTGCGCGCCTTCGTGTCCGGCGTCGGCGGCGGTGAGCAGGTCCGTGGTCGTACCCGACGACGACAGGATCCCGTCCCGTCGGGCCGACCGGAGCATGGCGTCCTCGCCGACGTAGGCCTCCAGGCAGCCGCGAGAGCCGCACCCGCACAGATCGCCGTCGTCGTACACGATCGGGATGTGGCCGATCTCCCCGGCGCCGCCGTAGGCGCCGCGGTAGACCGAGCCGTCCACCACCACTCCGCAGCCGATGCCCCGGCCGATGGTGACCACGATGTAGGTCGAATGTCGCTGGCCGGCCCCGTACAGGCGATCGGCCACGGCCAGGGTGTTCACGTCGTTCTCGACGAGCACCGGGAGACCGAGTCGAGCCCGGAGCATCGGCCCGACCTGGGCGTCCGGCCAACCCAGGGTCGGGGCCTGGACGATCCCGGAATCCTGCGCGTCGACCGACCCCGGGACGCCGACACCGACGCCCAGCAGAGGCCCGTCCATCTCGGCGATGGCGCCCTCCAGGACGTGGGCCAGGTGATCCAGGCAGTCCGGACGGGTGGGATCGAAGTCGAAAAGCTGTGGTGTGCCGACTGATCCGTCGAGTTCGACCTGAACCACGGCGACGTGGTCGGCCGTGATCTTGACACCGACCGCGCTGCCGGCCGATCGGGCCAGTCCCAGCAGTCGGGCCGGCCGACCGCCCTGCGACGGGCTCGTCTCCAGTTCGACGATCAGGCCCCGGGCGAGCAACGTCTTGGTCAGTTGCGTCATCGTGGCCGAACTGACGTCCAACAGCCGGGCCAGGTCGGCGCGGGATGTGGGGCCCCGTGATCCGATGATGGCCAGGATCGCCGACGGCACGAGGCCTCCGCGGGTGATCGCCATGTCGTACGCCAAGGCGTCACTCCTTTGTTTGGGCCTTTGTTAAGTCGAAAGGTAACCCCTGTCCGGTCGGGACGCAAGCCCGTTATGTGATCGTGACCACTTGGGTGCGGGCCGTGCTCGCGGCGGCTCGAACAGGTACGGAACACGTTGTGGCGCAAGCATCGTGCGCGACCCGATGGGCGTCGCCGGACTGACGCCGTACGTCCGGCGATGCCTTCTCCGGGCTGGGTCGCCGATCGTTCGGCTGTCGTGCCGGCCCATCGCCAGCCGGCCCGGGGGTCGGAGATGAACATTCTCCGTGACGACCATTGACGGAGCGTGACGTTGGCGCTACGGTTCGTTCGGTCACTCTTATTAGTCAACAAGGAAAGGTCGTGCTGGAGCCGGTGAACCGGCCCCAGTCGCCGACCTCCACCGCCAGCGCGAACCCGGTCAGGGTGGACACCCCGCGCAGGCAGCACAGTCGGCGCACCACCGGGGTGAACTGGCTGTCGGTGGCCATCGCCTCGATGGCCTTGTCCAAGCGGTCCCGCCGCGCCGAGGCCAGCAGCAGCGCCTCGAAGTCGATGTCGAAGGCCAGCTGCAACCCGGCCCGGTCGAAGTGTTGCTCGCGCAGCCACAGCTCGTGCCGACCCGTCCACGCCGCGCCTCCGGACCACACAATGCCCTGACGCAGCAACAATTTCGACAACCGATGCCGTGTCCGCATCAAATCACCGCGAACGTCCTCCCGGGCCCGCACCAGATCCCGCGCCGCCTCCTCGTCGGCCGAGGGCACCCGCACCGGCACGATCTGATCCATCCGCGGCAGCCGCGCTAGGTGCTCGGCATCTCGGGCGTCGGTCTTCACCCTGTCACCGGCCGGACGTTTGCAATTTCGACGGCGCCGCCACCACACACCTGATCCCGCGGTGGTCAAGGTCCTGGCCAACCCGAACCCGGTCGGGCCGGCCTCGTAGGTCACCGCCGCCGGAGCCGGCAACGCCGCCAACCAACGTCGCAGGTCATCGACGTTCGGGGTCAGCCGCTGACGCCGCAACTGACCGGACTCGACGTCCAATGCGCTGGCCACCACCGACCGGGCGTGCACATCAAGACCAACACTCGTACGCTCTGAAAACACCGGGGCCTCCAACTGCGACTGTGGTGCCGAAGGGGCCAACTCCCCGACGGCAATCCACGAACATGCGCAGCGAGGCCCCGGCCCGTCAACCGCTCAAGGGCTGACACCCATACCGTCTAGAGCAGTCGCGCGTCGCCTCTACTTTGTGTTCGTCACTCGGTATGTGGCGGCCGGGCTCGACGTCTCGTCGTTCCGGCCAGCCATCGACGCCCCAGCTTCAAGCCAGGTTGAGCGAGGACTGGTCGATCGACAACCTCGCTCCTGACTCTTCCACCTGCGTGTCCCTATCCGGCTTGGGGCAGCAGCAGGCCCGAGCCCTATAGCCCGAGCCCACCCGCGCCGCGGTCGCGACCGGTGTAGCGGTCACGGCCCGGGGGTCCGACGACGTCGGCGTCGAATGTGGCGCGGCCCGGGTTACTCGAACCGGCCGACGGAGTGCGTTTCGCCCAGCGGATCCAGGCGATCAGAACCAAGATCAGCACCAGCGCGAAAATGATCGTTGCCCAGACCATGATTTCCCCTTCCCCCAGCCGGCCGCAGCTCGGTCGATGGCGGCAGTGTACGGCGCTCGTTCATCGCCCAGTACCGAGCGCGGGTGGTCGCTGAGTACGAGGCGGCGCCGCACGGGGAGAAGGCCGCCGTCCTGCGCCGGGAAGGGCTCTACCAGTCGCAGGTCCGGGAGTGGCGGGGCCGAACGGGACGCGAAGATGGCCGGGCTGGTCAAGAAACGCAATTCACACCGGACGTCGAAGGCCGCCGGGTGGCCTCCGTCAACCGCAGGCATCGTGAGCGCGGCCACCCAGCACCGGGCCACGATGCAGCCCTGCACGCCGTGGTGGCCAGGTTTGCGCCCCACGCCGCCAGCGGCCCGCACGAACTCGCCTGCGCCAGGCTCTGCCCCCACGCATGTCATCGGCTATCCGGGCCGCCGAACGGAGAGAATCCGTCAGGCGGGAAGTCCGGCACGATCGACACGAGCGAAGTAGTGCGCCACGGCTGTCGCAGCCAGGCGGGCCCGGCCGCCTCGCTCGTCCCAGCATTCGGTCCAGCCGATCTGGGGGAACTGCTCCTCGGTCATGCCGCCTGGCCAGGCCCTGAACTGTTTGAGCACCGTCTGTTCGATCTGATGGGCAGCAGCGCGGTCCCGCACAGTGATGATTTCCAGTAGCCGGCCGCCGCGGGCGGCGTGAGCCCGAAGTCGGGAGTCGCCGCCAGCGTTGGTGATCCCGGTCTTGAAGACGCCGAACTCAGCGAAATGGAACAGGTAGACGCGATGCGGGTCGCTGGCATCGAAGTGCAGACCGTCGCAGGCCAGGCAGGGTGGGCCACCCCCTGACAGCGTGCTGGCCGAGACCCTTCGACTGGCTCCGCACCGCCGACAACGTGCCAGATAGGGTTCCTCGAAGGTTTTGGCCGGGGTGCTGATCAAGTCGAGTCCGCGGGTGGTGAAGTACCGAAATGACGGGTTGCGGGCCCTTGAGCCGCTCTCGGTCGCACTGGTGGCAGGGAAACCAGGACTGCCGGGCGGTCTCGCGCATCGTGTCCGCCGTGCACGCCGAGATGTAGCCGCATTTCGCGCACGCCTAGTCCAGGGGGAGCGCCCGGTTGGCGGTCGTCGGAACCTCCATCAGGATCGCGTCCATTGCGGTGAACTGCTCTCGAACCCACCGCTCATCCGCCTCAGGAAGTGGCGCGGGCAGGTGAGGGCTGACCCACGGCCGGCCGTTCACCAATCGGTCCTCGCGGCAGTGCCAGCAGACCGGGACTGCCTTGCGGACAGACGACAGGTTCGTGTGCCGGGCATGCCCGCAGGCGATGTGAGTGAGCAGCCACCGATCCTTCGGGCCGGCCAACGGCTCAGCCGGCTCGTAACCCCGCTCGTTCGCGATGGCCGTCAAGCAAGGCTGACACCAGACCTTCGACCGCCGGACACTTGGCCATGCGGGAACGCGATCGCACCCATCGGTAGCGCAGCCGTCCATCCGCGGATCTTAACGGCGAGGCCTACGCCGCACGCGACGGTCAGAACTCCAGAACAGCACGGTGTTGCCTTCGGCAACAACAGACAGCCTTGCCGATGATCACGCGACCAACGAAAGATACGACCTACAGATCACGCTGAATCCAACGTCCTCGCACCGCACTCGATGACGGCGCCGGCGGCCGCCGCCGCGCGCGTCCCGCCGGGCCGCAACCTTCAGTGAGTTCGCCGGTCGACCGGCGGTGATCCTCGACCGCGCCGGCGGTGCTGGCGCGCCGGCACGCGCCGGTGGGTCGTCAGCAAGGACGCGGATCCGCGGATCCGGATGGCCTACGAGCCGAACGCGGCGCAGGCCTTCGTGGCGAACAAGCCCGGGTGGTCGGCGATCGCCGAGGCCGACCCTCGGTGGCTGCCCTACCGCCCTGGCCTGGTCTGACCGGCGGCCGCTCGGCGGCGTTCTCGGGCATCGCCAGTGGCGGTGCCGGCGATGATGACCCAGAACAGCAGCGTTCACCAGGCCGCCGGATGAATCACGGTCAGCACCAGCAGGACGACTCCGGTGAGCAGGGCAGCCGGGACCGTCCGGTCGAACACGACCGGCCGGCGCCGGGGGTGGTGGGTCGGGCCGGCCACGGGTAGAGGCTGCTGAGCTGCTCGAACCCGGTGGCCGCGCCGGCGTCGTCGTGGACCAGACCGGAGTGCTGGTGACTGCCGGCAGCGTGGGCGATACCGGCCAGGACCAGTTCGAGGGTGGGGCGGTCGAGCCGGATGATCGTGTCGGACAGGTTCACGTCCACGGCATCGCTCCCCAGGGAGGCGACGATCATCAGGAATGTTCGTTCACCGCTGGACATTGCCCCGATGTGCTCGCCGATCGCCTGCAGGTCGGCCCAGTAGCGCGGGGTTAGGGAACCGCGGACGCCAGTTTCGTGTTTGATCCAAGGATTGTCGGAAGGGCGAATCGACCGCCCATGCCGCGGATGAGCAGCTCGGTGGCCGCTTCGAAGGTGTGCATGCCTTTGGCCCAGGCGCGCAGGTCGTCCTGGACCTCGACGGTGCTGGTGTTCTCGCTCATGGTGTGGGTCCTTCCGCTGGCCGTGCAGCAAGTGGTGTCGAGTGTGGCAGAGGGCACCGACGGTCGGGCTGGCGCAAATCGGTGAGGTGCAAATCGTGTGGGCTACCGATCGGCCCAGACTGGCCCGGGCCGCTGATCGGCGTGCCTGGCGACCGTGACCGCCAGGTTGACCGGCGCGGTTCCGGCCGGGAAGGCCCCGGTGAGCATGGTCAGGTACCCGGTGATGGACACCGCGGTAGCCGGCAGGGGATCGGCGCCGGCGCCGGTGCACCTTCTGGTCAACTCGGCCCAATCGGACCGATAGCCGCGTAGCGTTGTTCGGGGCAGGGTTTGAATCCGATGCAATATGGTGACGATCACCTGACAATAATCTAGATTGTCGGCGAAACGCGTTGGGGGGCAAACGCTCTCAAGACTATGTGCTTGGTGAGATCCTCGATGCCAGTCCCTACAGCTCGCCAACGCAGCTACTCGGACGGGTCGAGCGGCCAAATCTGGAACCGTGCGTATGGCCGTGGTCGATCATCGTCCCCGGGTTCTTCGCGATCGTCCATCCTCTGCATGCCGAGCTTCAGGAGGAGGGCGATCGATCCTGTGTTCGTAAGCACGCACTTCGCGACAACTGTAGGTAACGCAAGTGTTTCGAACGCGAACTTTAGGACAGCCGCACCTGCGGCGCGGGAGATCCCTTGTCGCCAGTAATCCACATGAATCAGGAAGCCAATCTCCGCATCGCCCCCGTCACTCCCGGGCGCGAGTTCGACTAACCCGACGACGTTGCGTCTTATGCCGCCAGGTGTTGGTTCGACTGCTGACTGGGGGGCGGTCGTGACCGCAAAGACAAAGTCCGTACGGTTTGGCTCCCACCTTGCGTCGGCGTGACGCTCTACGTACTCGGCTGCCTGCTGGTGAGTACTTGGGACGGAACCAGCTCCTAAGGAGTCGTGGACGCGAGGATCCGCGAGTAACGCACTGATGTCCGCAAGGTCTCCCTCGGCCACGTCGCGGAGCACCAGGCCTAATGTCTCGCTCTCCAGCCGAATTGGGCTCGCCATCACTAGAGTGCGCGTTCTTCGTCAGAACGCCGCGCAGCTGTAAGCGAGCGTGGTTTTTCCCGGGTTTCCCCCGCGAGCTTGTGAAAGGTGATGGAGCTGTTATCGATAACGCGACTGATCATGACGGCGAAGAACCTTTCACGTCGTCGGGCAGGTCAATGGTCAGCCGATATCGGACGCTGTTCGGTAGACATGAATCTTGTTGAAAGGCCGAGATGCTCAGCGCTGAGGTGCCGGTTGAACGGGTCGAGCCACTCACGGTCGCCCGACCGCTCCTCCTTATGGACTGGACCGGCAACAACTACCCGGTCACCAACACGAACAACGGATGCGGCCCGCCTGCCAGCATCTCCATAGACCGCGACGTCGTAGCTCTCTTCGGGTAGATCCACCCATTCGGTCCCACGACGTCGTCTGTCCCTGACGCTCAGGATGAAGTTGGCGACTGGGTAATCCGGCCGGCCACTGCCACTATCTCGAACCGTCCTCAAAGTTGGCTCCGTGGTAACGATCCCCTCTGCCACTACGTATGTCACTCGCGTTCACGACTCCGAATGGCTCATCTGCGAAGAACGCATAGAGATAGTAGAAGAATGATTTTAAACCACCTGATTGAGCGATCCTATCCGACGAGTCAACACCGGTCAACCGCCGGGCTACGACCGGCGCCCTGGGGTGGCCGAATGACCGTTGTTCCACTGTCGGTGGGTCGATCTATACTGCGAGGTTTACTGCGAGGTTCGGTGTAAGCGAACGTAAGTTCGATACTGTCTCCGTAACCGCGAAACGCGGCATTGAAGGCTTGGTGATCCGCCCTAGGCGGATGACCCTAGGCATGACTCGCTCGTGCGCCAGTGAGCGCGATAGGCACCGGGAAGCTACCGTCCACCGACGGTGGGGTGTATTGTCATCGACAACACGGTACGTAACAAGCGGACTGTCCGAACGCGGGAAGGGTTTCACGAACGGGGTAGCCCCCGGCAAAGCAAAAATCCCACCCGAGCACCGGGTGGGACCGGAGCATCGAATGGGATTAGAGCTGTCTGCTTGCAGGCGCGACGGCTCTAACCCTACCCAACTCTCGGCAACCCTGCCGATCGGGTCGGTGCTCCCGCACGAGACACCCCGCATGGGGGTCTCGCCAGGCACTCCGCACGCGGGGGCTAGAGAGAGGTTTCAACCGATGACAACCGTCACCGACTGCTGGTCCAGCTGGTCGACCAGCTGCGCCGCGTCCACCGCGCTGGAGGCCCAGCGATGACCGCATTGAGCGGCATCGCCGCACTGCTGAAAGTGCTGTCTGCGGCGCGTGAACGAATCCAAGTGGACGACGCCGAGCTCACCGAAGCCCGGCGACGCCGCGGCCGGATCCAGACAGCGCTGAAAGAAGAATTCGGGCCGGACTGTCGGGTCTACCTCAACGGCTCGGTCGCGCACGGTGATGCGCTGACCCCGCTCACCGACATCGATCTGGGTGTCGTGGTGCCGAACCCCGATGGTGAGTTCGGGCCGTACGCCAACGGCCCGGCCAAGCTGCAGGACCGAGCCGCCAACGCCATCCGGGACGCCTTGAAGGGCGAATTCCCGTTGTTGCGAGTTATCACCGGAGGGCGCAAGCGCTCCGTCTACGTGGCGTTCGGCGCACCCGTCGACCCGAACGAAAGCGACTTCAGCGCTGACGTCATCGTCGCGATCGACTACCCATGGGGCAACGGCCTGTGGATTCCCAATTACGAAACCTGGGACCGATCCGATCCCGAGGCGCACACCCGACTCGTCCGGGACGCGATCAAGTTGAGCAACGTGAACTACACCCGCACAGTTCGGCTGCTCAAGCACTGGGTTCGCCGGCACTCCAAGCTGCTGTGCAGCTGGAACATCAAGGCCCTTGGCTTGTCCTGCATCACCGGCGAGCTGAACCAGCTCGACGGCATGGTCGCGTGGTTCGACTACGCCATCGCCGATCTGTCCCGGCGAGAAACGCCCGATCCCGCCGGGGTTGCCGGGCCGATCAGTATTCCGGGTGATCGCGCCGAGGTCGTCGGAAGGTTGACCACTGCCCGGGCCAAGTTGGTCGAGGCGATCAACTATGCCAACGACGGATACGACGTTCTTGCGGTGGATGCGTTGGCCGTGTTCTTCAACGACCCGCAGATGCTGCCGCGTCCGTCCGATCTTGCTGTCCAAACGCAGCGCCTGGAGCGCGCTGTTGGTCAGCGAGCGACCCGGAGCCCGGCCGTGACGGCGCCAGTACGCAGTCACACGCCCGTCCGCTCCTGGGCCCCGTGAACGGGCGAACTGCCCGGCAAAATCGCCGTGCCGCCGATCGCCCCCAGGTGATCCGGCGGCACGGCAAGCCGGCCGGCCAGACCCCAACGCCTGACACGGCGCCGGAAGCTCCCCGCCGGCCGTGTCTAGGATCGCCATGGATCGTCCCAGCCCCGACGACGCCAACCGACTGGCCTCCGATCCACTGGTACGGCACGTCGCCGGCGTGGCGGACGGCCACCGGGGCGACGGCCCGGCGCGAATACGGGGACCGACTCCGCACCGTCGAAGGACCCGGAACGCTGAAGTACCAGGTGGCACTGGACATCCGTGGCCCAAACGACCTAACCGAGGTAGCGATCAATTTCTACGCCGCCCCGGCATACGAGACCTTCGGACTCAGCCCCCAGGACTACCCACGGGTCTGGGCCGAAACCGGGATGCTATCCCCCCACCGCATGCCCGACGACTCACTATGCCTCTACTACCCCGGCGACCCACCAGAGCGCCGCTGGACCCCCGACAAGGGACTACTCGACCTGCTTTACATCGTCGGTGATCACCTCGCCTTCGAGGCGCTCTGGAGGGCCGGCGGCGGGCACTGGCTCGGCGACGAAGCCCCCCACGGGTTGAATCAGAAGGCAGCATGATCACGCCGACCGCAGCGGCCGATAAGCCGTTCTTCGACGGATTCGGCTGGTCACAGGCCTCGACAATCATCGCTGGGCTCGTCGCTGCGACCGTCGCGGTCATCGGCTACACCATCCAACGCAAGATCGCACGCAGAAACGAACGAGCCACCCTCTACGGCAACGCCATCGGCACCGTCGAGGCCTACCTCGAAGGTCCCTACCGAATCCGACGCAAGACAGACGATCCCAACAACTGGTTGATGCTGTCCAGCGCCCTATCGGACATCAAAACCTCAATCTCCCACCACCAAGCGCTGCTGGAGATGCACGCTCCGGTGGAGGTAGTGGCCGCCTTCACGAACTTCGCCGCAGCGGCGATCCGAGAGGCCGGACCACAAATGACAACCGCCTGGGCAGCTCCGACCGCCTCGACGGCCGCCGCTATACCTCTCGGTACCAGATACTCACGCACCGACTCCGATTCCACCCGGACGGAACTGGTGAGAATCATGGCCGCAGATCTCAAAGCCATCAGCACTTGGTGGCATCTGACAAGCTGACCTAGTGGTCTGTGAGGGTCTATCCCATAAACGGTGTTTCCGGCGTTGATCATCAGGAGCTCTCCGCGGCCGGGAACCGGTCGGCGAAGGTAACGGCGAAAGCGTTCAAGGCGGGTTTCCACCGCATCCTCCATCGGGTGCGGCCGGTGCCGGTCGGGTCCAGGGACCTGGTGACCAGGTACAGGCACTTTAACGCGGCCAGCTCGGTGGGGAAATGGCCTCGGGCCTTGATCGCCCGCCGGTACCGGGAGTTGAGCGACTCGATCGCGTTGGTCGAGCAGATGACGGTACGGATCTCCACGTCGTAGTCCAGGAACTCCGATGAACTCCTCCCAAGCGTTGTCCCACAACCTGATCAGAGCTGGATACCGTTTACCCCACTTGTCAGCTAGGTCGTCGAACGCCGCCCGCGCCGCGGCGGCGTTCGCCGCGGTGTAGATCGGTTTCACATCCCGCTTCAACGCATCCCAGTCCTTCCGGGACGCCAGCCGGAACGTGTTGCGGATGAGGTGAATGATGCAGGTCTGCACCGTTGACAGCGGCCAGACGTTGCCGGCGACCTCCGGCAGGCCCGTCAGCCCGTCGCAGACGAGGAAGAACACGTCCTTCACGCCGCGGTTGCGGACGTCGGTGAGCACGCCCATCGGAGAACTGGGCGCCTTCACCGCCGGTGCCTGCCCACAACCCCAGGATGTCTTTCTCCCCGTCCAAGGTGACCCCGATCGCGGCATAGATCGGCCGGTTAGCGACCTGCCCGTCCCTGATCTTGACCACGATCGCGTCGATGAACACCGCCGCATACACCTGGCGGTTTCTAGCGAACGTCGTGAATCCTGACGAGCGGAGTACGACATGCCTAGATTCGCTGCCAACAAGATGCCGGCTGCGGTCAAACGACGATATTTTGAGCTGATCCGAACTGGCCTGTCCGGGGCTGCGGCGTCGGAGATGGTCGGCGTGTCCTTGAGCTGCGGATCGCTGTGGTTCATCGACGCTGGCAGCGTGAGCTATGTCGATACGCCGATCAGCAACCGCTACCTCAATCAGGACGACCGGATCGAGATCGCCGACGGGCTGGCCCGGGGAGAGCCGGTGAAGTCGATCGCTGCCCGCATCGGTCGCAGCTTCCAGACCGTTTATCGGGAGATCGCCAGGAACAGCAAGGCCGACGGCAGATATCAGCCGTGGTTCGCCCACAACCAAGCCCACGAGCGACGTCGGCGACCCAAGCCGCACCGATTCGCCGCGGACGACCAACTTCGCGCAGTGGTCGCCGGCAAGCTCAAGACCCGATGGTCGCCGGGACAGATCAGTCGATGGCTGCGGCGCCGCTACCGCAATCGACCCGATTGGCACGTCTGCGCCGAGACCATCTACGCGGGCGTCTACCGCGGGCTGATCTGCGCCGCGACCCCTAGCAACCTGCGTACGGCCCGTATCTACCGCCACCGCAGAGGTAGGGGCCGAACCCGTGAAGGCGCGATGAAGCAGTTGACCAAGATGAAGTCGATCTCAAGCCGGCCGGCCGTGGTCGAGCGTCGCGGTCAGGTCGGTCACTGGGAAGGTGACCTCATCATCGGTGCGGGACAACGGTCTGCGATCGCAACACTGGTCGAACGCAAGACCAGACACACCGTCCTGGTCCCACTGCCCGACGGACATTCGGCCCAATCCGTCGGTGACGCACTGATCGCTGTGTTCGCCGGCATGCCACCAGCGCTGCGTCGCACACTGACCTGGGACCAGGGCAACGAGATGTTTCACCACGACCGGATCGAACGGGCCACCAAGATCAAAATCTACTTCGCGGATCCACACTCACCCTGGCAGCGAGGCAGCAACGAAAACACCAACGGCCTCTTGAGATAGTACTTTCCGAAGGGCACCGACCTCTCGCTCATCACCGCCGCCCACCTCGCTCAGGTAACAGCGGAAATGAACTCGCGACCACGCCTGTGCCTGGCGGATCGCACACCAGCACAGCTCATGCGACGATGGGACCGCCGACTGGCAACTCAATGATTCGCAACGTTCGCTAGAAACCGCCCCGAGTCCAGCGGGCGGGCCTGCCAGGTCTGCATCTCCTCGATCACCTTGTCGGTGATCCGTGAGATCGTCTCCTTCGACACCGACGCGCCATAGATCTCGGCGAAGTGCGCCGAGATCTCCCCGCTGGTCAGACCCTTCGCATACAACGACAACACAATCTCATCGACCCCGGTCAGCCGGCGTTGCCGCTTCTTCACGATGTGCGGCTCAAACGTGCCCGCCCGGTCCCTGGGCACGTCGATGTCCACATGCCCGGTGGACTCCGTGAGCACCGTCTTGGCGCGGGTGCCGTTGCGGATGTTCCCGGACTCCCGACCCGCAGGGTCATGCTTTTCGTATCCGAGGTGTTCGGTCATCTCCTCGTTCAGCGCGGTCTCCAAGACCGTCTTGGTGAGCTGTTTGAGCAGCCCATCCGGGCCGGTGAACGACCAGCCCTTCTCCTTCGCCATCCGGACCAACTCCGCCGCCGCAGCGGCTTCAGCCGTGGGGTCGGGTCTCTTCCTCGCGTTCACAGCATCAAGTGTCGTAGTCATCACGGCACCTTCCCCGCCGGCCACTCGGGCTCAGCGTGTCGGGCCGGAAACACCGTTTGCGGGACAGTCCCCACCACTTCGACACCACCGACAAGGTCCTGCGTGTCGAGAAGAAGGAGAAGATCAAGGAGCGGCTCGGCTTCAGCCCTGACCTGCTGGACTCGGTGGTGATGGGGCTGTATGTGGCGTTGAGAAGGGAGAAGGTGACGTTTCGGGTGCGGACAGCTTGACATATCATGTACGAATGAAGACGCATGTGCCGCGTGACGTCGAAGCTTTGGGTCACGGAAGCACGATCTATATGGCGAGACAGCGTGCAACGCGTCTGGTTGTCTTCGTGCATGGCTTCGGTGGTCATGCGATCTCGACGTGGCAGCAATTCGACATGCCAGGGGATCGCGACTGGTGGGCAGAAGCGGACATGCTCTTCGTAGGCTACGACTCCTTGCACGAGAACACACTGGGGGTGGTGCACAGACTCTTACATGTCTTCCCTGACTTCTTTCCCCTTGTGCCTGAGAAGTTTCGATTCGTACTTGGTATGCCCATCCGCGACGGGAGCGACCCGTACGATGAACTCATACTTGTTGGCCATTCGCTGGGCGGCGTCATCCTGCGACGACTGGTGGTCGCCCTTACAAAAGAGTGGCACGAAGCCGCTAGTCGTGTCAGGGTTGGGAACACCGCCGAAGGATTCATGAAGGTGACACTCGCAATGAAACCCCCACTATTGAAGGCGCGACTCGTCCTCTTCAGCCCGGCAACCCAAGGCTTCTTTCCGACAGGTTGGCTAACTCTCGGCGAGCTAATGGGCCTCGGAAGGATTGCTAGTTTCCTCCTCCGGAAGTCGCCGACATACAGTGAGCTAGATCCTAAGCGCTCGCAGCTGCTGGCGAATACGAGAGATCTCACGGAAGAGCTTGCAAAGCTGTATAATCGCAGCGTGCCGGCACTTCATCCTGACGTACTTTGGGCAAATCCCGATACAGTCGTGCAGGTTGAAGATTACAAGACAGATCGCAATTCTAACTCTGTCCCGGGGCAATCTCATGTATCGATCTGCAAACCGAGCGAAGCCTATAGCACACCATGGGAACTGATCGAGAATGGTGGGTCGTAAGATGGTCGACATCGACTCGGTTTTACAGGCGAAGGCATTCATCGAGGATTTTATTGACCCGATCGTCGAACGACTCCAGGTAGCGTCTGCGCCCAAGGCAGCCAACGCCTCTCTCTCTCTACAAATTGTTCTCCTTCGAGAGAATCTCGGATGGCTGGATGCTGGACTTAGGGTTGGCTACTTTGAGCTTGATCGGGACGCATACAACCACGCCTCCGTTGCAGCTCAGCAGTATGCGCTTTGGCGGCCGGTAGTGCGCGGAGCACCAGAAATGATAATTGAGAACTCCTTCTTTCAGTCTAGTCTCGTCCACCCGGCCGGAGCACTTAGACCATCTTGGGAAATCGGAGAGTCGTCGTTCTGGTTGAGCAGGTATAACTCGGTGCTCAGGCCCTACACGCAATGGCCGCGAGCCGTCGCCATTGCGTACGAACCTGCCCAGATATGGAACGAGTTTGCGGTCAGTCTAGCGGCAGCGAAGGCGGATTCGCGACCGGAAGTGATGGATCAAATGTTCGTACTGTACTTTGCTCGGGACGCAGAATGGCGTGAATGGGAATTTCAAATCGAGCGGGCTATTTCCCAAAAATCATTCCAGCGCCTGAATCCTGAGAAGCCAAATTCAGCTTGGCTGTTCACCGAGAGCAGCTTGGCCAAGGGAAAGCCGGAACTCATGACTGAGCTCGGGGACTCGTCCGTTTGGCCAAACCCAGCCGATTGGAGAAGCGAGACTCCCTGGCGGCAGCCTCTAGGGTTGGAGTACGTTAACCTGAACCGGCGCTCGGCGATCTTCAGCTTTCTGGTTGCTTTTGTAGAAGATGCCATACAGCGCGATGACCTTGACGTCGAGGAACGCGTCGCGTACGAGCAGTTGCTTGAGAAGCTGCGTGGGCAGGCTCTGATTACCCTTGATTTGGATACATAGTTTCTGTTTCTCGAGACTAACTCGTCGACACGAGCCTCATCTGTCTCCCATCGCGAAACTCAGCGGATGGTCCGCTGACAGCGTGCGCCTTGTGCGCCCTTCCCCGGTCGTTCCGCTGTAGGTGACCTCAACCTCAACGCCGGTGGCCATACGTCCGACGACGCGAACGCCGAAGCCCGCGATCTCGTACCTGGCTGGACGCTACCCGCGGAGCTGGCAGAACGTCCGTGATTGTCCACCCAGATAGGCCTGTCGTTAAGGATGGGGTCACGAGCGGCCAGGTGACAACGTAGTGCAGAACGATCCGACGCTTCGCAACTCATCGAGAGAGCTGGGTTACGCGGGGAGGATTTCGATCTGGCATTCGTTGGACCCGATGACGCTCAGGGTGTCGGCAACGACGGCCATGCTTGCGGGTCTATCACATACGACCGTTTGCAGCTCCGGTGACGCATCGAGTGGCGGTGGCAGGTCCCCGTTTTGTAGGCCGGGCAGTGCTAGAGCCTTGGGGTTGATGGTTCGATCTCACAGCCCACCGGTTGGTGGGTGTGGGTGCACTGGGCACCGTACTCGGCGGGTGTGAGGTAGCCCAGCGCCGAGTGGCGGTGCCGATGGTTGTGGTCTTCCTTGAAGTCGCCGATGACCACTCGGGCTTCTCGGAGGTTCGTCCAGTGGTTGCGGTTCAGGCATTCCCTTCGGAGTCGGTTGTTGAATGATTCGATGTGCCCGTTGTTCCAGGGCGTGCCGGGCGGGATGTAGATCAGGCCGACCTTGTTGCGGCAAAAGTCCTGCAGTGCATCGGAGATGAACTCGGGGCCGTTGTCCATGCGCAGCACCTGGGGTGGGCCGCCGCACTCGTCGAACGCCTGCTGCAGGTGTGTGACCAGGCGGTCGGCGGTGATCGACCGCTCGACGATGTGCAGCATCGACTGCCGGGTGTGTTCGTCGATCATCGACGCGATCTTGATGGCCTTCCCGTCGACGGTCGAGTCGTATTGGAAGTCGATGGCCCACACCACCTTCGGCGCGTCCGCCGCGATCTGCGGGACGCTGTTGATGCCGACGCGTTTGCGGGGGTGGTAGATCCTGACCTGCAGTCCTTCGTCCATCCAGAGGCGGTGGACCTTTTTCTTGTTCACCTGCCGGCCCTCGTCGTGCCGCAACGCAGCCCAGGCTCGCCGGAACCCGTGCAGCGGGTGCTGGGTGGCGTAGCGGCGCAGCCAGGCCCGCAGGTCAGCGTCCGGATCCGCCGGTGTCTGAGCGATCGGGCGGCGCTGGTAGGTGGACCGATTGAGCCCAACAGCTCTGCACGCCAACCGCTGCGACAGTTTCATTGTGTCGATGAGCATGTCCACCGCGCGGCGTGCCGCTGCCGGGCTCAGAATTTTCCCTTCGCCACCTCCCGCAAGGCGTCCTTCTCCAGCTCCGCCTCGGCCAGCAGCCGCTTCAGTCGGCTGTTCTGCTCTCGAAGGTCCTTGAGCTCTTTCGCGGAGTCGCCGTCCAACCCGCCGTACTGCCGGCGCCAGTTGTACAACGTCGGCGCCGACACCTCCAGCTCCGCGGCGACCTCTTCCATCGTCCTCCCCGCAGCGGTCAACTCATCCGCCCGGCGCAGCTTGCGAACAATGTCCTCCGCCGAATGACGCTTCCTACCAGCCATCCCGATCATGTCCTTCCTGCCCCTCACCTGGGGCAACAGGACTCTAAATCAACTCGGCCTCATCCACCGGGGACACGCCAGCGGCTGGTGCCATCGTCCATAACGGCATGCCGAATCAGGCGGACTGGTTGGGCCACACAGTGGTGACGCACGAAGAGCCGGCTCCCCTGCGCAAGGCTTCGATCAAGTGTCGCTTGCCATCGTGATGGGACCACCTCGGCCTGGTTTCTGCCACTTGGTTTCTAGCGATCGTTGCACCAGGTCGTCAGTTTTCCGATGCCAGAAGCTTAGCGAGTTGGGCGGGTGGGGTCTGCCAGCCGAGGACCTTTCGCGGTCGGCCGTTCAACTCGGCTGCGACGACGTCGAGGTGTTCCCGGGTGTAGACACTCAGGTCGCTGCTCTTGCGGAAGTACTGGCGCAGCAGCCCATTGGTGTTCTCGTTCGATCCGCGCTGCCATGGGCTGCGGGGCTCGCAGAAGAACACCGGCATGCCGGTCGCGATGGTGACGCCGCGGTGGTAGGCCATCTCACCACCCTGATCCCAGGTCAACGACCGGCGCAGCTCCTGAGGGAAGGTGTCCATCGCAGCGATCAGCGCATCGCGCACTGTAGCGGCGGAATGATCATCCGGCAGGTGCAGCAGGACCACGAACCTGGTGGTGCGCTCGACCATGGTGCCGATGGCTGACACGTTGCGCGCGCCGGTGATGAGGTCCCCCTCCCAGTGGCCGGCCACCGCCCTGTCCAGCACCTCGACGGGGCGGTCGGTGATCATCACCATTGGATCGACAAACGAACGTGCGCGGCGGTTCTCACCCTTCCGGTGCGGCTTTCGTCGTACCCGCTGGGTGCGCAACGACTTGGTGAGCTCCCGGGTCAAACCCCGGCCGCTGACGTACAAAGCTTGATAGATCGTCTCGTGCACCACATGCCGGCCGGGTTGATCGGGGAACTCGGTCGGCAGCACCTTGCTGATTTGCTCAGGGCTCCAACGCTTCTCCAAGCAACTCTGCACGAAATCCCGCAACTCAGGATCGCCGGCCAGCTTCCCGGCGCTGCTCCGCGGCCGCCGGGCAGCGGCCTTGCTCTGTGCGGCGTGCGGCCGGTACTCGCCGGTGCCTTCGTCGGCGTTGCGGGCGATTTCCCGACTGATCGTCGACGGCGAGCGGTGCAACTCCGCGGCGATGAACCGACCGGACCTGCCCGCCCGGTGCAGGTCAGCGATCGTCAGCCGTTCCTGCACCGACAGGAACCGCGCTGAGATGACCGGAGGCGGAGCTGTGGCCACCGGCGGGTAGAACAGTGGCTGCCGACCAGGCCGGTCCTCCCGGCGTCCGTACCGCCATCTGGTGCCCGTCCGACGGCTGATCCCCAGCTCCCGGCAGATCCGTGAGCTACCTATTCCCTGCGCCATCATCAGACGGTAAAGCTCCCGCTCCGCCAGCAGCAGCTCCACACCAGATTGCCTCTGCCGTGTCGAGTTCTCGTTCACGATCCCGCTCCCACAGTCCTCCGGTGGTGCAACGATCACTGGAACCCAAGTGGCAACGCGGTGGTCCCATCACCCTGGCAAGCGTAAATCAAGATTCCAGATGCCTGTAACGCTGCCGGCGTCGACTGGCCGCCCTGGCGAATGCTCAAAGGATGAGGGCGCTCGGTTCCGGTCATATCATAGATGTCCATAGATACCTCAGTTACCTGAGGCATATCTATGGTTGCGTTGTTTCCCAAAGTTCTTCCAGGGCTCCGTGCATTGCTGCCAAGGAGACGTTGAGAGCGTCTTCACCAACGACGTGCTGGCCCGCCCCTTGAGCAGTGAGTAGGACAGTGTTGGCAGGGCCGCCCAGAAACGGGTTCATCATCCGAAGGACTGCGACCTGCTCGGCCAGCGCGTCAAGCGCTTGATTGATGAGAGGCGCTGCAGCTCGAAGGATGTCGCTTCGGGCTTCCATCCATCGGTAGTCCTCAACTCGTGGCAGATCGGTGGGATAGATGACCTTCTCGGTGCCATCGTCATGAATTTCGTAAGACGGCCCGACCGTTCTCTGCATCTCTCGCACTGCTTCCGCATGCTCGCTTTCGAGACGATTCAGGTCATCACGGACGCGGGAGCAGGCCGACTCGACACGACTCGTGAGCTTCGCAATCTCGGTGATTGCTGCTCGTTCCTCGGGCGTCAGACCTCCGAAGAGCCGTGCCTCTGCGTCGGAAATGTGGGTGCCGCTGCCGGCGCCAGCCACTTGGTCAGCCTTCCACTGGAGTAGCTCAGCGATGCTGTAGAGGTTGTCGTGCCGGTCAATCGGCTTGTGGTGTCGGCCGCACAGCAGCATCAGGTTGGCTGCTCCGTCGATAGCGTCCTTGAAGGTCGGGTCATAGCGGGGACCGCCTGGCTTCTCCGATCGAATATGGGCTATCTCGGCGATTACTGTCTCAGCCCCGCGGTCGGTGAGGATCAGGGATTCACCGCAGCCGGGCCAGGCGCACTTACTGGCCTGGCCGAACAGGGTCTTGATGGTGGGCAAGGTGTAGTTGCGATTCGCCATGTCGTTCCTGTCAATATGAGGGGCGGAGGAGTTCACCGATGGGGCTCTAAGACTCCACGTCCTGAGCGCGTGAGGTGGAACTGGCGGTCTTTGACCATCACCCCCACTCCCCCGCACCGGCAAGCCCATGGCGCGGGCACGCCGCCTGCCGAACCCAGGCATCAACGTGGTGGCGCCAGGCGTCGAACGGGTGTGTGTCCATAGCGGTACGCACAGCTCTCGTGATCACCGACCCGTCCGCGGAACACCGTCAAACCCATCGCGTCCACGTCCATCCCGGTGATGCTGCCACATCCAGCCATCGCCGAACTGCAACTCGAACTGATCCTCGAACGCGGTGTACAGGCGGTCCATGATCGGTAAGGTACCCCTACCGCTTTGCTCGGCCGAAGGATAAGGGCGATGACACGCGAGTAGATCTGAAGACCCAGTACATCGCGGAGGCCTCCCGCCGCGCCGCGGCGTTGTTAACCGAGCTATTCACCGAACCGCCGCCGCACGCCTGACCGCCGCGGATGTCCTTGGCGAGGAGGCCTGGCTGTCCAGCGAGACACCGCTGTACTGAACCGGGCCACGAGCTGGGCGACGGCTACGGCTAAGCGCACGACCTAGATAGGGAAACCACCTGGTTCCGCGTGACCGCGACCTCCGCCTATCCGCGCAGTTTCGGAATCTGACTATCTATCACGACGACCTGCCGCGAACCTGGGACGTCCTGCCCATCGACACCACGAAAGTGTCATCAGGCGGCGATGTCACCTTCCCCCTCCCTCAAGCCCCGGACGATCCGGGCGGCACCTTCTGCACCTGCCGCATTGACGAGTCCCCCATTTAACACGGGTCACATCGTCCGTGGCCGGCAGATCAAGAGGTCTGCATGACCGAGATCCTCGACGCTATCGATGACGACGTCGTCATCAACATGGTGGTGCCGGTTCCACGGCGCCTGAGCTGGACTCGGATGGGCTTGCCAACTTGGACGCAGGTCGCGCAGCTGCCTTGGGAAAGCTTCTGAATTTTGAGCGAGTCAGCGCTGTTGGCCTTGGCGAGGCTCTTGAACTGGAAACAGCGGAGACTTCTCCGAGGATCTCGGTGGACGCGGGGGAAAGTCGCATCTTTCGCGTTGACTTATCCCTATCAGTCGCCCTAGAACCGGAAGCCCGGCCCTCCTTCGTCTCCCACCGCTCTTGAACTAAGGCGATGAATGCAGCGGCAGCGGTCGCCAGCGCGACACCTGATAGGAAGTCCAGCCTCGAATGTCTATCGTCGGCCTCCGGGGAAACTGCCTCTAACGATGGCCTTAACGAGTACGTTCCTTGCCAAGTAAACTCACCGCCTTGCAACACGCCCGAGGGCTGTCCACTATCTCGAATAGACTTACGGACTAGCGCGTCACTGGCGCCGACTAGAAGTTCGGAGCTAGTAAGCGCCTGAGGCTCCCAGAATAGTACGCGTGGATTGATTGTCGGGTAGGGAGGGCCAGAGATCGGCCAGTGCGAAAGCGCAAAATCGTTAGGAACGATATGATCGCCGCCTGGCTCTGGCCCGGTTAGCTGACTCACGTCGTCAGTCTTCGATTCGGGGCCAAACGCATAAGCGGGCCGGTAAGGATTTCCAAACTCATTGTCGGCGATTTCGGGCATCCGAGCATTGAATGCATCTGTCGTTGAGTACACAGCTCCGGGTTCACCATCGAAATCGCCGACTATGCTCGACTCGTCAAATTGCTTGAACCCGCCAGCAATGTGAGCCACGTAAGCCCACTGATCCTCGATATCGCGAGCGGCGTCGATGTGATTCCAGTCAGCCGACCGTTGAAATTTTGGCTTAGTCTGCACCTGAGGACCGGAATATTGCGGGCGATCCTGACGGTTAGTAATGATGAGCACATCGACTGGCCTTTCCGCTTGGACACTTAAGGTTTCGAGTGCTGAGTCTTCGGAAGATTCAGAGATCCCGGTAGCATACAAGTGGGGAACAACCTCGACTTGAATCCTAATAGGAACCGTCGGGTCTGAAGCCCAAGCTTCGATGCGGAGTGGCTCGGCAGCGCTCAGGGTTGGTATTTGAGACTTAGCTGTGAAGTGCCAAGCAAGCCCGAAGGTTGTGGAAGCCACAAAGAGCCCGCCGAAGACGATGGGGCGCCAAACTTTCAGGAAACGCCTCGGTCGTGGCATGTCTTGTCCTCTCAAGCCTTCGCATCCTCGTCCGGATCAGGCATTGTAACGAGACGACGTGCGACGACCTAGATGTTGTACCCCCGGAGGTTGGTGACACGCCGAGGTGACGGGGTTCCGGGGATGGGTGAGGGTCCCCTGGTGTGGTGTGAAGCGACCAAGCAATACACCAGAACCACGCAGGAGACCCTCGTGTCCCACCGTAACGCCCCGCTGACCGCGGAAGGCCGCCGACGCCTGTGCGAGCGCGTCGATTCTGGCCGGCCGATCTGCCACGTCGCCGCCGAAGCCGGCATCGCCCGGCAAACCCTGGCGAAGTGGCATGCCCGGTGGCGGGAATGCGGCCTCGACGGTCTGCACGACCGGTCCTCCCGCCCTGCGTCGTGTCCGGGACAGACCGACCCGCAGATCGAAGACTTGGTCGAGTACCTGCGGCGTAGCATGAAGCTCGGGCCGGTGATGCTGACCGCGGAGCTCGCCGAGTTCGGCATCACGATGCACGCCTGGACGGTGCACCGGATCTTGGTGCGGCGGGGCGTGTCCCGGCTGGCGGACCTGGACGTCACCGGAGCCGACCTGCGGCAGCAGCCCAAAAACCGGTACGAGCATCCGTTGGCCGGTGACCTGGTGCACCTGGACGTGAAGAAGGTCGGCCGGATCCCCGACGGCGGCTGGTGGGCGCACGGCCGCGGCAGCGTCGGACACAAGAAGTCCCAGCGCCGTCCGCGGATCGGGTACTGCTACCTGCACACCGCGATCGACGACCACTCCCGGCTGGCCTACACCGAGGCACTCGACGACGAGAAGGCCGTCACCGCAGTCGGTTTCTGGCTGCGGGCAAAGGCGTTCTTCGCCGCCCACGGCATCGAGACGATCCGCCGGGTGCTGAGCGACAACGGCCCCTGCTACCGCTCCCGCATCTTCAACGCCGCCCTGGCCGACGATGCGATCACCCACAAGTACACCCGGCCCTACCGGCCGCAAACAACGGCAAGGTCGAGCGGTTCAACCGCACCCTGGCCCAGGAATGCCTCCTACGCCCGCGCCTGGAACAACGACCAGGAGCGGATCGCGGCGATACCGGGGTTCCTGCATCGCTATAACTACCATCGACCGCACACCGCACTACGAGGCCTCCCGCCGATCCACCGGACTCAGGTCATCACCAACCTGTCGGGGTTCAACAGCTAGCCGACCAGTCGCCGCTGGTCCTGGTCGAGTTGAACCGCGCGGCGAACGCGGCCGGGCTTCCCGACCGGGCCGGTGCCATCTTGACTGACATCTTCGCCAGTTCCTCGGTCCCGCCGCGCGCCGGCGGCCCTGCACTCGCGCTCAGGGCCCAGATCCGCCTCGCGGCCGGAGATCGAGCCGGTGCAGCTGCCGACTGTTTGGCCATCGCGTCGTCGACTTTGTCGGACCTCACCGATCCCGAACTCATCTGGTTGGGAGCCATGATGATGTATGTCGGCGAAACCGCACAGGGATTCGCGTTGTGGCACCGAGTGGCTGCGTCCACACAGTCACCGCTCCGGGACATGGCCCGGGGCAACATCGGAGAGCAGCTGATTCGATTGACCAACGACGTCGACGCCGCCCGCCCCTTGCTCGAAGCAGCAGTGGGCGAGTTCAAGAAAGGGGACGCACTGTCAGGGCCCCGAGCGGTCGCCGCTGCCAGCCTCGGGCACGTACGGGCAGCGGCCGGTCAACTCGCGAGCGCGAATGAGCTGTGGGCCGCGGCCATCGCTTCCGGGGATCGGCCGGCAGTGGCCATGGCCCAGGTCTACCAAGCCCGTCAGGCCCTCGCTGAAGGCCGTGTGCCACTGGCCTCCTCACTGCTCAAGCAGGCAATGATGGACAGCCCCGCCGAAGTGAGATCAGACGCCGAAGGGCTGCTCGCGTCTCTGCCGCCGGTGGCCGAGTAGAACTCGGCCGCAATACCCAGCCTCTGTCCTCGATCGGCTCGCTCTCGCCGGCAGCACCTGCGTTCCATGATGAAACATTGGCACGTCGCGTCATGGGTTCGCGGCGCCTGTCGCAATGACGGATGACATCTATTTCTCTGCCCCGCTGGGATTCCTTGGAATTCTGGTCGAGCGGGCTTTCCTGGACTGGTGCATGAAGCGAAGTATTTTACGTCGCAATGCACGGTGGGGCGCGAAACCCGGTGCCTGCGACACACGCCGGGGAGGGCAGCTGGCCGCGTGTGTTCGCTACGGTCGGGCCTGTGACCACCGCGAACACGCCGTCGGACAAGCTAACTGTTCTCCAGCTGGCTCAGGCGAAGGCAACCGTTAGCGTCCTCGTCACGGTCAAGGCAAGTCCCCAACCGTCGGCTGGGTACGGGGACACCGTGTGCGTCGCGGGTGTCATGATGGTTGACCGGCCCCGCTGGATCCGGCCCTACCCGGTGCCGTTTCGCTACCTGCAGGGCGCGTAGCAGTTCAAAAAGTGTGCGGTGATCAAGGTGCAAGTTCACGAGTCGACCAAAGACAGGCGTCCGGAGAGCGCGAAGATAGTCGCCACCTCGCTGATCGTCGGTGACGTTCTGCCGCCATGGAAGCGGCGCGCCGACTGGGTGGAGCCTCTTGTGGGACTGACTATGTGCGAGCTCAACGCAGGTGTCAAAGCGGACGCAGACGCCACATCGTTGGGGGCAATTCGTCCGGCGAAGGTAGACCCGCTTCTGAAGTTCGAACCCACCGGACCGTGGACCCCCGACCAACTGAACATACTCACCGCCGAAGCCACCCAAGAGTCACTATTCGGTCCGCCGGCCGCCGCGATGCTGGAGCCGCCCCGACTCAAGGTCCGCCTTCGATACTGGTGTCTGACCCCGGCCTGCAAAAGTCACACCCAACGCATCATCGACTGGGAGCTCACAGCCCTCCAACGGCGCGCCCGGAGACTGGAAGACACGGCATTACGCGCGTCGATTCAGACCAAGTTCATGGAGCAGATGTTCAGCCCGGACCGGGACCCCTCATCTTTGTGGGCAACCAGGCGGCGATCACCCGCAGGCAATCGTTCACCGTGCTCGGCATCTACTACCCGCAGAGACGAACGCCGCCGGAGCGGTCGCTGTTCTGACCGGGTCAGAAGTGGACAAGCTCCAAATCCGGCATGTCTCGGACAAGTGCGGCACCGACAAGCTGCCTGTGGCTGGTCTGGTGGTCGTTTTCGAAGCACAGCAGTGCGACCACCCCGCCCTCCATCAACTCGGCGATGTGACGCAACGCGACCTCCACCTCGGATGTCTCGAGCAGCTGCAGGAACCGGTTTCGGCTCGCAGGGTCCCCCGCGCGGCAGTGGTCGCGGTTGTCCTTTGGATTTCCAAGTTCCCGCAGGTGAACGTAGCCGATGCCGCTGTCCGCCAACGCGCTGGCAAGGCGGCGCTTCGACAGGCCCGGCTTACGAGAGAGGGCGTGAGCCGAACATCTACAAGCACAGAGACTCCGGCCTCAACGAGCTCGTGGATCATCTCGTCCACGCTGCGACCCTCGTAACCCAGACTGACGAGGGGTGAGTATGGGACGAACTGCTCTGTGTTGGTCACGTCGCCCACAATGCCCGTCAAGCGCGATGCCGCTGTACCACAGCCGGGGGAGCTTGTTCGGATGTTGGCTGCTATCTGGTGGGCTGGACCATCACGTAGCCAAGTCCGTAGGTGTTGTTCACCGTGTATCGGGTCCAGCTTCCGATGGTGTCGATCGCCGTGACATCAGACTGGGTGGTCAGTGGCTTCGTCGTCCCGGTCGGCGTGTTGATTTGGACGACGCTCGCACCGTCCGCGCCAAGGGTGAGAGCGTTGCCGTCGTTGTCGATGGCAATGAACTTCGCCGCAGCTCTTCCGCTGGTGGCAGGGAAGTGGAACGTCCTCTTCGTTAGAACCTGCGCCTCGTTACCGGGCGGCGACCCCACTGATTGTTCGGCGACCAGACCATCCAGCCAACGTTGTCGGTGGTGAGGACGGTTCTGCCGTTGCCGTTGATCCACTGCGTCTTGGCGTGGCCTCTCCGGCCGGGTGTAGCCGACCAGGTCGTCGGCGGCCTTGGCGGGCATTTTGCTATCCGCCACCTCCGAGTTGAGCTCTCGACCCGCCCGACGCCCGCCGTGCACACCCTCGAACAGCAGAAAACCCTGCCGACCGAAGCCGTGACAGGGTTTTCCGAACATACTGCGGAGTAGCTACCTGAACTACCCTTGGTGGGCGAGGGGGGAGTTGAACCCCCACCCCGTTTCCAGGACACGGACCTGAACCGTGCGCGTCTGCCATTTCGCCACTCGCCCGAGCAACCTGACGAGATTAACATGCACGCCCGGTCGGCTTGAAATCCGCAGGTCAGAGCACTTGTGAGCGTCCTGGGCGGCCCGTTCCGGACGAGCCGGACGCCTCGCGCCCGGCTCGGCAGCCCGTGAGTCTCAGCTGGTGATGTCCTTGCCGCCGAGACGAGCGCGGGCGGCCAGGAAGAACACCAGCGCGTACCCGGCGGCGGTGAGCAGCCCGCGGGTCGGGTCCGACCACGCCATCGGCGCTCGGAAGAAGTCGCCGAACGAAGTCCACCAGTGGGTGAGCAGCCATGGGTGCAGCCAGGCCAACTGGGGCAACGAGTCGATGATGAACATGGCGACGTCGAGGATGACGACGGCGATCATGGCGGCGATCGGTTGCTCGGTCAGCGTAGAGACGAACAGGCCGATCGCTCCCAGGGCGGCGAGCCCGGCCGCGAGGTAGGCCACCGTCAACAGCACCCGCAGCAGCGCGGAACCCATCGAGATCTGGGAGCCGGACAGCAGCGTCATGTTGCCGCCCCCGAACAGGATCAGCCCGGCCACCGCCCCGACCACGGCGACCAGGAGGGTGGCGGCGAAGGCGAAGATGGTGATGGCCGCGAACTTGACGACGAGCAGGCGGGTCCGCCCGACCGGCACCGTCAGCAGGTACCGCAGGGTCCCCAGGTTGGCCTCTCCGGCCACGGCATCGCCGGAGATCGCGGCCACGGCCAGCGGCAGGAACAGCGTCAGCTCGATCGTCAGCGCGGCCAGCGCCACGAACAGGCCGTTGCCGACGATCGAGGCGAAGAAGTCGGGGCCGCCGCCCCGGGCCGGTCCGGAGGAGGCCTTGACCGCCACCGCGATGACGATCGGGACCACGGCCAGCACCCCGAGGCCGGCCTGGTTGCGTCGCCGGCCGAAGATGATTCGCAGTTCCGACCGCAGGAAGCGGGTCGTCATCCGGACCCGCGGCCGGGCGGCCCCGCCCGGTTCGGGCATTCGCAGCTGGCTCGTCTCACCCACTGACATCGAAGCCCTCCCCGGTCAGAGATACGAACAGGTCTTCCAGGCTGGGGGCCTGGACGGTGAAGCCCAGCACCGGCACCGCGTCCGCGACCAGAGCGGGGACGATCTTCTCGATCGGTACCGACCCGACCACGCCCTGGGCCAGATGCCCGGCCACCGTGACCTCGGTCAACCCGAGGCCGCTCAGCACCCGCGCGGCGTCCTGCGGGCGGTCGGTGTCCACGCGAGCGACCCGGGCGTTGCCGGACCGAACCTCCTCGACCGTGCCCTGCGCGACCATCCGGCCCACGTGCATCACGCCGAGATGGGTGCACATCTGCTCGACCTCGGACAGCAGGTGGCTGGACACCAGCACGGTCGCCCCGTCGGCGGCCAGGGAGGTGACCAGATGACGGACCTCGCGGGTGCCCTGCGGGTCGAGCCCGTTGGTCGGCTCGTCGAGGACGAGCAGGTCCCGCGGCGACAGCAGCGCGGCCGCGATGGCCAACCGCTGGCGCATCCCAAGAGAGTAGGCCCGGTAGTGCTTTCGAGCGGCCGCCAGCAGACCGACCCGGTCCAGGGCCGCGTCGATCCGACGCCCGGCAGTACGGGCGTCGGCGTCCCGGTCGGCGGCGTCGAGCCGGGCCAGATTGGCCTGCCCGCTCAGATACGGATGGAACGCCGGCCCCTCGACCAGGGCGCCGACCCGGGGCAGGGTGTGGCGAAGCCGTTGCGGCATCGGCTGTCCCAGCAGTTCGCTGCGACCCGCGGTCGGGGTCACCAGGCCGAGCAGCATCCGGATGGTGGTCGTCTTGCCGGATCCGTTGGGGCCCAGGAATCCGTAGACCGAACCGGACGGGACGAGCAGATCGATCCCGTCGACCGCGACCTGGCGACCGAACTTCTTCGTCAGACCGAAGGTGGCCACGGCGTTCTCGGTCATCTGGTGGCCAGCGCGCGGTAGAGGACCGCCGGATCGACGGCGCCCACCGCGACCCGTCCGTCATCGGCGATCAGGAGGGAGAACGCGGTACCGGCCAACAGATGTCCGCTGCCCCACGAGCCGGAAACCTTCGGGAGGGCGGCGAGCATCCGGCCCAAGGTGCCGCCGGACGGCATCGAGTCGGTCGACGTGACCAGGACGCTGGTCCAGCCGCTCCCGACCACCCTCGGCGCCACCCGAGGGGTCGGCGTCGAGCCGCCGGTCGACCGCCGGATGACGCCCGGGGAGGCGCCAGTATCCTGCGTGACCTTGGCCCCGGGTGGCGGATCGAAGGTGAACTCGGCCGCGTCCGGTGCCGAGAAGGTCACCGATGTGTAGGCGACCTCGAAGGCCGGAGTCGACTGTCCCGCGGCGAAGACCTGCACTCGCAGCGGGATGTGTGTGGTGCCGTCGATGGCCAGCCGGATGCTGCTGATCAGCGAGCCGGCGACCCGCGGGGCCAGGGTCAGCTGGTAGGCGGCGTGTCCGGCGACGCTCGCCGTGGCGTCGGGGGTCACGACGGTCGTCGGGGTGATGGCGGCCAGGGCCGCGTCGGCCGCCTGCTGCGGGTCGGTCGGAACGGCCGATCCGGTGGCCAGGCCGAACAGTCCGGTTCCGTCGCTCCTCGTGCCGGACGACGACGCCGAGGACAGCGCCCGATGGGTGGCGGTGTTGGACTGACTGGACCAGATCCACAGGTCGGCGCCGTTGCGGATGACGTCGGACTCGCCGAGCCGGCCCAGCAGCGCGAGCCGCGCCTTCTGCGGTCCGTCGTACCAGACGCGCAGGGTGTGCGTACCGGTGATCAGCGAGGTCAAATCGGCGCTGGTCCCGCCGCTGAGGTCAGGCAGGTTGGGCAGGCCCAGATCGGAACTCTGCACCACCGTCCCGGACAGTGCGGTGAGCTTCGCCTGTTCCAGGTCCACCAGCAGTTGCGCCGCGGTGCGCGGCGGCAGGGAGCCGCTGCCGGCCGACTGGGCGACGGCGTGCACGGTCAAGGTGCCGCCCACCAGTACGGCCGCGACGGCGACCGGCGCGGCCCAGCGGAACAGTGCGCTTCGGTTCATGACATCTCCTCGGTTTCCTCTGGCATCACTGTGCGACGGCTCGGCTGTGGCGAAGCTGAGAGTCATGACGGCGCGCTCAGCCGCGGCGTGCCACGCTGAGCCCATGCGGCTGCTGGTGGTGGAGGACGAGACCCGGCTGGCCGGTGCGCTGCAGCGCGGGCTCGGCGCCGAAGGGTTCGCGGTGGACGTCGTGACCGATGGGGCGGCCGGTCTTGAGTCCGCCCGGCACGGGGCCTACGACGCCATGATCCTCGACGTCATGCTGCCCCGGATGTCCGGCTATCAGGTGGTCCGCGAGCTCCGCTCGGAACGGAACTGGCTGCCGGTGCTGATGTTGTCGGCCAAGGACGGTGAGTACGACCAGGCCGACGGGCTCGACTGCGGGGCCGACGACTACCTGACGAAGCCGTTCTCGTTCGTCGTGCTGCTGGCCCGGTTGCGGGCGCTGCTGCGCCGCGGCGCCGTGGCCCGCCCGACGGTCCTGGCGGCCGGCGGGTTGACGCTCGACCCGGCCGCGCGGGAGGTCCACCTGGACGGCGTCGAGGTCACCCTGACCAACCGCGAATTCACCGTCCTCGAATACCTCATGCGGCGGGCCGGACAGGTCGTCGGGAAGACCGAACTGCTCGATCACGTATGGGATGCCGGCGAGGACACCGGGCCGAACGCGGTCGAGGTGTATGTCGGCTATCTGCGCCGGAAGCTGGGAGCCTCCCGGGTCGTCACCGTGCGCGGCGCCGGCTACAAGCTGGTGCCGTGATCCCCGCCGCCGTGCGCCGCCCATGGTTCGGGCGCCTGGGTCTGCGGGTGCGGCTGATGATCATCGGGGTCAGTGGCCTCGCCGTCGCCCTGACCGCCGGGAGCATCACCCTCTATGTGGTGCTGAGTGTTTCGGTGAATCAGACGCTGGACAGCGAGGCCCGGTCGGCCGCCGACGAGGTGGCCGTCCTGGTCGACCGCGGGTCGCCGCCGGACCCGTTGCCGGTGGCCGGCGCCCAGGTGGTCCAGATCGTCGACCAGCAGGGCCGGGTGGTCGACGGGTCGGCGACGGCGGACCGGCTGACGCCGCTGCTGCATCCGGACGAACTGCGGAGCGCACTGGCCGGCCACGCCATCCAGATCCCGGGCAGCCGGATCGCGCTGTCCGGGCCGTTGCGCGTGGTCGCCCGCACGGCCGGGCCGGCGTCGGCGCCGGTGACCGTCCTGGCGGCGCAACCGATCGGCGACCTCCGGCACACCGCCTCGGTCCTGCGGACCGCGCTGTTGATCAGCGCTCCACTGCTGCTGGGTCTGTTGGCGCTGATCGCCTGGATGGTCATCGGCCGGACCCTCCGGCCGGTGGAGGCCCTCCGCCGCGGTGCCGAGCGGATCAGCGGAAGCGGACGGACCGAACGGCTGCCGGTGCCGCACTCGACGGACGAGATCGCCGCTCTCGCCGTCACCCTCAACCAGATGCTGGACCGGCTGGCCCTGGCCCGGGATCGCCAGCGAGCCTTCGTGGCCGATGCCGCCCACGAGCTTCGCAGTCCGTTGGCCAGCATCACCCTGCAGCTGGAGGTGGCTCAGCGTCTGGGCGACGGTGGTCAGGTGCTGGAGGACCTGAGGGTCGACGTCGACCGGTTGTCGGTGCTGATCGAGGACCTGCTGCTGCTGGCCAGAGCCGACGCCGACAGCCGCCGCCCGGCCGCCATGCGGACCTTCGACGTCGGAGCGTTGGCGGCCCAGGTCGCCGATTCCGCCGGTGGGCACGCGCGCGTGTCGGTGCGGGCGGATACCGATCAGGGATGCTCGATCAAGGCCGATCCGGAGGAGATCCGCCGCGCCGTCGGCAACCTCGTGGCGAACGCGGTCCGCCACGCCCGGTCGGCGGTGTCGGTCCGCGTGCGTCGGGTGGGGAGCAACGTCCAGGTCGACGTGATCGATGACGGGTCGGGTATCCCACCGGCCGATCGGACCCGTGTCTTCGACCGGTTCACCCGGCTGGACGACGCCCGGGACCGGGACGCCGGCGGCAGCGGACTCGGCCTGTCCATCGTGGCCGACATCGTGCGCCGAGCGGGTGGGACGGTGGTGCTGCTGGACCGGGAGCCGGACGACGGGCTTCCCGACCCGGCGGACGGACCGCGGACCGGCCTGTTGGCCCGTCTGGTGCTGCCGGCCGCGCCTCCTTCGTGACCACCTGATCAGCCGTTGAGCGGGCGCCCCAACGCGCCCTCGGGTACGCCGGGCTGCTCCGGAGCCGGATCAGAACAGGAACTGAGCCTCCGGCCGCGCCGGCTCGGCGCCCGGCCGCAGCACGGCCCTCGACGGTGGGCCGGGCTCGACCGGAGGCCTCAGGACCGTCGTGGGCGTCGGGGGGTGAGCGGTTGGCGAACCGGCGAGCGGCCAGTGGCCCGCTTCCAGCACGTCACCCCGCGCGGCCTGGGCGCCCCGGGCCCCCCGGCCCGCGAGTTCGTCCGCTCGCACGTTCAACGGGTGCACCGACTCGTCCCGCAGGTGCGCCTTGACCTTGACGAACCGGACCGGGGCGCCCCGTCCGTCGAGCAGCTGGTGGATCTCGCGGATGATGTCCAGGTTGGCGATCGGCCCGGTCTTGCGGACGTAACCGGCGCGCTGCCAGCCGGGCTTCCAGGTGGATGAGCAGCCGATGGCGTAGGCCGAGTCCGACTGGATCTCCAGCGGCTGGTGCGGGTGATCTCGCAGAACCGTCAGGATGGCCATCAACTCGCCGATCTGGTTCGTGCCCGAGGCCCGCCCGCCGTAGGCATAGTTGCCGTTGTCGCAGATGTACGCCCAGCCGGTGGGTCCGTCCGGATTGCGCAGGCACGATCCATCGGTTCCGAAGGTCAGGGTGAGGCCGTGTTCCATGCCGACCAGGTTGCCACAACCGGCGGGGTGGATCACCCGCTTCGAACCCGCGCCGATGCCGCTGTCGAGAGCCGACCCAGGACGCCACGCTGATCGTTGTCCGGCGCGGCCATTCCTCGATCGTGATGAATTGCGTCTCTAATGGGGCTGCGCTGGTATTGATCGGTGATGAACTCGGGCCGTCGTCACGTATGGACTCGGCCATTCGGGTTGGAAATCAATCGCGATCGATGAATTTGGTCAGGCGCGACCAGCACTCGAGTAGAGGCAGTCCGAGAATCTGGGCGATCACCCGAGTCAGCGGCTCGTCCAGCAATAGGTCGCCGTATTCGTCGGTGCCGGTGTCGGCGTGAAGTCGCAGCATCCCGCGGACCGGGGCGAGCCAGGCCTCGGCCGGGTCCATGAGCAACGCGACCCGAACCCTGATGGCCGGGACCTGAGGCCCGTGAGGGTCAAGGACGAACCCGGCGCCGTCCGTCCCCCTGGCGGACGACCCCTCGGCGGTGTCCACGAGTCGGAGCACCTCGTCGACACTGACCCCGAGGGCCTGGCAGATGTCGGCCAGGAGTTCCGGGGCCAAGGCACGTTGGCCCGACTCGTACCGCGCGTAGGTGGGAGCGGAGATCGGTTGTGCCATCCGCTCCAGGAGAGCGCGCACGCTCACCCGCTGCTCTTTGCGCAGTCGAGACAGCATGTCTCCGACCGCTCGATCCCGCGGCCCGGGCGGATCCGTCCGAGGGCGGCCCCGGCGCACCGGTGCTGGGCTTGGGCGGTCGGGGCCGGTCGCCACCGGTTCGGGTGGGCGCGCCGCCGTGGCGTCGGTCGCCGCGGTCACCTCGTCACTTCCGTGCCCGCGGATCGGCGAGTGAGTTCATAGCGGGCAGCATACCGTTTTCATAGGAACCTATCGAGGGTGGTCGGAAGCCGTCTTCAGAGGTCATCCCGATGAGTTTTGCATAGTCTCCTCGGGCTCTCGGGGATCGGCCGATGCTAGCGGTAGTTGACTCTGTGGACGGCGCCCGATCCGACATCGGAATAGTTGGCCAAACCAGTAATATTTTGTCGATGGATGGGTACCGTATCGACCGCCTGCCCTCGGCGCCGCCAGTTCGTGGCGTCGATTTCCAGCTGCACCTACCTCCGGAGGTGTAACTCACGCCCCCGTGGGGCGTCTGCGTTCGAAAGGAACCACTGATGGCGATGGAGACGCGCTCTCGGTCGACGCCCGAGTCGGGCGCCGAAGCCGATGAGCTGACGACCGAGCTGATCATGCAGCTGGCCCGGCGGACGGCATTCGAGTCTGCGGCCCAACTGGCCCCGCTCGGTCTGACCCCGGCGCAGTTCGCGGTCGTTGACTTCCTGCTCAGTGGCCGCTCTTCGGCGACCCAGGCCGAGATCGCCCGATCGGTCGGCGTCGAGCAGCCGACCATGGCGGCCACGCTTCGCCGGATGGAACGCGACAACCTGATCGTCCGGGTGGCCGATCCGGCCGACGGGCGGCAGAGCTTCGTGTCACCGACTCCGGCGGTCAAACGCAAACGCGCGAAGTTGGCGGCGGCCCGTCATCGGGTGGAGGCGACCGTGCTGGCGGCGCTGGACGAGACCGAGCGTCGGGAACTCCGTCGGCTGTTGACGAAGGTGCAGACGGCCTCCGCCGTCGTTCGGCCACGGACGCCCAGTCGCCACTCCTGACCATCGTGCGGACCGGTCGACCTCAGTTCCGGGCCAGGAGGACGACCGAGCCGGCCGTACCGATGTCGCGGTAACCGTGGCTGCGTGCGTCGGCCAGCCAGGCGTTCTGCCCGTCCGTCCCCAACGGAAAGCCGACGTTCTGGGTCTCCGAGATGATGTAGGCCGGCTGCGAGACGTCCAGCGGTGTACGGCCGATCAACGTGACGTGGTCGCGTTGGCTCAGCTGGGGCAGTAACTGGTTCGAGGCGGCAACCGTTGTGCCGGAAGGAATCCGGGCCAGGAGCGCCCGGACCTGTGAGGTCGCCTCGCTGGTGTGCCACAGGCCGGAGGTGAAGGCCTGCGCGAAACCGTTCTGGGGGACCAGGTACACCGTGACCAGCGCACTGGCCAGCAGGAAGATCCGGCGGGGGGCCGGGTTCCGGCGGCGCAGTACGTCGATGAACGCGGCGAAGATGACGGGCATCAGGATCAGGCTGTAGTGGAACTGGTTGCCCCAATAGTTGGGGTCGGTGGCCAGGAATCGCCACAGGACGGTCGGGACGGCCAAGGCGATGATCGGCGATCGAATGGCCAGGAACACGGTCGGCGCCAGCAGGAAGACCAGGGTGAGGATCTTGATGTCCGGGCTCAGCAGAATCGTGAACTGGTGCAGGATGGACGTCCCGAACTTCGAGGCGTGATTGTTGTGGCCCAGCGGATTCATCCCGGGAATGATCACCAGCACGGCCAGGGCCGCTCCCAGCGCACCACCCGCGGCGGTGAGAAGGCCGAGCATCCGCCGGCCACGCCACGCGACCAGCAGGCCCACCACGGCCACGGTGAGACCGAGGTCCTCCTTGACGAGGACCAGCGGAGCCGCCCAGGCCACGGCCGCGGTCAGGCGACCCTCGCCGAGAGCCACCGCGGCGAAGGCGATCAGCGGGGCGGCGAAGGCCACCTCGTGGAAGTCGAAGGTGACCGCGTTGGCGACACCGAAACTCAACCCGTAGCCGAGACCGACCACCAGTGCGGCGCCGAGCCCGATGGAACGGTGGGCCCAGCGCATCAGCGGGACGACCGCGACCGCGATCAGCACGGCCTGGGCGGCCAGGAGGGTGGTGGGTGAGTCGTGGATCCAGTAGAGCGGTGCCAACAGGGCCAGGACCGGCGAGAAGTGATCACCGAGCACGTCGAAGTGGGCGCTCTGCACGGAGTTGTAGGGCAGCGAGAAGTGCGAGTACGAGCGCACCGCCTGGTCGTAAATACCCAGGTCGTAGGCGCTGGTCAGCAGCTCGACGTGCCGTCGGATGGACACGGCCGCGTAGAAGACGGCCAGGAGGGCGGCGACCCCCCAGGGCAGCCAGCGCTGCAATTGCCGATCGAGACCGGGCCCGGTGGGCACGGCTTTCTGGGGTCGGGTCGTGTTCAACTCGTCGGCCCTCGTCGATGTCGGCGCGGACGTGTCGGACATGCCTGGTCACCCCTTCGGCCGGGACGGCCGGGTCCGGCCGTCACCGGGTCAAGGCTATCGGGGCGCCAGCACCAGGCCGACGAGCACGTTCTGCACGGTGGTCTGCAGCTCGGCCGCAGCCTGGGCGTCGCCGCCGAGGTGGTGCAGCAGGGCCTGCTGGAACAGGCCGTCGAACAGCGCGTAGGCCACGGCCGGGGTCACGGCGAGCGGGCGTCCGGCCAGGTCGGCATACCGCGTGACGATCCGCCAGATCATCTGTTCCAGGCCGCGGTCCAGTTCCAGGACGTCGGTCCGAAAGGACTCCTCGAACAGGCTCTGGGACCGCATGTCGTACCAGAGGCGATGCAGGTGTGCGTCACTCCGCAACGTGGCCGCCATGGCCGCGCCGAAGCCCGTGGCCAGTTCGTCCGGCGTGGTGGAGGTGGCCACGATCTGGTCGTACTGCGTGACGCACTCCGTCTTGTACCGCCGGACACAGTGCAGGATCAGCTCGACCTTGTCGGTGAAGTAGTAGTGCAGCACGCCGTGGGAGAACGTCGAGTTCTGGGCGATCTCGCGCAGGCTGGTCCGCGCGTAGCCGAGCTCGGACAGGGTGAGCAACGCAGACTGGGCCAGCTGGTCGCGTCGCTGGGCGAACTTGTCCACCCGGTGGCGGCGAGCGAGCGGCTCCCGGTCGGCCTGTAGTACCTGCGTCACGCTCACACCTCCCGATGCTTGCCTCATCTGCTTCTGTCGATTCAGTCTAGACAGGCTCTGACCGGCAAGGAAACGGAAACCTGGACAGGTGTCAAGGAAATGCTTGACGGTCGTCAAGCCGGGCTGCAGGATGCCTACATCACTCGTGCGACGACGCTCGGCCACAACATCCGCCCGCCGACGCGAGTCCATGGCGTCAATGACGACGAACCGAAGGAGAGTCGATGAACGTGTACGACCTGACCGGCCGCAAGGCCCTGGTGACCGGGGGCGCGCAGGGGCTGGGGGCCGGGATGGCGCAGGCGTTGTCCGCGGCCGGTGCCTCTGTGGTGATCGGTGACCTCCAGAAGGAAGCCGGGCAGGCGACCGCCGACTCGATCGCCTCCAGCGGAGCCACCGCCGGGTTCGTCCACCTGGACGTGACCGACGACGCGAGCTGGGAGGCGGCCATCGCCGCCACCGTGAGCCGGCTCGGCGGCCTGGACATCCTGGTCAACAACGCCGGCCTCGAGATCTCCAGCCTGCTGGTCGATCTGGAGCCGGCCGATATCCGGAAGATGCTCGAGGTCAATCTCCTGGGCACCCTGCTCGGCGTCAAGCACGGCTTCCGGGCCATGAAGCCGGACGGGGTGGCCGGCCAGGGCGGCGCGATCATCAACATCGCGTCGGTCGCCGCGACCATCGCGTTCCCCGGCATCTCGGCGTACTCGGCGACCAAGTCGGGCGTCGATCGCCTCACCCGGGTCGCGGCTCGCGAATCCGGCGCCCTCGGGTACGGCGTTCGGGTCAACTGCATCTACCCGGGCCTGGTCCCGACCGAGATGGGGCAGGCGCTGGCCGTCAGTCACGCCGCCATGGGCCTGTCGGCCACACCGGAAGCCGCGGCCGGCGACGTCATCGCCGCCACCCCGCTCGGCCGACTCGGCCAGGTCGACGACATGGCCGACGCGGTCGTCTTCCTTGCCTCCGACGGCGCCAAGTTCATCACCGGAACCGGGCTGGCCGTCGACGGTGGGATGGGAATGTAGATCGCGGCGGCGATCCATTCCGAACCCGGGAGGTCGGAGAAGTGGGCTTGATCGAGTACCTGGACAAAGGGGTCTCGCTCGGTGGTGACGCCCCGTGCCTCACCGTCGGTGAGAGTTCCCTGTCCTACTGTGATGTCCAGGTACATTCCTTCAAGGTCGCCCGGGCGCTCCACAGGTCGGGGGTGCGCCCGGGCGACAAGGTCGCGATCCTGTCGGCCAATGATCCGGCGGCATTTTCCTGCGTATTCGGCATTTCCCGGGCCGGGGCCGTCTGGTGTCCGATCAACCCCCGCAACGAGGCGGCCGAAAACCGGGATCTGCTCGAATTCTTCGACTGCACCTGCCTGATCTACCAGGCGAAGTTCTCCCCACTGGTCGAGAAGATCGCCCCCGGGCTGCCGCAACTCGCCACGTTGGTCTGCCTCGACGGCCCGTCGTCGGTCGGGGTCGGGATCGACGAGTGGTTGGCCGGAATCTCCGGCGATCCGATTGCCGTCGAACCGATCGACGACGTGGCCATGATCGTCGGAACCGGCGGCACCACCGGTCGACCGAAGGGGGTGATGCTCACCGGCCGCAACCTGGAGATCATGTCGGCCGTCACCTTGATGGCCTATCCGTTCGCACCGCGGCCGACCTACCTGGCGCTGGCGCCGTTGACCCACGCGGCGGGCGTGCTCTGCTTCCCGGTGATGGCGATGGGCGGCGAGATCGTCATCCTCCCGACCCCGGATCTGACCGATTTCCTGACCGCCATCGAACGCAAGCACGTCACCCACACCTTCCTGCCGCCGACCCTGATCTACATGCTGCTGGCTCATCACGACCTGCCGACCACGGATCTGTCCTCCCTGCAATGCTTCTGGTACGGGGCGGCGCCCATGTCGGTGACGCGGCTGGAAGAGGCCATCGCCCGCATCGGACCGGTGATGGCGCAGTTGTTCGGCCAGACCGAGGCGCCGATGATGATCTCCACCATGGCTCCGGCCGACCATTTCGATCCCGACGGAACGGTTGCGTCGCACCGTCTGTCGTCGGCCGGCCGGCCGGCTCCGTTGGTCATCGTGGCCATCATGGACGAGGGCGGGGCGCTGCTGCCGCCGGGGGAGCGCGGCGAGATCGTGATCCGCAGCTCGCTGGTGATGGCCGGGTACTACAAGGATCCCGACGCCACGGCGGAGGTTGGGCGATTCGGGTGGCATCACACCGGCGACATCGGCTACCTCGACGCCGACAACTTCCTCTACGTCGTCGACCGGGCCAAGGACATGATCATCACCGGCGGGTTCAACGTGTACTCGGCCGAGGTGGAACAGGCCCTGATGCAGCACCCGGCGGTGGCCGACTGTGCGGTGATCGGACTTCCGGACGACAAGTGGGGTGAACGGGTCACCGCCGTGGTGCAACTGCAGCCGGGTCAGCAGGTCAGCGCCGAGGAGATCAAGATGTTCGTCAAGAGCCGGGTCGGCAGTGTGAAGGCGCCCAAGCAGGTCGAGTTCTGGTCCGACCTGCCCCGGTCAAAGGTCGGAAAGGTACTGAAGAAGGACATCAAGGCGCAGATCGTGGAGTCTCCGCCGAGCGACTGACGTCGGGCCCGTCGTCGCCGCAGGTCTACCTTGGATGCTGTCAGGGACATGGCGCGCCCGGAGAAGGCGCCGACCGAGGGAGCCGCATGCGACTGGGCATTCAAGTCAGCAACTTCACCTGGCCGGGGGCGCCGCAGAGCACCGGCCGAACGTTCCGGCGGATCGCGGTCGATGCCGAGCAATCCGGGCTCGCCAGCCTGTGGGTGATGGACCACTTCTTCCAGATCCCGATCGCCGGGGAGCCCGAGGACGACATGCTCGAAGGATGGTCCGCGCTGGCCTTCGCCGCCGGCGCCACCGAGCGGATCGAGCTGGGCACGCTGGTCACCGGAGTCACCTACCGGCATCCGGGAGTGCTGATCAAGACGGCGACCACGCTGGACGTGCTGTCCGGCGGACGGGCCTACCTGGGGATCGGCGCGGCCTGGAACGAGCAGGAGCACAAAGGCCTTGGCGTGCCCTACCCTCCGCTCAAGGAACGGTTTGAGCGGCTCGAGGACACCCTGCGGCTCGCCCACCAGATGTGGCAGGACGACCAATCGGCGTTCAGTGGCCGGCACTTTGCGCTGGAACGACCGCTCAATCACCCGCAGCCGGTCAGCCGCCCCCATCCGAAGATCCTGATCGGCGGCATGGGTGAACGCAAGACCTTGCGGCTCGTCGCCCAGTACGCGGACGCCTGCAACATCTTCGAGATGCCGGTTCCGGCCATCAAGGCCAAACTCGACATCCTGCAAGAACATTGCGACAGCCTGGGCCGCGACTACGCGGAGATCGAGAAGACCACCCTCGGTCTCGGTTCGTTCAGCAACTCCGGCGCGCGCGGATCACAGTCGGTCGAGCAGGCGCTGGATCGGTTCGGCCGGCTGGCCGAGATAGGGGTCGATCACGCCATTCTCAGTCTCGCCAAGCCGGATGACCCGGCATCCTTCGAGCTGCTGCCGGAATTGGCCGCCGCCGCCGCGAGGATCGTGCCGGCCGGACGTTGACACGCGCCGTCGGCGGTGGTGAGTCACCTCGCCTTGACCGCAATCTTGGCCGTCGGCGGCGCGCTCTGGGCCACCAGAGCGGCGATCGCCGTCTCGATCCGGTCCAACCGCTTGCTGACGTCCTTCGGTGAGCCCTTGCCGGACCGCTGCTGGCTGATGTCCAGGGTCAGGTCGTTCAACCGGTTCCGGACGTCCGACAGCTCCCGGGCGATGTGTGAGTTCACCTCGGTGTCCATCTCCGCTCGGGCCCGGTCGATCTTCGCCTCGGACCGATCCCGGTCGTCCTGCCGGTTCTGGGCCAGCAGGATCAGCGGCGCGGCGTAGGACGCCTGCAGGCTCAGCAGCAGCGTCAGGAAGGTGAACGTGTAGGGGTCGAAGCGGAATCCTTTGGGAGTCAGGGTGTTCCACGCGAACCAGACGAGGATGAACACCGACATCTGCACGATGAACTTCGACGTACCCATGTACCGGGCGAACCGCTCGCTCAGGGTGCCGAACGATTCGCCGTCCATGAACGTGGCCATGGTGCGCCGGGCACGGACCTTCGGTACGGACAGAGTGTTGGAAGAGGTCTTGGGTCCCACGATGATCACGCCTCCTGCGCTCGATGGTCAGGCCGCTGGGGCGCAGACTGATGCCTGTTCGACGATACGCACCCGGACCAGCGGAAAGACACAATCCGGCCGGCGGAAGCTTCCTCCCGACCCAGGAGCGGACCCGCCGGGCCGGGCCCCGGTCGGCCGATTCGGCCCCGGTTCCGGAGGGCCGGGGGATGACGGTCGGGCGGAGGGCTCGCGGCGGCCCCGGCTAACGTGAAGGACATGGAATTCAGATACCTCGGAAACTCAGGACTCAAGATCTCGGCCATCACCTACGGGAACTGGCTGACCCACGGATCGCAGGTCGAGAACGACATCGCCAACCAGTGCGTGCGCGCTGCCCTCGATTCCGGCATCACCAGCTTCGACACGGCCGACGTGTACGCCAACGGCGCGGCCGAGTCCGTACTCGGCGCGGCGCTCAAGGGTGAACGCCGCGAATCGCTGGAGATCTTCACCAAGGTCTACTGGCCGACCGGACCCAAGGGCCACAACGACGTGGGACTGTCCCGCAAGCACATCGCCGAGTCGATCAACGGCTCACTGACCCGGCTGCAGACCGACTACGTCGACCTCTACCAGGCGCACCGGTTCGACACCGAGACGCCGCTGGAGGAGACCATGCAGGCCTTCGCGCAGGTGGTGCGGCAGGGAAAGGCGCTCTACATCGGGGTCAGCGAGTGGACCGCCGACCAGCTCCGCGCCGGGCATGCCCTGGCCGCGGAGCTCGGGATCCAGCTCATCTCCAGCCAGCCTCAGTACTCCATGCTGTGGCGGGTGATCGAGGACGAGGTGGTACCGGCCTCACGCGAGCTCGGCGTGTCGCAGATCGTCTGGTCCCCGATCGCCCAGGGGGTGCTGACCGGCAAGTACAAGCCGGGTCAGCCGTTGCCCGCCGGATCGCGCGCCACCGACGCCAAGGGCGGGGCGGACATGATCAAGCGCTTCATGACCGACGACGTGCTCACCCGCGTGCAGGCGCTGGCCCCGATCGCGGCCGACCTGGACCTGACCATGGCTCAGCTCGCGGTCGCCTGGGTGCTGAGCAACGACAACGTGGCCGCCGCACTGGTCGGTGCGTCGCGGCCGGAGCAGGTCGGCGAGAACGTCAAGGCCTCCGGCGTGACGCTGTCGCCCGACGTGCTGGGCCGGATCGACGAGGCGCTGGGTGACGTCGTCGTGCGTGACCCGGGCATGACCACCGTGACCGCTCCCCAGGTCCGTCCGGTCTGAGCCGGCGGCCGTCGGGGGGAGGTCCATCCGACGGTCCGATCCGGGTGAGCCCCGGGCCGATCCCGAGCGTCTGGCCGGGTCGGCCCGGGGATACCGTTCTGCACATGCCGGACAACTCGAACTCCACTCCGACCGATACCTGGGACGTCGTCGTCATCGGCGGCGCCCCGCCCGGCGAGAACGTGGCCCAGTACGCCACCCAGGGCAGCGACCGCACGGCCGTCATCATCGAGAAGGAACTCGTCGGTGGCGAGTGTTCGTTCTGGGCCTGCATGCCGAGCAAGGCCCTGTTGCGGCCGATCTCGGTGCTGGACAACGCGCGCAACCTGCCCGGGGTGCAGAGTCTGGTCGGCGACCACTCGTTGGACAACGCGGCTGTACTGCGGCGACGGGACGAGATCGTGCATCATCACGACGACACGTCCCAGGTGGACTGGGCGACCGGGGTGGGGATCGACGTGGTCCGCGGGCACGCCCGGCTGGCCGGCGAGCGCACTGTCGAGGTGACCGCGGCCGACGGCTCGGTGCGGACCATCCACGCCCGGCTGGCCGTGGTGCTCGACACCGGTACCACGGCAACGGTTCCGCCCATCCCCGGACTCCGCGAGGCGCGACCGTGGATCTCGCGCGACGCGACCAACATGCACGAGATCCCACGACGGATCGCGATCATCGGGGGCGGCGTGGTGGCCTGCGAGGCGGCGACCTGGTTGGCCGGGATGGGGGTGCAGGTGACGATCATCGGATCGGCACCGAAGCTGCTGGCCCGCAACGAGGAGTTCGCCGGCGACCTGGTCGCCGACAACTTCCGGGCGAAGGGTATGACGGTCCATCTGAACGCCAGGGTCGATGCCGTGTCCCGGCCGCAGGTCAATGACGCCGGCGAGGGTCTGATCCACGGCGGCGAGGTGACAGTGACCTTCGGGGACTCGTCGGTGACGGTCGACGAGGTGCTGGTGGCGGCCGGACGGACCCCGGCCAGTCGCGACATCGGCCTGGAGACGATCGGCTCGGTGGCCGAAGCGGCCGCCGCCCATCGCGGGTTCGTCACGGTGGACAAGCACTTCGGCGTCGAAGGTGTGGACGGCGACTGGCTGTACGCGATCGGCGACCTCAACGGCAAGGCCCTGCTCACGCACATGGGGAAGTACCAGGCGCGGATCTGCGGCGCCGTGATCGCGGCCAGGGCGGAAGGACGTGACGTCCAGACGCCGTGGACCACCGACAGCGGTGACGACGTCGTGCCGCAGGTGACGTTCACCGACCCGGAGGTGGCGTCGGTGGGTCTGACCGAGGCCGCCGCCCGCGCCGCCGGACTGACCGTCCGCGGCGTGGAATACGACCTGTCGTGGCTGGCCGGTACGTCCCTGCAGCGGGACAACTACGTCGGGCGAGCCAAGATCGTCGTGGACGAGGACACCCACGCCCTTCTCGGCGCCACCTTCGTCGGCCCTGACGTCTCCGACCTGCTGCACGCCGCGACCGTGGCCATCGTGGGAAAGGTGACGCTGGAACAACTCTGGCACGCCGTGCCCTCGTATCCGACCGTCAGCGAGATCTGGCTGCGTCTCCTCGAGACCTACTTCAACCCGCCGTCGTCCTGAGCCGTCGTTCGGCGTGGATCAACTTCTCAGGCGTGGATCAACTTCGTCCATCTGGGACTCATGTGACGAAAGTGATCAAGTTCGACCTTGCCTGAGAAGTTGATCCACGCCGGATACGGGCCGTGGGTCGCGGAATAGCCGAGGGTGTCGGCCGCCGGGCGGGCGTCTCCGTTGCCGCCGGTGATGCGGGTGAACCCACTGAACACCGGTTGACGGACGAAGACGGGCGTCCCGACCACCCAACTTCGGATCCACCCACCGCGCAGGCGCGTGCGAGCCAAACCCCCGTGACAGTCACGGAGGGACATTAGCGCCGGAATCCGGCGGGCTCACCGCCGAGAAGCGTCTCCCAACGGACCGTGGGCCGCCGGCACCACTTCGGACGGAATCGGTGGCCCGGGCGGCGTGCCGTCACCGAACGGCCGGCCGCCGAGTGACTCTCGTCCGTGCGGATCCAGCCAGTTCGCCAGATCCGGGCCGGAGGGGACGATCTGGGTCGGATTGATGTCCGTGTGCACGACGTAGTAGTGCTTCTTGATGTGGTCGAAATCGATGGTGTCACCGAACCCGGGCGTTTGGAACAGATCCCGGGCATAGGCCCAGAGCACCGGCATCTCGGTCAGCTTCTCGCGGTTGCACTTGAAATGCCCGTGGTAGACGGGGTCGAACCGGGCCAGCGTGGTGAACAACCGGACGTCGGCCTCGGTGATGGTGTCGCCCACCAGATATCGCTGGTTCGTCAGTCGCTCGGTCAGCCAGTCGAGCGCGGTGAACAGCCGCTGGTAGGCCAGCTCGTAGGCCCGCTGGCTGCCGGCGAACCCGCAGCGGTAGACGCCGTTGTTCACCTCGGTGAAGACCCGGTGGGCGACCTCGTCGATCTCCGCCCGCAGATGTTCCGGGTACAGGTCGG
Source organism: Nakamurella panacisegetis (assembly GCF_900104535.1). NCBI lineage: Bacteria > Bacillati > Actinomycetota > Actinomycetes > Nakamurellales > Nakamurellaceae > Nakamurella > Nakamurella panacisegetis. Next base: position 1,500,264 of record NZ_LT629710.1, on the reverse strand, counting down.
GCGCTCCCGGGCGGTGAAACTGCTTCCACTGCGTCGACAGGTCGAGCGTGATCTGCGGGTAGTCGTTGGTCACGACCTGACCGGTCGGGACGTCGACGATGGCCGGCACGGTGATTCCGCGCTCGTACCCGGGGAACCGGGCGAAGTACGCGTCCTGGATGCGCTCGATACCGAGCACCGGGTCGACTCCGCCCGGGTCCAGATCGAAGGTCCAGCTCCGGCGGTCGTGCGTCGGACCACAGATGCCCATCGACAAGACGTCCTCCAGGCCAAGGAGACGGCGCACGATGATCGCCCGGTTGGCCCAGGGGCAGGCCCGGGCCACCACCAGTCGGTAGCGGCCCGGCTCCACCGGGTACCCGTCACGGCCGTCGGCCGTGATGCGGGTGGTGATGTAGTTCGTGTCGCGCTGGAACTCCTTGCCCCCGGACACGTATGCACCCTTGGTGCTCAGATCCGCGGGCCCGCCCTGTTCTGCCATGGGCAGATTCTATGCGCCTGCATCTAGACCGACGACGCCGGCCTCATACCTCCCGACGCCAGCTGAACTGCGGGTCGAACCCGAGCAGGCGACGCGCCTTGTCGATCGACAGCAGCGTTTCGTGCTCGGTCAGCTGCTTGCGCACCGGCACGCCCGGAAACACCTCGGCCGCCAACGAGGCACTCGACCGCGACATGACGGTGTCGGCATTGGCGATGACGAAGATCTCCCGGCCGGTCAGGTCGGACTCGAGCGCGAGCCGCACCGCCTGTGCCCCGTCGCGGGCGTCGATGTAGCCCCAGGCGTTCCACTGGCGCAGGCTCGGGTCGGCGTCGAAGGACGGGAACGCCGCGTAGTCGGCCGGCGCCATCACGTTGGAGAAGCGCAGCCCGATCATCGTCAACTCCGGATCCCACCGGCAGAACTGCAGCGCCATCTCCTCCTCGAGGGTCTTGGACAGCGAGTACGACGATTCCGGCCGCGGGTGGTACTCCTCGTCGACCGGGAGGTAGGGCGGCGGGGTGTCCGGGCCCATCGGCAGGCCGAGCACCGTCTCGCTGGACGCCCAGACGATCCGTTTGATGCCGGCCGTCCGGGCCGCGGCGAACACGTGGTGGGTGCTCAGGATGTTGTTGTCGAAGGTCGCCGTGTTCGTGGTCAGCCCGGGCGCCGGGATGGCCGCCAGGTGCACGACGGCGTCGATGTGGTCGTACCGGTCGTTGGTGGCGTGCAGGGCCTCGAGGGTCTGCCCGTGGTCGGTGAAGTCCACCTTCACGTACTGCACCCTCGGGTCGGGCCCGGGCGTGCGATCCAGGTTGACCACGGAATATCCCTGGTCAGCGAGGTGGGCCACCACCACGCGGCCCAGTTTTCCACTGCCCCCGGTCACGGCGATGTGCTTCATCGGTACTCCTGTCGTTGCTTTGGGTACGGTTCGTTCTATGACGAGCAGCGCCGAAGACGCCCCTCCAAGAGTGCAGGACGACCTGTTCCGCCACGTCAACGGGTCCTGGTTGGACCGGGAGTCGATCCCGGCCGACCAGTCGATCTACGGCGCGTTCCACGAGATGCGCGATCAGTCCGAAGCGGTGTGTCGCGAGATCGTCGAGGAGGCGGCGGCCGTACCCGGGCTCGACACCGGCTCACCCGGGCAGCTGATCGGGGACCTGTACGCGAGCTTCATGGACGTGGAGGCGGTCGAGCGGGCGGGCGTCGAGCCGTTGACGGCTCACCTGCGGCAGATCGCCGCCGTCGGGGACCGGGTCGAGTTCGTCCGGCTGCTCGGGCGCCTGCGACGGGACGGAGTGCCGGGCGTGTTCGGCTTCGGCGTGGACACCGACCCCGATCAGCCGGACCGGTACACCCTGGTGTTCTTCCAGGGCGGCCTCGGCCTGCCCGACGAGTCGTACTACCGCGACGAGCAGTACGCCGACATCCGGATCGCCTACCGCGCCCACGTGGAGACCATGCTCGGCTTGGCCGGGGTGGACGACCCGGGCGGACGGACGGAATCGGTGATCCAACTGGAGACGGAACTGGCTGGAGGGCACTGGGATCGGGTACGCAGCCGGGATCGTTCGCTCACGCACAACCCGATGGATGCGGCCGCCCTGGCTCAGCTGCTCTCGCCGGAGTTGCTGGAGGCCTGGCTGGACGGGCTGGAGGCCCCAGGCTCGGTGGTGGATCATGTCGTGGTCATGCAACCGCCCTTCCTGACTCTCGTCGGGCAGCTCCTGACGGAGGAGCGACTCGAGCAATGGAAGAACTGGCTGACCTGGCGGGCCGTCCGGGCGGCGGCGACCTTGTTGCCGGAGGCCTTCGTCGACGAGAACTTCGCGTTCTACGGCCGGACCCTGTCCGGAACCCCCGAACTGCGGCCTCGCTGGAAGCGCGGCATCGGCCTGGTCGAATCAGCCGTCGGCGAGGCCCTCGGTGCCCTCTACGTGGCGCGGACGTTCCCGCCGGAGTCCAAGGCCCGGATGGACCGGCTGGTCGAGTACCTGCTGCAGGCCTACCGGGAGCGGATCACGGCGTTGCCCTGGATGGGCGCCGACACCAAGGTCAAGGCCCTGGAGAAGCTCTCGGCGTTCACCCCCAAGGTCGGCTATCCGCCGAAGTTCCGCGACTACGCCGGACTGCGGATCGTCCGGGACGACCTGATCGGGAATTCCCGCCGATCCGAAGCCGTCGAACTGGACCGGGAGCTGGCCAAGATCGGCGCACCGGTCGACCGCGACGAATGGTTCATGACGCCGCAGACCGTGAATGCCTACTACAACCCGGGGATGAACGAGATCGTCTTCCCGGCCGCCATTCTGCATCCGCCGTTCTTCGACGCGACCGCCGACGATGCCACCAATTTCGGCGCCATCGGGGCCGTCATCGGCCACGAGATCGGGCACGGGTTCGACGACCAGGGTTCCAAGTACGACGGCACCGGGGCGCTCAAGGACTGGTGGACGACGCAGGACCGCACGGCGTTCGAGGCTCTGACCGGCCGGTTGATCGACCAGTACTCGTCATTGTCGCCGGAGGGGGCCCAGGGACGATTCGTGAACGGCGCCATGACGATCGGGGAGAACATCGGCGACCTGGGCGGCCTCGGGATCGCCTACCAGGCGTGGCTGCTGTCCCTGGACGGCGAGGTTCCCGAGCCGATCGAGGGCCAGACCGGCGCGCAGCGGCTCTTCCTCAACTGGGCGCGCGCCTGGCGGGCGAAGACCCGACCGGAGGAGGTGGCGCGCCGCCTGGCCGTTGATCCGCATTCCCCGCCGGAGTTCCGCTGCAACCAGGTGGCCCGCAACCTGGACGAGTTCTACGAGGCCTTCGGCGTCGGTCCGGCGGACAAGATGTGGCTGGACCCCGCGGAACGGGTGCGGATCTGGTGAGGTGACCGCTGGTGGTCCCGCGATGGCGGCCGCGTTACCGGGCGGCGACGGTCGCCAGGTGCGGTTCCAGCCAGCGCAGGATCGCCGACTTCGGTTTGGCGCCGACCGCCTGGGCCACCAGCTCGCCGTTCACAAATAGTGCCAGGGTGGGCATGCCCAGAACCTGGTACCCCAGAGCCGTTCTCGGCTCCGCGTCGACGTCCATGGCCACCACGGCGAGCCGGTCCCGGTTCTCGAGGGCGATCTGGCCCAGAACCGGGGCGATCATCTTGCACGGCGGGCACCAGTCGGCGGTGAATTCGACCAGGACCGGGAGCGCGCTGTTCAGCACGGCGTCGTCGAAGCGGTCGTCGGTGATGTGCGGCAGGGACACGGGTTCTCCTCGAATCGAGTGGGGACAAGGGGTTGCGGCTTTGGGGCGAAGCCACCGTCAGCGATTGACCTCCGCGACCAGGCGGCGGTGGTGGTCGGCTCGTTCGCCGCACTCGCACTGCAGGGTCGCGGTGACCCGGCCCCCGCAGCCGCTGTGTCGGTAGACGATCTCCGGGCTCACATCCGACCCGAGATGTCTCTCTCCCCAATCGGACAGAGCGGACAGGACGGGGATGAGGTCGACGCCGGCCTCGGTCAGCATGTACTCGTTCCGGGCCCGCTGACCCGGAATCCGGTAGGCCCTCGTCTCGAGGATCCCGGCGCCGCCCAGGCGCTGCAGGCGGTCCGTGAGCACCTGCCGGGGCGCGCCCGTTGCGGCCTGGATCTCGTCGAAACGGCGGAGACCCAAAGAGATCTCCCGGACGGCCAGCAGAGCCCAGCGATCGCCGACGACGGACAGCACCTGCGACAGCGTCTCGTTCACGGTCCAGAGTCTAGACCATGAACTCAGGCTCGTGAACCTCAGCCCGGGACCGAGTTTGGGTCCCTGCACGCCGAAGTGGTCGTTGAACGTGAGGACGTTTCACCACGGGACGAGCGAACCGTCCCAAGACCACATTCCTCCGGTCGGCCCGTCCTCCGGTAGCAGGGCGAGTCGGACGGCGGCCGCGGCCGCCTCGGCCGGGTCGCCGCCGCCCGTGATCCCGGGAACCAGGTTTGTTCGGCGACGACCCGGGGCCAGGGCGTTGACCTTGAAGCGCCCACCCAGCGCCTGCGACGTCATCAGAGTGAGAGCGTTGACGGCCGTCTTGGACGAGCGGTAGGCCAGCCCTCCACCTTTCACGGATTCCCAGTCGAACTGCGGGTTGGGGCCGGAGGTCCACGTGAGTGAGCCGGTGCCGCTGGAAATGTTGACGATGCGGGGATGCGCTGACCGATTCAGCAACGGCAGCATTGCTTGGGTGACTGCGACGAGTCCGAAGACATTGGTCTCGTAGGCCGTCCGGAACTGCTCGATGCCGGCCGCGGTGATGTCGTCGTTCCCGGGATTGACGCCGGCATTGTTGACCAGGATGTCCAGCGTGGGCAGCTCCCGGGCGGCGGCGGCGATCGATTCGGCGTCAGTGACGTCCAGCTGGAGCGCATGGGCAGCCCCGCCCAACTCCTTGGCGATCGACCGACCTTTTCGCACATCGCGCGCACCGATGTGAACCGTGAGGCCGCGATCGATCAACTGGCGGGCGACTTCCAGTCCGATTCCGCTCGTCGCGCCCGTCACCAGGGCGACAGCTTCCTGGCCGAAGGCGTGATCGACGTCGGGCAGTTCAGCGGGCAGGCTCGTCATCCTCTTGCTCCATCCATGCTCAACTCCAACTGAATAGTTGGAGTGTAGCGCGCCGGCGCCGCCGTGCCGATCCTCGGTCAGTGGCTGGGCTCTCCCAATCGACGGGCCGCTTCGGCCACGAACGCCCGACGTCGCTGGTGTTCCCGGGCGGAAGGTGTTGCCCCGGTGATCATCTCGGCCAGCCGCGGAGCGGTCTGCCACCAGGCGGCCAAGGCGATCAGCGAGAACATCAGCATCCCGGGGTCCACGTCTGGATTGATCGTGCCGCTTCGCTGCGCCCGGGCGAATACCTCCACCTTCCGGCGATAGTGGGCCGTCGTCGGCGGGTCAAGCGCGGTGCGCTGCCCGCGCAGCTCCTCCCACTGCAACAGCCGGGCCAGATGCGGATGGCTCGCGTGGTAGTCGTACAACGCTCCGGCAAACGTCCCGATGTCGCGCAATGACTCCTCGGTGAGGGGTACGGCCGCGGCCAGACTCTCCAGTTCCGCAGTGATGACCGTCGACCACAAGCGCTCCTTGTCGCCGAAGTAGGCGTACAACCTCTCCTTGTTGACTCCTGCGGTCTTGGCTATCCGATCCGTCGTCGCCCCGGCGAAGCCATGGGCCGCGAAGTCCACCACGGCGGCGTCACGCAACCGGCTTCTGGTCTGTTCCGTGTCCCACGCCATGCCCATACTCTATTGGGCCCAACCGAAACCGCCCCCCACGCGAAGTTCTCGCGTGGGGGGTCGAGGGGATTCGAAGGCCGGCCGTCGGGTCAGACGGCGCTGCTCTCCGGGTCCTTCCGGAGGTCGGGGCCGCGATCGGAGTGCGGGTGATCGGCCATCGACTCGCCGCCCGCGGTGATCCCGGCGGCGACCCGCTCGTGAGTGCACCGGCTCGACGGAGCCTCGGTCGGGTCATCGATCTCGGCCGGGACCGACTCGGTGCCGTCCTCGTCCTCCTCGGCGGCCGGGAACTTCAGCGACGCGAAGATCGAGACGGCCAGGGCGACCACGATGACGCCCAGCGAGACCAGCGACGGGATCTCGGGGATGGACTGCGAGATGACCTTGTGTCCGGCCTGCAGGAACAACTTCACCCCGATGAAGGCGAGAATGAAGGCCAGGCCCTTCCCGAGATGGTGGAACTTCTTCAGCATGCCGGCCAGCAGGAAGTACAGGGCCCGCAGGCCCAGGATGGCAAATGCGTTGCTGGAGTAGATGATGAAGGTGTTGTCGCTGACCGCCAGGACGGCCGGAACGCTGTCGACGGCGAAGATCAGGTCGGCCGCCTCGATCGCCACCACCACGGCGAGCAGCGGGGTGGCGATGCGCTTGCCGGCTTCCTTCACGAAGAACTTGGTTCCGGCGTACTCGTCGCGAACCGGGACCACCTTGCGGAGCAATCGCACCGCCAGGCTCTTGCCGGGGTCCATCGACTCGTCGTCGTCCTTGAGCAACTTGATGGCGCTGTAGATCAGGATGGCGCCGAAGACGAACAGCACGGCGGTGAAGGTGGAAACGATGGCCACTCCGGCGGCCAGGAAGATGCCGCGGAAGACCAGGGCGCCGATGACACCGAAGAACAACACCCGGTGCTGATACTCGCGGGGGACCTTGAAGTACCCGAAGATCAGCGCGAAGACGAACAGGTTGTCCACGCTCAGGGACTTCTCGAGCAGCCATGCGGTGGTGAAGTCGACGGCCGGGTCACTGCCGAGCGTGGCCCAGATGACGCCGGCGAAGGCCAGCGACAAGCCCACCCAGACCGCACTCCAGATTGCGGCTTCCTTGAATTTGATGACATGGGCGCCGCGGTGGACGAGCAGGTCCACCGCCAGCATGATGAGGACCACGGCGCCGAATGCGGCCCAGGCCCAGAGGGGAACGGTCACGAGTGCTCCTCGAGTCGGTGCGGATGAGGTCGATTGCGGCGAACCGGTGATGTCCGCTGCGATGACCCCAGCTTGCGGCAATCCGAGGTTCCCATCTACGGCAAGAATAGGCCAATGAAGCCACTTGAAACTGCCGAGTGTCGGCAATATTGCGAATGCAGGCGCCGCCGTTCCCGGCCCAGTCCCCCGGCACCGACCGCAGGCGCGTCTACCGCTTCTCCGGCCAACCCAGCAATCTGGCCCCGACCACGGCGGTCTGCAGTTCGAACCGCTCGACCGGGTCGGCCGGATCCCGTCCGGTGAGGTCGGCGATCTTCTCCAGGCGGTAGGTCAGTGCCCGTACCGAAAGGTGCATCGACCGGGCGCTGAGCGAGGCGTTACCGCCGGCGGCGAAGTACGCCTCGAGCGTCTGCAGCAGCGGTTCGGGGCCGCCCCGAGCCGTCAACAGCGGACCGAGCGCGGCCGCCACCAACTCGCGCATCGCCGCCTCGTCACGCACCAGGACCCGCGGCACCAGCAGGTCGGCCGAGTTGTGCACCCGGTCCGGTCCGCCGAGCCGCCGCCCCAACTCGAGTGCCTCCTGGGCCTGTTCGAACGAGAAACGCACCCCGCTCGGACCTTGGTGGGCCTGCCCCACCCCGATCCGCCAGGCTCCGACCGCGGCCGTGCGCCGCAACTTCACCCCGCCGCTCGCCGACACCGCCGGGAGGGCGCCGGTCAACCCGGCGATGACCTCGTCGATGGCGGCCCGGTCGGGCGCCGCGAAGATCACCACCAGGGCGCCGTCCTTGGTCGTCACCAACGCGTCGGCATCCGCCTGGGCGCCCTGAATGGAGCGCTCGAGGATCCTGGTCAGCGGCGACGAATCGGTGAACGGCTTCTCCGCCTGCACCACGACCACGGCGTGGGGGGCAGCCAGACCCAGCCCGAACAGGGCGGCTCGGTCCATCAGTCCGGCCAGGGCCTGCGCGCCGCCCAGGAGCAGGTCGTCGACGAACTCGCGCCGCGCCGCCGCCTGGGCCCGCACCAGATCCCGTCGGGCCAATTGGTATCCCTCGGTCACCACGGCGACCGCGTCGTCGGCCGCGCGCAACATGACCTCGCCGGCCAGGACCACGGCCGCGGGGTCGGCGACCGCGTCCACCACCTGCGGCAGATGTCGCCAGAGCCGCCATGCGGCCGAGAGGTACAGATCGACCAGGGCCCGAAGGGCGACGCCCTGGCCGGCGGCCTGGCGTCCGGCGTCCCGATAGCCGGCCAGCTCGGACCGACGCAACCGGGTTCCCGTACCCACCGCTCTGACCAGCACCGGGAGGAAGTCGCCGAGCAATCCGGCGTCGACGCCCCCGGCCTCGCGCGCGGCATCGGCGGCGATGGCGTCGAGCGGGATGTCGGGACTGGACATGAACGGCGGCTCCGGGGGGGGCAGGGCGAGCTCGAGGAACAGCGGGGTCTTGACGGGCACGGTCGGGGAACGTGGTCAGGGCGGGCGTCGGGGCGACGGACCCATCGAATCAGACTCGCTCCCTTCTGATGGCGACGCGGCCTGATGGCGACGCGGCCTGATGGCGACGCGGCGCACTCGACCAGATTGCCGCTCGGGCGACCCGCGACCCGTCGGATCTACTGTGAGGACATGACAGCGAAGATCACCGAAGCCGCGGAAGAGGTGCAGGCCGCCTTCCGGGAGGAGCTCAACCCGGCGCGACGGGGTGTGCTGCTCGGGTGGTCCAGCTTCACGGCGACGTTCGCCGCGGTGCGAGGCATCACGTACAGCATCAAGAACGGGCGCGGTCCCTTCCGCAACGTGTCCATCGGGGGCACTCATATCCATCACTACCTCTGGGGGATCAGCCTTCTGGCCGGCGTCGGGGCGACGGCGGTGCGTGGCAACCTCCGCCGGCCGCACGCGACCATCCCGCTCGCCTACGGCGCCGGGCTGGCCCTGATCGTCGACGAGTTCGCCCTGCTGCTGGGTCTGGAGGACGTGTACTGGGCCGAGGAGGGGCGCGTTTCGATCGACCTCGGGATCAGCACCATCTCGGCCGTCGGGACCGGACTGGCCGCCGGCCCGGTCATTCGCCGGCTCCTGCGCCGGTTCCGTGGGTAGCAGGCGGCCGCCACCCACCGCCCCGGCCCGTCGGGGCACCACCATGACGTCCGCATGCAGCCGGACCGCAAACCGGAGCCGGCGCGCGAGGTCCCGGCCGACGACCCTTGCGTAAGCTCCCGGAATGATCGATTCGCGGTCGACCGGCGATCCGGGACCGGCCCTGATCGAGCGGGCGACCGAAGTCGCCGTGCTGTCCGATCTGCTGGCGGTCGTCGACCAGGGCGCGGGCCGGGTCGCGGTGGTGCAGGGATCACCGGGAATCGGGAAGACCGCGGTCGTGTCCGCCCTGCGACATCTGGCCGCCACCAGTGGTACCCCGCTCCTGGAGGCTCGCGGTACGGAGCTGGCGATGGATCGGTCCTTCGGTGCCGTCGGGCAGATCTTCGCCGGACAGCCGGGCCGACCGGCCATCCTCGATCCGCTCCGCCCGGACGATGCCCGGACCGGCGACTTCGCGTTGTTGAAGGAGTTGTTCGACGTCACCGTCCGGATCGCCGGCGGGCGGCCACTGGTGCTCGTGGTCGACGACTGCCACTGGCTGGACGTCCCCAGTCTGCGGTACCTGGCCTATCTGGCCGCCAAGATCGCCGAGCTTCCGGTCCTGCTCGTGCTGGCCACGAGACCGGATGCCGGCCCGCTGCGCCAACCGGTGGTGGACGAGATCCTCAGCGGCCCGAACGTCGCGTTGCTCCGGCCGCCGACGCTGAGCCGCGCGGCATCGGAGCGCATGTTGACCATGCTGCTGGGTCGTCGCCCGGACGCCGCGTTCACGGCGGTCTGCTTCCGGGAGACCGTGGGGAACCCCCTGTTCCTCGGGGAACTGGCGGCCGCGGTGCTCGCCGCCGGTATGGAACCGGTCGCGGCGAACGCCGTCCGGGTCGCCCGTATCGGGGGGAATGCGGTCAAACATCGTGTGCTGCAACAACTGGCCACCCTGAGACCGTCCGAACGCCGGGTGCTTGACGCGGTGGCTGTGCTGGGTGACGGGGTTCGCGGGGCCCAACTGGCCGAACTGACCGAGATCCCGGATCTGGATCAGATCCTCACCGTTCTGCTCGGCACCGGCCTGGTGCTCGGATCTCTCGCGACGGGGGTCGAATTCGCCCACCCGCTGCTGCGATCCGGGGTCTACGAGAACATCGATGTCGACCTTCGGGCCGACCTGCACCAACGGGCGGCTGGCCTGCTGGTCAGAGCCGATGCGGGAGTGGAAACCGTTGCCGCACACTACGTGGCCGGGCCAGGGCCCGCTCCGGCGTCCGAATCGCCCGCCGAGCCGGCGCCGGGAGCACAGCCCGGGTCAACGGTGCCCGCGGCCGCATTCGAGGCGTCACCGGCCGGTGTCCTGACGCGGGCCGCCGCCGAGGCCGTCCGCCGCGGGTCGCCGGAGAGCGCGTTGCGCTACCTCCGTCGCGGCCTGGCCCTTGACGTGCCGGAAGACCGCCGCCAGGAGATGCTGCTGGCCGCGGCCCAGGTGGCGTTCCAGGTCGACCTGCCGAGCGCCGTCGACTACCTGACCCAGACGTTGCGGACGATGTCCGAGCCGATCCCCCGGATCGAGCTCACCGGCACCCTGGTGGCGGCGTTGCTGCTCACCGGCCGCATCGACGAGACCCTGGCCGCGATCCGTCGCGAGCAGGCCGCGTTGCCGGACCCCCGACCGGGCGGGGACGACCCCTACGCCGATTCCCGCACCTCGCTGGACAGCTGGATCGCGATGGTCGCGGTCAACAACCCGGCGTTGCCCGGGCTGACCGCGAAGTTGCACGACCTGCTGCGCCGGCCACCGGTCGAGGGATTCGGGGGTCGATCGCTGGACGGGGTGCTGGCGCTCTACCAAACCTCCCGCGCCGAACCCGAGGCCGTCGACCGGGCGCTACGGGCCATCGTCGGCGGGGTCAGGATGACCGGCGAGCCGGGGCGGGGGCCGGTTCCGATCGCCGTCAACGTCCTGCTGCTGGCCGACCGTCCGGAAGGGTTGGCCCACCTGGACCGAGCGGTGGAACGCTCGCGCGACGAAGGGTCCCTGCTGGCGTCGTCGGGCGCCTACGCCTATCGGGCGCAGGCGCGCTTGCTGCAGGGCGACCTGCCCGGGGCCTACGACGATGCGCGCACCGCCCGGTGGTCCACCGCGATCCTCGGGCTCCGGAACAAGTCGTTCATCGCCTCGGTCATGGCGAACATCTGCATCGACACCGGCCGTCTCGACCAGGCGGCCGACACCCTGGCCTGGTCGGAGGTACTGGACGCTCCGGTCGGGCGCCCGTTCACGTTCTTCGCGGTCGTCGTGGCCGCTCGATTGCACCGGATCCGCGGGGAGTTCGCCGATGCTCTGCGGCTGGCGCTGGAGGCGGGAGAACGCTTCACGGCGGGTGGCGGGGTCAACCCGGCGCAGGTCCCATGGCAGTCCGAGGCGGCACTGGCGGCCCATCGGCTGGGAGACCGATCCGCCGTCCGGCACGCCGAGGCGGAGTTGCATCTGGCCCGGCAGTGGGGGGCGCCGCGGACGCTCGGCCGTGCGCTCCGGGTACTCGCCGAGGTGGGTGAGCGTCCTGAACTCCTGGACGAGGCGGTCGACATCCTGCGGCCGTCGATCGCGCGCCTCGAGTTGGCTCGGTGCCTGGTCGCCCGCGGGGCCGTCCGGGGGATGAAAGACGATGTGGAACAAGCGCTGTCGCTGTCTCGAGCCTGTGGCGCGGGGCCGCTGGAGCAGCGGGCGCGGGACTTGCTGAGCACCTTGCCGGCCTGACCTGATGACGCGGGTGGGGCGTGACCGTGGTGCTGGCACCACCCTGAACCGGGCAGGCGGCACCCTGCGCGGACGCGGCCCGGATCGGAAGACTCAGTGCTGTCAACCGAGCACGTCCACCCCGATCACCGGAGCCCAGCATGACCGTTCTGACCATCACCCGAAACCGCTTCGCCGACCGTCACCGGCCCGCACACCGCTGGGCCGGCGAGAGTGCGGGCCGCCACGTATCCCACCTCGGGCTCGGCCTGGCGGCCGACCGTGACGAGTGGGGCACGGTTCGCCGACTGCACGGCCTGCGGCATGGCCGAAAGGTCGAGATTCGCTTGCCCGATGACGATGTCGAGTCGGTCACCTGGGTGCTGTGTGCCCTGCCGAAGTTCAAGACGGTGCTCGGCTCGGGCGCCCTCCCGACCGACGTGGCCACTGCCGTCGGCGACGTGCCCTTCCTCGCCCCGATCTGGAACGGGTTGCAGTTGCAGGGTGGCGAGGACGGCCTGATCGCGGTGCGCGTCGGCGAATCGTCCCTGCCGGATGCATTCCTGCACGACCTGTGGTTGCTGGAGCGCATCGCGGACAACCTGGGACTGCTGCCGATCCCGGCCGGTGACCTCGGCCTGGTTGCTCCCCCGGTCACCTGGCCGTCCCGCCCGGTCGCGGTCGCCCTGGCCGGATGACGTGGCCAACCTGATGGCCGATCACCCGGTGGATACGCTGACGCCCATGTTGTCAATCGTGCTGGCCGAGGACAACTTACTGGTCCGCGAGGGCGTTCGAGGTGTGCTGTCGGCCGATCCGGAGCTCAAGGTGGTCGCCGCGTGCGCCGACGCCGACGAGTTGCGCCTGGCCATCCGGCAATTCAATCCGGACGTGGTGGTCACCGACATCCACATGCCGCCCGGCCTGACCGACGAGGGCATCCAGGTCGCCCGGGAGCTCCGCCGGGACCGCCCCGGCATCGGCGTGGTCGTACTGTCCAGCCGGGACGACCCGCAGCACGCGCTGGACCTGCTCGAACACGGTTCGGCCGGGCGGGCCTACCTGCTCAAGGAGCGTGTCGCCGAACCCGGTCAACTGCGGCATGCGGTCAACGAGGTGGCCGCCGGCCGGTCGGTGATCGACCCTCAGGTGGTGGAGAACCTCGTCCGGGCCGGCTCCCGACCGGCCAGCTCACCGCTCAGCCGGCTGACCCCGCGTGAGCTCGAGGTCCTCGGCGAGATGGCCCAGGGCCGCACCAACGGCGCCATCGCCCTGCGGTTGTACCTCACCGTGCGGGGCGTGGAGCGGCACATCAACGCGCTCTTCGCCAAGCTCGGGTTGAGCGAGGAGCAGGACGCCCACCACCGGGTGCGCGCCGTGCTGCTCTACCTCTCCGAGCACTGAGACTTCAGAACACCAGCGGCATGGTGGCGGTCAACGTGGTGCCCTCCCCGTCGGGAGAGTGCACGTGGAGCCGGCCGTCGACCGCGGACATCCGGTCACCCAGGCCCCGCAATCCCGATCCACGGGACGGATCGGCTCCGCCCGGTCCGTCGTCGCTGACCACGCAGCGCAGGGTCCCGGCGTTCAGATCGACCTGCACCCGACCGGCCGTTGCCCCGTGCTTGGCCGCGTTGGTCAGGGCCTCGGCCACGAAGTAGTAGACGGTGGTCTCGGCCTGGACCGGCAACCGGTCGGTCAGGTCGACGGTCACGTCGACCGGAATGGCCGAGCGGCGGGCCAGCTCCTGGAGAGCGGCCGGCAGCCCGCGTTCGGTCAGCGTCGGAGAGTGGATTCCCTGAGCCAACTCGCGCAGCTCGGAAATGGCGCTGTTCAACACGTCCCGTGCGGTGTCGAGCACCTGCGCCGTGGCCGCCGGATCGGATTCCACCGTGCTGCGGGCCGCGCCAAGGGCGATGGCCACCGCGACCAACTGCTGTTGGGCGCCGTCGTGCAGGTCGCGCTCGACGCGGCGCCGGGCCTCGTCCGACACCGACAGCAGACGGCGTCGGCTGGACCGCAGGTCGGCCAGCAGTTGTCGGCGATCGCTGATGTCGCGGAGGAACCCGCTGTACATCACGCCGGCGGTGGAGACGACGCGAGTGATCGTGAGCTCGACCGGGAAGGTCTGGCCATCGGCGCGCTGGGCGATCACCTCGACGCGGCGGTCCAGCATCGCCGCCATGCCACCCCCGGCCAACCGGTGCAGTCCGGCGCGGTGGCGTTGACGGGTGTCGGCCGGGACGATCAGTTCGGCCAGTTCGCGGCCCAGTACCTCGTCGGCGCCGTAACCGAAGATCAGTTCGGCCGACATGTTCCACTCGAGGACGCGGCCGTGGTGGTCGATGGTGATCACGGCGTCCATCGCCGCGTCCAGGATCGCCTTGTACAGCGGCTGAAGTTCGGCTGGCGGCGCTGGATCGTCCGGGGGAGCGGTCACCCTGGTCAGATTAACCGACGCCGCTACTTCAGCCGCGTGGTGTCCACCACGATCCTGGCTCGCAGGACCTCGAGTTCCGGACCGCTGACCAGCCGTTCCTCGGCCGCCGGAAGGGGCACGCGGCCCACCGGTCGCCGCTGCAGCCGACGCAGACCTCTGGGATGCGAGACGATCGGCCGCATGCGGGTCATCAACGTGGTCATGATCTGTCGCTCAACTTTCCAGGCTCGAGATGTGGTGGCTCCTGTGGCAGGAGCGGCCCGGCCCGGGCACTGATACGTGACACCGCCGGTGCATACGAGTCTGTCCCGTCCAGCCGGCCGGAGCCACGGAGCACGCACCAGGACCCCCGTGGTGCCAGCACCACCTCGGGTCGGCCCCTGGTGGCCGGAGGACCTACCATCCACCGCATGACGCAGATGCTGTCGCCGGAGCTGATCCGGACCTACCAGCGGGACGGCGTCGTCCTGGTCCGCGGCGTCCTGACCCCGGCCGAGGTGGATCGGGCCGAACGGGCGATCGAGACGGTGTTGGCCCACCCCGGACCGTTGTCGCAGGTGGCCAGCGATCCGGACGACCCGGGGGCGTTCACCGAGGACTTCCGCCGCTGGAACGACGTGCCCGACATCGAGGATCTGGCCCGGCACAGCGCGGCCGGCCGCATCGCCGGCGAACTGATGGGCTCGCCTACGGTGCGGCTGTTCCACGACCACGTGCTCGTCAAGGAGGGCGGCACGAAGCAGCGCACGCCCTGGCACCAGGACCAGCCGTACTACAACGTCGACGGCCGCGGGGTGAGTGCCTGGATCCCGGTCGATCACATCCCGGAGGCGGGCTGCCTGGAACTGGTGGCCACCACGCATCGCGGGCCGTGGCTGATGCCGCGCACCTTCCTCGCCGGTGAGGCGAAGTGGTTCCCGGAGGGCAGTCTGGCCGAGCTGCCGGACATCGAGGCGGACCGAGACGCGTTCACCATCCGCCGATACGAGATGGAACCCGGCGACGCGATCTTCTTCGATTTCCTCACCGTGCACGGCGCCCCCGGCTTCCCGTTCCCCGGACGTCGCCGGGTGCTGTCCCTGCGGTACCTGTCGGACGAGGCCCGGCACGCTCCCCGTCGCTGGCCGACGTCACCACCGTTCGCCGGGCTGGCCGACGAACTCCCGGCCGGGGCCGAACTCGACCATCCGTTGTTTCCGGTGGTCTGGGCCCGGTAGAACCGATCGCGCAGGGTCGCCGAGCTCAGATCCGCGGATCGATGTGGATCTTCGGGCCGGGGCCGGCGTCGTCCGGGCGCCAGCCCGCGATGACGTCCGGTGCCCGGTCGAGCCCGACCGTCGCCGCCACCAACGGCGCCGGGTCGATGCTGCCGTCGGCGTAGGAACCGATGGTGGCGGCCATGGCCGGAGAGCCGGACAGCTGACCGGTCAACGTCAGGTCCTTGACCACGAGCCGGCGGGTGTCGACCAGACTGGGCCGGCCGGCGATCCCGACGCAGATGATCCGTCCTCCTGGCTCGACCAGATCGATGGCCGCGCTGGGGATCTCGGCGCCGTCGGTGCCGTCGATCACGGCGTCGAACCGGAGCGTCGGCACGTTCTGGATCGACCACGCCGTCAGGCCGAGGGTCCGGGCCAGGTCCAGACCGGCGGACGAGCGGCCGATCACGTGTACCTCCGCACCGGCGCCGGCGGCGAACGCGGCGGCCAGCAGGCCGATGGTGCCCGGACCGAAGACGGCCACCCGGTCGACGCCGGGGGTCACGGCGGCGTCGGCGGCCCGGCGCGAGTTGGCCCCGGGTTCGACCATCGCGCCGGCGGTGTCGTCGACCGAGTCGGGCAGGATGTGCAGGGCGCTCACCGGAACCAGCACCTGCTCGGCCACAGCTCCGTTCCATCCACCCAGAACGCCTATCTCGTAACGATTCTCGCAGAGGTGTGAGCGGCCTGCCCGGCACCGCTCACACTGCCGGCAGCCGAGCATGGTGTCGCCGGTGACCCGACGGCCGATCCACGGCGCATCGTCGTCGGAACCCACCGAGGCGACCACGCCGCACCATTCGTGACCGGGCCGCAGCGGGTACCGGGCCTGACCGGTGGCCAGATACGCCATCTCCCCGGAGTAGAAGGCACTGTCGGTGCCGCACACGCCGACCCGATGGACGTCGACCACCGCTTGACCGGGCCGGGCCACCGGAGCCGGAACGTCCTGGACCGAGGCCAGCCGGGGTCCGTCGAGGACCAGGGCCCGAATCGTTGCCATCCGATCAGGGTAGGGGCTCTGGCGAGTTCAGCCCAGGTACCGGCCGGTGAACCAGGCTCTCCAGTTCGCGGTGGCCTGGGCGACCGGGAGGTGGCCGCCGAGGTGGCTGGGATCGGGGAACAGGGCGAACGGGTTCTGGTTGGCCTTGGCGTACAGGGCAGCGCCCACCTGCATCATCGTCCGATAGCCGTAGGCCTGGTTCAGGTAGAGGAACACCGACCCGGACAGGGCGTAGTAACCGGCGCTGTCGGTGGCCGACGAACTGTAGATCTGGCTCCGGGTGGGCATGGCGTCCGACAGATGGGCCCGCAGCCACGCCGGGTCGATGTCTGCCGGGTCGTACGGCTCCGGGTACCCGATGTCGCCGGCGTCCCCCAGCGCCTGGCGGTGCAGGACCTCCACGGCGACGGCGACGCCCTCGGCGCCCCAGGTCGGCGGCGAGTCGTCGGTCCGGTACGCCAGCTGGGAGTTCCGGTTCATCAACTGGTGGGTGGACTCGTGGGCGGCCACGTCGGAGACGTATTCCCGGCCCTGCTCGTCGTTGGGGACGACGACGTGGTCCGACCCCAGTAGCATCACGACGATGCGGGACTGGGTGGCGTGCGAACCGCCCTGACCCGGTCCCAGCGCGTCGGACAGGGGGACCGTCACGTTGGATTCCTGGGGTGGGGCGTTGGCGCCCAGGAACCACCGGAACGGCCGGTCGGCCAGGAAGATCACCTGGCCGTGGGGTGGGGTCAAGCCCGAACCGGCCAGCTGCTGATCGGCCCAGGTGACGGCGTCAGAGGCCGCGCGCAGGGCCGACGCCGACCAGAACGCCAGGTCGGGGTCGGCGGCCGCGAACACCACCGCGACCGTGGCGCTGTGCACCACGCCGAGCTTGCAGCCGCAGTCCAGCGGGTCGGCCAGGAAGGCCGGCTTCCAACCGGTCACCGTCAGCACCGACCGTCCCTTGCTGGTACTGACGGCGACATCGATCCGGTAGGGGATTCCGGGCAGCGTCCCCGCGTCGTCGTAAGGGGTTCGGATGCCCAGCACCACCGTGCGGCTGAAGGTTCCGGCCGCGTCCGTCGCCCCGGAGGAGTAGTCGTCGGCCGGGACGAACTGCGCCGCCGCCACCCCCAGGGTGGTGGCGTTGGCGAACCACTGCCCGACGCGCGTTCTCAGGGCCGGAGCGAACGACGCCAGGAAGGCCGGTGCCCGGCCGCCCTGGAGATCCCGCGCGAGCGTGGCCAGGAGCGGCTGGAACAACCGGTCGTGGGTGCTCTGCAGGGTGAGCGGTGCGCTGGACGACGCGGGCGTCGGGGTCGGTTCGGCGGACGACGGTGCGCTGGGCGACCCGACCGGCGCCTCGGACAGCGGTGGCTGGGAGGACGTACTGGTCACCGCGATGGAGGTCGATGGCGGGGCACTGGTGGCCGAGGAGCTGCCCGGAGCCGTCGACGAGCCCGTGCAGGAAGTCAGGCCGAAACCGAACAGGACGGCAACCACGACGAACGTGTGCTGCCGTCGTTTCATCCGCGCCGTCCCCGCCCTGGTGGCCTGCTGCGGTCCGGCAGGGCCGCGCGCATCTGCAGGGTAGCGCCGTAGGGCGCGTCATGTGGCAACGTGGGACGAATGGGTCGACGGCAGGAACGCACCGGGCGGCGGCCACCGCCGTTGCCGATCCGGGACGGGTTGAACCCCAGCCGGGTGCGGCTCCCGGAGAGCGGGCCGTGGACCACCACGCTGGAATATCTGCTGGCCCGGTTCCACGTCGAGCGGGAAGCCCTGCTGGCGAAGGTGGCCGCGGCGGAGGTGGTCGACGTCGACGGTGTCCCGGTGGACGACGCGATGCCGTTCCGGGCGAACTCGTTCGTCTGGCTCTACCGTGACCCGGCGATCGAGCCCCGGGTGCCGTTCGAGGTGGACGTGCTGTTCCAGGACGACCATCTGCTGGTCGCCGACAAACCGCACTTCCTGTCCAGCCTGCCCAACGGGTCCTACATCGTGGAGTCAGCGGTGGTCCGGTTGCGCCGGGCCCTGGATCTGCCCGACCTGTCGCCGTTGCACCGGCTCGACCGGATCACCGCCGGCGTACTGCTGTTCTCCCTGAACCCGCGGGAGCGCGGGGCGTACCAGACCATGTTCGCCCGCCGTGAGGTGCGCAAGTCCTATCGGGCCGTGGCCGGCTTCCGGCCCGATCTGGCCCTGCCGCACGTCGTGACCAGCCGCATCGTCAAGGACCGGGGTACGCCGACCGCCTACGAGACGCCGGGGGAGTCCAACGCCGTGACCCGGGTCGAGTTGATCAAGGCGCGCGGCGACCGGGCCCTGTACCGCCTCGACCCCAGCACCGGCAAGACCCACCAACTCCGGGTGCACCTGAACTCCCTGGGCATCCCGATCGAGAACGACCCGTTCTACCCGCGCCTGCTCGACGTCCCGCACGACGACTACTCCCGGCCGCTGCAGTTGCTGGCGGCCGAGATCGCCTTCACCGACCCGGTCACCGGGCAGGAACGTCATTTCGCGTCCCGCCGCCGGCTGGAGAACTGGACGTCAGGCCAGATGGAAGTACTCGGTCAGCCGGACTGAGCCGTCGTCGGGCCGGGCTCCCTCGGGCAGGGCGAAGAACTTGCCCATGATGGCCTGCCACCGCAGGTTGATCGGCTCGGCGTCCATCGCCCGCTGGGCGGCCGCGTAGTCGTCCGTCTCCAGGTACCCGACCACCAGCCCGTCCGGCTTCCGGACGAACAGCGAGTAGTTCCGCCACCCGGTCCGGCTCAGGGCTTCCAGCATTTCCGGCCATACGACTTCGTGGGCCCGCAGGTACTGCTCGAGCATGTCGGGCTTGATCTGCAGGAGGAAGCAGACGCGTTCGGTCACGGGATGTCCTGTCGGTGCGGGGTCGGGGGGGGGGGGGGGGGGGGGGGGGGGGGGGGGGAGGCGATGTGCCGGAGGCGATGGGTCGAGTTCCGGGGGCGATCGGTCAGGCGGTGAGTTCGGCCGGGGCCGCATCCAGGGCGGTCCGGATGGCTTCCATCAGGGTGCGGGCGGACGCGGCGGTCAGCTCCACCGCGACTCTGGCCCCGGGGCCGTCCTTCGGTGACGCGAAATCGATGTTCAGCGTGTGATCGGCCATGGCGTGCACCGGATGATCGAAGTAGACCACTCCGTCGGTGACGTGGAACCATTGCCCGCCAGGGCCTTTCGCGCTGCCGTCGATGTCGGTCCGGACGGTGAGGTAGGTGCACACGGCTTCAGCTCTCCCGATCGTCGTCGCTGGACAGGTAGGTGGCGTAGAACGCGGCGATGCGTTCCCAGCCGTCCTTGGCGGCCTCCGGCCGGTAGGCCGGGCGGTCGGTGGCGAAGAACGCGTGGCCGGCCCCGGCGTAGCGGTGGACCTCCACCTGCTTGCCGTTGGCCTGCAGGATCCGGACCAGTTCGTCCACCTCCTCCGGGCTGGGGAACCGGTCGTCGTTGCCGAACAGGCCGAGCAACGGTGCCCGGAGGTTCGGCAGTTGGTCCACCAAGTTGCCGATGTGCAGGGGATACCCCTCGGGCGGTGTCCCGGTGACGAACGCGCCGTAGCAGTCCACCGCGGCGTCGACGTCGACCGTGCAGGCAGCGAGCACACTCTGCCGGCCACCGGAGCAGTACCCGATGACACCCACCTTGCCGTTGCTGCTCGGCAGCGAACGCAGGTAGGCGGCGGCCCCGGCGACGTCGCCGACGAGGCGGTGGTCCGGGACGCCGCCCTTGGCCCGCCCGGCGGCCGCCGCGTCGTCGGGCGACGCACCCGGGGCGTCGCGGTAGTAGAGGTTGATGCAGATGGCGTCGTAGCCCAGTTCGGCGAACCGCCGGGTGATCTCTTTGTGGCCACGGTCGAAGCCCGGCATGTGATGGATGACGATCACCCCGCCGTGCCGGTGTGCTTCGGCCGGGAGAGCGACATAGGCCTCGACCTCGTCGCCGCCGTCACCGGCGATCTTGATTGTCCGGGTGGTCATGGAATCGGACATGAGCTGGTGCACCGCACCTTTCGTTTCTCGGTCGGGTGGATGAGGGCGAGTACGGGCTCAGGGACCGAGGTCCCACAACAGGCGGTAGTAGGCCGTGCGATCGGGATCGGGGTCGATGCCGTAGGCGTCCAGCAGTGCCGGTTCCCAGCCCTGGCCGTAGTTCCAGTTCGTCGACCAGGTGGCCACGGCCAGGTCGGCCCAGCGGTCGGCGACCCCGAGCGCGCCGAGATCAACCAGGGCACGATAGTTCCCGGCCTCGTCCAGCAGGGTGTTGGGGGCGCAGGAATCACCATGGCAGACCACCGCCTTGTCCACCGGCGGCGGGTTGCGCAGGATGTCAAGGGCGCGGTCGTGATCCAGATGGGCGTGGATCGGGTGCCATCGGGACGGATCCTGGCGCGGCATGCCCTCGATCACCGTCCGACGTGTGTCCGCGGACCAGTCGAACGGGCAGTCCTCGACCGGCGCCGCGTCGTGCAACCGGCGGAGCCCGGATCCGATCGCCCGGACCGCGGCGGCCGGATCGGCCCGCCATCGCTCGGTGACGGCGTTCTCGCCGGGGATGCCGGCCGTCAGCAGAAACTGGCCGTGCTCGTCCGATCCCGACTCGAGGACGGCCGGCACGCTCGCGTACGGCGCGACCCACCGCAGTCGTTGGACCTCGCGACGCAGGTCGGGGCCGCCGGGCGGCGAGTGCTTGACGAACCGCCGCCCCGGGCCGTGGCCCAGTGAGAAGGTCAGGCCGCCGAGTTCGTTGCGCCAGACCGCGGTGATGGCCTCGGCTCCGGCCAGGCGCCGCACGACCGACGGGACAACCGGGTCGGTGGGTCGACCGGAGAGGAACATTCGCCCAGCCTGCCACCTGCCGATAGCGTTGATGGGATGAGCACCGTCTCGCTGATCGGCGGCGGCTGGTCCGCGCCGGAGTTGTACGCGGCCTTCGTGGCCGAATCGGCCGGGGAGATCGCCTGCGTGGTGATCGACGAGGGCGACGGCGCCGACCAGTTCGAGCGCTGGTCGGCGGCGCTCCGAGCGGCCGGGGACTGCCGTCCGGCCCCGGTGCTGGTGCCGGTCGGCGAACACCTGGATGTCGCTGCCCTCGGCGATGCCGGCGGGTTGCTGGTCTGCGGCGGTCTCACCCCGGCCTATGCGGCCGCAGTGACCCCGGTCGCGTCCGATCTGCGTCGGTGGCTGGAGGACCGGCCGTACTGCGGTTTCTCGGCCGGGGCGGCGATCGCCGGGGAGCAGGCCGTGGTCGGCGGCTGGACGGTGAACGGGCGCCCGTTGATCCCCGAGGACGCCGGAGAGGACTTGGGCGAGGTCACCGTGGTCGACGGCCTCGCCCTGGTGCCGTTCCTGGTCGACGTCCACGCCGGACAGTGGGGAACCGTGCCCCGACTGATCGAATCGGTCCGGGTCAGCGGCGTTCCGGGGCTGGCCGTCGACGAGGACACCGCCGTCACGGTGGCCGCCGGCCAGGTTCGTGTGTCCGGTCGCGGGCACGCGCACCTGGTGCGTCCCGGCGAGGACGGAGCGGTGGCGGTGACCCGCTACCACGCGGGGCAGGTCGTCCCGGTCGGTTGACGCCGGAATGCCCCGGCCGACGGTGTGGTTGCACTGGTCATGAGTGATCTGACCGTCTACACGACGTCCTGGTGTCCGTTCAGCCGTCGATTGGTGACCGACCTCGATCGGGCCGGCATCGAATTCGACGACATCGACGTGGACGAGGACGGCGAGGCGGCGGCGCTCGTGCAGAGCCTGAACAACGGCAACCGGACCGTGCCGACCGTGGTCTTCGCCGACGGAACGTCCCTGACCAACCCCCCGATCGCGCTGGTGAAGGCCCGACTCGCAGGCTGAGAGCATGCCGGGCGGCCACCCGACCTCTACCGTGTCGGGCATGAGCCAACAGCCGACGTTGAGCGGTGCCGGTCTGATCCTGCGGGCGGTCGTCCCGGCCGACGGGGCCGCCCTGATCGCGATCCTGCGGACCCCCGAGGTGGCCCGCTGGTGGGGCGACGACGTCGACGACGACACGTGGCCGGTCGACGACGATCCGGACACCGTCAAGTTCGCCATCGAGGTCGACGGGCGGGTGGCCGGTCTGGTCCAGTACAGCGAGGAACTCGACCCGATGTACCGGCACGCCGGGATCGACATCTTCCTCGATCCGAAGTTGCAGGGCCGCGGGCTCGGCCGGGAGGCCGTGCGGACCCTGGCCCGGTACCTGTTCTCGGAACGGCGGCACCATCGGATCGTGATCGATCCGGCGGCGCAGAATCATCGCGCGATCAGCACGTACGCCGCGGTCGGATTCCGTACGGTCGGGGTGCTCCGCGAGTACGAGCGCAACCCGGACGGGACCGGCTGGCACGACGGCGTCCTGATGGAACTTCTGGTTTCCGAGTTGACCTGACCGCCCAGGACCCTCGATGGCCCTTGACATGTAAGTCACACAGGACTCGAATGAGGCCGCGCGTCCGGGCAACGGGGCCAGGGTGCACGCACGAATCGAGGTCGGCATGAAACGTTCTCGTCTTCGTCTGGCGTTGCTCGCCTGCGCGGTGGCCGCGAGTGGGTGGGGTGCGCTGCCGGCGGCAGCGGTTCCGGCCACCACGGCGCCCCCGGCCGCGGCCGCCGACGGGCCCGGAACGTTGAGCCATTTCGATCTGGCTCGCAAGGACTGCCTGGGCACGGCCCGCAACACCACGTCGAAGATCTGGTACACCGTGGCCGGAGGCGTGCTGTCCGATGTCTACGCGCCGACCGTCGACACCACTAACGTCCAGACCATGCAGTTCCTGGTCAGTGACGGTTCCTCGTTCACCGACCTGCAGTCCCGGGACATGACCTACACCGTGTCGGCCGACCGGACCGGGATGACGTGCACCGTCGTCTCGACCGCCAAATCCGGCCAATACCGCCTCACCACAACATATCTCACCGACACCAACCGCTCCAGCGTGGTCGTGCACACCCGCTACACCCCGCTCGTCCGGGCGGCCGCGCACTTCCGGCTGTACGTCCGGCTGGATGCCACGGTCGGCGGGAACGGCGGCGGCGGGCCGGGCAATGGCGGCGCCGATTCGGCCACGGTCGACCGCAGCACCGGATCGCCCGTCCCCGTCTCGTACGACACGGTCACCACGACGAACGCCGCGAACCGCGACTACGCCGTCCCGAGTTACCTCGCGTTGCGGGCCGACCGGCCGTTCACGGCGGTCAGCTCCGGCTTCGTCGGTAGCGCCAGTGACGGCCTGGCCGAGCTGGACGCCGGGCACACCCTCTCCCCGCTCTACGACAACGCGGCGTCGGGCAACGTCGAGCAGACCGCCGCGGTCTCGCTGGGCCGGGATGGCTCGAGCACCCTGGCTCTCGGATTCGGCACCACCCAGGCCGCCGCGGTGGCCACCGCCGGTGCCACGGCGCGGACCCCGCTGCCCCGGCTTCTGGCGCAGTACGAAGCCGGTTGGCTCCGTTACGACGCCGGTCTTCGTCACCCGTGGCTCCACCGGACGGGACTGACCCGGGCCCAGCAGGCGGCTGCGGTCAAGGAGTACTACGTGTCGGCCAACGCGGTGAAGTCCAGCGAGGACAAGACCTTCCCGGGCGCCATCGTCGCCTCGCTGGCCTCGCCGTGGGGGCAGGCCGTCTCGGCGGGCGATCCGGCCAACACCTATTTCGGCTCCTACCGTGAGGTCTTCGCCCGCGATCTCTACGAGGCGTTCACCGCGCTGCTGACCGACGGCGACCTGAGCACGGCCCGGGCCAGCACCAGATTCCTTCTCCTGCAACAACAACTGCCCGACGGATCGATGCCCCGCAACACACTGGTCAACGGCAAGGTAGCGCCCGACTCGTTCAACATCCAGTTGGACGAGGCGGCCTATCCGATCCTGATGGCGTTGCAGTCCGGGCTCGGCGGCGACAACGCTCTGTGGCCGCACATCAAGTCGGCGGCCAACTTCCTGATCAGCCACGGCCCGGCGTCCGGACCGGAGCGGTGGGAGGAACAGGGCGGCTACTCGCCGTCGACCATTGCCGCCGAGATCGCGGGCCTGGTCGCCGCCGGAACCATTGCCCGGCAACACGGTGATGCGGACTCGGCCCGGGTCTGGTTGGCCACCGCCGATCAGTACCAGCGCAGTATCAAGGGCTGGTCGCTGACCACCAACGGTCCCCTGTCGGCCCAGCCGTACTTCATCCGGCTGTCCAAGACCGGTGACCCCAACGCCGCCATCACCTACAACGTCGGCAACGGCGGACCCACCCTCGACCAGCGCAGCGTCATCGATGCCGGGTTCCTCGAACTGGTTCGGCTGGGCGAACTCTCGGCCTCCGACCCGGATGTGCAGAACTCGCTGAAGGTGGTCGACGCGACGCTCGAGAAGCAGACTCCGAGCGGCCCGGGCTGGCTGCGCTACAACGGCGATGGTTACGGCGACTGCAGCGCTCCGGCCGACGGTGGCTGCACCACCCCCGGCGCACCGTGGGCCCCGTCGAACAAGGGCACCGGGCACATCTGGCCGGTTCTGTCGGCCGAGCGCGGCGAGCAGGAACTGGCCGCCGGGAACGGGCAGTTCGCCGGCCAGTTGCTGGCCGCCATCGACAACATGTCGTCCGGGGTCGGGTTGGTGCCCGAACAGGACTGGGACACCGGAGATCTCGCCGCCTCGGCGTTCGGGACCGACCCGACGGTCGCTTCCATCGGGTTCGTCGACGGCCGGCCGGCCGGCTCCGCGGCCCCGCTGACCTGGGGCAGCGCCTCCCAGGTGCGCCTGGTCGCGGATCTGAGTACCGGCCGGGTGCTGGAGCAGCCGCGGCAGACCGTCGATCGATACGTCAAGCACGCGCAGGGCAGCACCACGCTCACCGTCACCTCGCCGCAGGACGGCTCGGCCGCCACCGGCACCGTCCAGGTCACCGGGACCGCGGCCGTCGGCGCCACCGTCGACGTGGCCGATGTGGCCACCGACGGCAACTCGGCAACCACTGTGGCCTCGGCGGAAGTCGGTGCCTCCGGGACGTTCTCGATCCCGGTGACGGTCGCCGCGGGAGCCAACGTGCTGGTGGTGACGGCCACGGCACGCAACGGGGGGACGGCTCAGCAGGTGGTCTCGGTCATCAACGACATCGTGGTGGGTACCAAGATCTACGATCAGGCCGATCCGACCGGCGACGACAACGGCCCAGGCAACTACGCCTATCCGACGGCGAGTGACTTCCACGCCGGAGCCTACGATCTCACCGATTTCCAGATCTACGACACCGGCTCCACGATCACCTTCCGGGTACAGACGCGCGACCTGACGGCCACTTTCGGCAGCGCGCTGGGGGCGCAGTTGATCGACCTGTACGTCACCGCCCCGGGCGCTACCCCGACCTCGACCGGAGCGTCCTACGCGAGCCGCAACTATCGTCTGGCCACGCCGTGGAGCCGTCTGTTGGAGGTGCAGGGATTCGGGCAGCGGTTCATCGACGCCGCGGGCACGACCGTCGGCACGATCACCATCTCGGCCAAGGCGATCTCCCGCTACATCACGTTCACCGTCGACAAGTCGGCGCTCGGTGGGACCCCGGCGTCCGGTTGGAAGTTCGCCTTGACCCTGACCGGGCAGGATGGATTCAGCCCGGACAACGCGAGGGTGTTCGCCCCGACCCCCCAGCCCTACGCGTTCGGGGAGTGCTCCGCCGGGTCGACCGGCCCGCTCTGCACGGCCGACCCCGGCAACCTGCCGAAGATCATGGACACCCTGGTCCCGGCCGGGGTCCTCCAGAGCGACGAACTGGACTACACGCAGCACGATCCGGTCGTGGTGTCGGCGGTCACCCTGCCGTGATGGACCCGGTCGGGGGCCGGCCGCGGCCCGCCCCCGACCAAGCGGCCGCCTACAGGCCGGCCCACCAGCGGGTGACGGGCGTCCGGTCGGCCGGCACCACCCGCTCGCCCGGCTGCGGTGCGATGACCGCGTCGTGATCGGCCACCGCCAGCAACCGCTCGATCGGTTCGGACCAGCCGTGCAGGGCCAGATCGAAGGTGGCCCAGTGGATCGGAAGCATCACCCGGCCGCCGAGATCGCCGTGCGAGCGCCAGGCCTCCTCCGGGTTCATGTGGATGTCCGGCCACTGGTCGCCGTAGGCACCGATCGGCAGGATGGTCAGATCGAATGGGCCCAACCGGGCACCGATCTCGGCGAAGGCCGGGGTGTATCCGGTGTCGCCGCCGAAGTACACGCTGTGCTCGGGACCGGTCAGCGCCCAGGACGACCAGAGCGTCACGTTGCGCTTCAATCCACGCCCGGAGAAGTGCCGGGCCTCGGTGCAGGTCAGCTTGATCCGGCCGGCCTTGGCCTCGTCGTTCCAGTCCAGCTCGACGATCCGGTCCTCCGGGACACCCCATTTACGGAGGTGGGCGCCGATGCCACGAGGCACGAAGAACGGCGCCGACTGGGAGAACAGGAGGGCATTGACGGTCGGCAGATCCAGGTGGTCGTAGTGGTCGTGGGAGATGATCACTGCACTGAGCTCGGGAAGATCCTCCAGGGCCATCGGAACCGCGTGCAGCCGATGGGGTCCGATGGTGGTCGACGGTGAGACCCGGTCGCCCCACACCGGGTCGGCCAGGATCCAGTGGCCGTCGAGTTCGATCAGCGCGCTCGCGTGACCGAGCCAGGTCACGGCGAGGTCGCCCGCCTCGGACGCGGTGACCGCGTCGGTCAGCGGCACCGGACCGCTCGGCTTGCCCTTGTCACGCCGGGTGAGCATGCCCTTGATCAGGCTGGGCGTCGAGCCGGGGACGAGTTGGGCACTGGGCAGCACGTTGTGGAAGACGCCGTCCTCGTGCTGGGGCGCCCCGGCGACCTGCGACACGATGCGCCGCGGCGGGGCGCCCATGGCCGCCGGCAGGCCGCGGGTCGCGCGGCGCAGGCGGTAGAGCCCGGTACCGGCCGCGGCCAGTGTCGCGGCGGTGATGACGGAGGACAGGCCGCGGGTGCGACGGGAGGCGGGCATCGCTCCAGTGTTCCAGCCCGTCGGGGCGGCCCGGTGCCATTCGGCCGTCAGCAGATCGAGCGGCCTCTGCTCGATGACCGGCGCAGATCAGGTCGCGATGGTCTTGTCGACGTAGCACCACTTCCAGTCCTCGCCGGGTTCGATCGAACGCATCAGCAGGTGCCCGGTCTCGCTGAAGTGGGCGCGGGCGTGCCGGTACTGGGAGGAATCACAGCAGCCGACGTGGCCACAGGTCAGACACATCCGCAGGTGGGCCCAGGTGGCGATGCCCTGGGCATGGCACTCCTGGCAGACCGCCGGTGAGGTGTAGGTCGGCTCCGGGCCGAGTTCCTTCACGTGCAGGCAGACCATGGGCAACTCCAGATCGGTGGCAGCGAACTTCCGGTGGGGCGAATATTTGCAGGCGGGATAGCGTCTTACTTGCGGACAGGTCGACGGTGCCCGGTTCCAGCGACTCGACCCCCGACTGCCAGGAGGCTGGAGAACATGTCAGGCGCCACCATCTTGATGCTAGTGGTCGGGGCGATCGCGATTGCCGCGGCGTCCCGCCGGTGGGGTTGGCCCACCCCGTTGGTGCTGGTGGTGGCCGGTCTGGCGCTGTCGTTCGTGCCAGGTATCCCGAACATCGAACTCGATCCGGACATCGTCCTGTTCGGGGTGCTTCCGCCGTTGCTGTTCAACGCCTCGCTGGACACCTCCTACCTCAACCTGCGCGCCAACTTCCGGCCGGTGGCGTTGCTGTCGATCGGTCTCGTCCTGTTCACCACGGTCACGGTCGGGGTGGTCGCCTACCTGGTGGTCGGCCACGACCTCGGCTGGGCGCTGGCCCTGGTTCTCGGCGCCGTGGTCTCGCCACCCGACGCGGTGGCCACCACCGCGATCGCCCGCAACCTCCGGCTGCCGCGGCGCATCCTCACCATCCTCGGCGGGGAATCGCTGCTCAACGACGCAACCGCGCTGACCGCCTACCGGGTGGCGCTGGGCGCGGTCGGGGCCACCGTGTCGGTGTGGCACGGCGTCGGGCTCTTCGCCCTGGCCGTGGTGGTCGGGGTCGGGATCGGCCTGGTCCTGGGCATCGTCGGGGCCTGGTTGCTGTGCCGCCTGTCCGACCCGCTGGTCGAGGTGGCGATCTTCCTGATCCTGCCGTTCGGCGCCTACGCCTTGGCCGAGGAACTGCACGGCAGCGGCGTCCTGTCGGTGGTGGCGGCCGGGATCCTGCTCGGCCGGAAGATGCCCAAGATGCACTACGCCACCCGTCTGCAGGGGGCGTCGGTGACGGCGACCATCGACTTCGTGCTGGAGACGCTGGTCTTCGGGTTGATCGGCCTGCAACTGCCGTCGGTGATCCAGAATCTGACCGGCCGCGACCCGGGCACGGTGACTGGGCTGGTGGTGGCGGTGGTCCTGACCGTGCTGGTGACCCGGATCGTCTGGATGTTCCCGGCGACCTACCTGCCGCGAAAGCTGTCCAAGAAGATCAGCGCCCGGGAGAAGCGACCGTCGCTGGCCCAGGTCACGATCATTTCCTGGGCCGGGATGCGCGGGGTGGTCACGCTGGCTGCCGCGTACGCCATCCCGGTGACCGTCAACGGGGAGAAGCTCCCGGGCCGCGACCTGGTACTGCTGTGCAGCTTCGCCGTCGTGCTGGCCACCCTGCTGCTACAGGGCCTCACCCTGCCCTGGCTGATCAGACGGGTCCACCTGCCTACCGGCGAGGACCAGTCGGACGCGTTGGCCGAGGCCCAGGCTGCCCAGCAGGCCGCCCAGGCCGCGGTCGAACGACTGGAGGAGATCGCCCAGGCCGAACTGCCGGACAGCGCGTCCATCGTCGATGACCTCCGCAACTCGGCCGAGTCCCGCGCCAACGCGGCGTGGGAGCGGCTGGGCCCGCAGGGGGAGGACCGGCAGGAAACACCCTCCGAGCTCTACCGCCGCCTCCGTCGCGACATGCTCAACCAGGAGCGCACGGTCTACATCGGGGAGCGTGACCGGGGCCGGATCGACGACGAGGTGTTGCGCCGCGTCCAACGTGAACTCGACCTCGAGGAGGCCATGCTCGATCGGTGAGGCCGCCGAGCCGGGAGGTCGGATCCCCGACGCCATGCACTCGACGTGACGGTTGACGACAGGGGACACCTCGTCGTCACGTTCAACGCCGCGAGCCTGTAGGGCGGGGCGCCGATCCCACCGCGAGAGGCGACCAGGCGCTTCGGGTTCGGCCCGGCTGTGTCACGGTTCCCGCGTCCGTTCCGGCCTGCCAGGGCTGGGTCAACTGCTCCGAGGGCGGCGCGTGCGGTACAGGCGCCGGGCCCACAGGTAGGACAGCGCGGCGATACCTACGCTCCAGGCCACGGCGGTGATGCCGTCGTGGCCGATCGGAGTTCCCGTGAGCAGGCCCCGGACCGTCTCGGTGACCGGGGTGAACGGCTGGTACTCGGCGAACTGTCGAAGGCCGGCGGGCAGGGTGGACGTCGGCACGAAGGCGCTGCTCAGGAAGGGCAGCAACAACAGGATCATCGGGGTGTTCGATGCCGTCTCCACACTGGCCGCGGCCAGTCCGAGGGCGGTGGCCAGCCAGGTGAGCGCGAACCCGAAGAGGATCAGGACACCGGCCGCGGCCAGCCATTCGACCGGCCCGGCCGTCGGTCGGAAGCCCAGCGCAACGGACACCGCCAGCACCACCACCAGGCTGACCGCGGTCTGGATCAAGCTGGCCACGACGTGTCCGGTCAGGACGGCCGAACGGGCGATGGCCATGGTGCGCAGGCGATCGATGATCCCGCCGGTCATGTCCATGGCCACCACGATCGCGGTGCCCTGGACGGCGCCGCCGATGGTGATCAGCAGGATGCCCGGCGTGATGTACGTCAGGTAACCGGTGCGTCCGGTGTGACCGCCGGACAGCGCCGGTCCGAGTCCGTTGCTCAGCTGCCCCCCGAAGACGAAAGCGAACAGCAGCAGGAAGATGATCGGCATGCTGATCTGCAGGAACACCAGCGACTTGTAGCGCAGCAGGCGTCGCAGGTTCCGCCGCAGCAAGGTGGAGGAGTCGGTCAGGGTGTAGGCCAGAGTGGTCATGATGCAGGTACCTCCTGCCCGGTCGGGTGGCCGGTGATCGCGAAGAAGACGTCGTCCAGGTCGGGGGTGTGGACGGAGAACTGCTCGACGTCGAGCTGCGCGTCGTCGAGCCGCTCGAGCAGGCGCCGGAGCGAGGCGACGTCACCGTCGCTCGGCAGTTCGAGCAGCAGCCGGTCCTCGTCGCGCGAGGTGGTCTCGAACAGGTCGGCCGCCGCGGCCAGGGCTTGCGGCGAGCTGAACTGCAGCCGCACGTGACCGCCCGGTATCCGCCGCTTCAGCTCGTCCGGTGTGCCGTGCGCGACGATCCGGCCCTTGTCCAGGACGGCGATCTCGCCGGCCAGGTGGTCGGCTTCGTCCAGGTACTGGGTGGTCAGGAAGATGGTGACCCCGCGGGCGGCGAGATCCCTGATGATGTCCCACATCTGACGCCGGCTGCGCGGGTCCAGACCGGTGGTCGGTTCGTCCAGGAAGATCACCCGGGGCGAGCCGATCAACGTCATGGCCAGGTCGAGCCGGCGGCGCATGCCGCCGGAGTAGGTGGACACCGGCCGGCGGGCGGCGTCGACCAGGTCGAACCGTTCCAGCAGCTCGGCGACCCGGACCCGGCCGCCGTCGCGGCCCAGATGGCTCAGGTCGGCCATCAGTCGCAGGTTCTCCTCGCCGGTGAGAAGGTCGTCCACGGCGGAGAACTGACCGGTGACGCCGATGGTCGCGCGGACGCCGTCGGGGTCGGACTGCACGTCGTGCCCGGCCACCTCCACCCGGCCGGCGTCGGACGGGATCAACGTGGACAGGATGCGGACGATCGTGGTCTTGCCGGATCCGTTCGGGCCGAGCAGGGCGAAGACCGTGCCTTCCGTGACGACGAGGTCGACGCCCTTGAGAACGTCATTGGCGCCGAACGACTTTCGCAGGCCGGTGGCGACGATGGCCAGCGGTCGAACACCATTCATGAACGTGCCTTTCTGTTCACCTCGATGAGCTCGCCGCTCTCGATCAGTGCGGCGCGCCGCACCTTCCAGTCCTGTTCGAGCCGCGGCATCTGCTCGACCAGGAAGTCGGCATAGGCCGACATCTCCGACAGCAGGGCGCGCCGATGAGCCGGTGCGTCCTGGAGCACGTCGAGGCCGTCGCGGGCCAACTGCCCGAGCTCGATGTACTCGGAGGTGTCCATACCCAGTGCCTCGGGGGAGCCCATGTCGAGCCGGACCCGATCCATCCGGTCTCCGGCCACTCGGGTCCGCAGCACGATGTGGATCGACTCGAGCACCTTCACCGCATTGGCGATGGCGCTGCGGCTGGCCAGTAGGGCGTCGGCCAGCTCACCGACGCTCTGCTCGGGTGGATCGCACACGGCCAGGTAGCCGATCAACCGGCCCACCATCGGCGGGAAGCCGTAGCGGCGGGCGTAGAAGCGGGCGGTGTGATCGGCGAACGTGATTTCGGCGTCGCTCGGCATGCGAGCACGGTATCGCATAGTGTCCTGAAATGCCACAGATTTGTGTGATTTGGTGCGAGGGCCTGTGGTCCGGATCAGCCTGTCAGTTGCCGAAGCCTGAGTTGCCGATCTTCCGGGGCCGCCAGTACCGGCAGCAGCACCTCGAAGCACGCTCCGGACGGGACGGGGTGGCAGAGCACGTCGCCGCCGACCGCCCGGACGATGGCCCGGGAGATGGGCAGTCCCAACCCGGACCCTCCCCGCCGCGGGCGGCGGCCACCCGGACGAAACGGTCGAAGACCCGTTCCCGGAACGGCTCGGGCACGCCGGGGCCGGTGTCCGTCACCCGTACCGACAGGGCGCCGTCCCACACGGCCCGGGTGACGGTGACCCCGTCCCCGAGCGGCGTGGCCGTCGCGGCGTTCTCCAGCAGGTTGCCGAAGGCGCGTTGTAGCTGGTCAGGATCGGCCAGGACCAGCGCATCCGGCCTGTCGGGAAGTACGACGGCGAGGTCCGGACGGCGCCGCCGGAGCAGGCACATCTCGCGGTCGACGCATCGGTTGACGATCCCTGGCGTCCGTCAGCCCAGGAAGTAACCCGCGACGTCACCCAGAACGTCGGTGGTGCCGCCCGATTGGTTGTCCAGGACGATCTTCCCGTCGGCTCCGATCGGGACGATCACCAGATTGGCCACCGTCGCTCTGGCCGCGAAGTCCAAGTTGGAAGCGTTCGGGGCCGACTGGTCGGACGGGAATACGCGCAGGTAGCCGCCGGCCGCCGGTCCGACGACGGTGACGTTGATGGCCACCGCGGTCGCGGTGGACGGGATGCTCGTGGCGCCGCTACCGGTGCCGGCGACCTGCAGCGCGATCGCCCGCGAAGCGGCAACGGTGCTCGAGCCGCCCTTGCCTGACCGGGTGTCGAGCAGCCGCACGGGACTGTTCATCGCCTGATAGGTGCCGGTCAGGGTCGGCTGGCCGGCGAGATAGTAGCCCGTCACGTCGGCCAGCAGGTTGGTGGCCCCCGGGGTGTTGTTGTACAGCGAGATCTGGCCGCCCGCCTGTCCGGAGGGCTGATTGGCAACGCTCAGTCGGACGGTGGCCAGGTTCGGGGTGGTGGCCCCGACCACGTAGTTGACACTGGACGCGTTGGGCGCCGAGGTGCCGGTCGCGAAGGCCGTCAGGTAGCCCGGCTGGCTGGGAGCGACCGCGGTCAGGTTCATCACCGCAGCGCCGGCCGAGCCATCGTTCGGAATCGTGCTCTTGACCCCGGTGACCTGCACGACGGTGGTCGAATGGGCCGCCGCCGGCTTGGGCCGGGTGTCGAGCAGCCGCACCGGCGATGTCAGGGGTTGGAAGGTTCCCGGAGCGGATGCTGGACCGGCGCCGGCCAGGTAGTAGCCGGCTACGTCGGCGATCATCTGAACGGAGCCGGAGCCGCCGTTGGCCAGGGTCACGGCACCACCGGTGCCGAGGCCGACCGTGACCAGGTTCGCCGCGGTCTGGCCCTTGGCGTAGTTGACGTTCGAACCGCTGTTCGTGCCCCCGGCCGGCGCCACCGAGATGTTGCCCGCCGTGGTCGGAGCGGTCGCGGTGACGTTCAGTACGACGGCGCTCACGCCGGTGGACGGAACTCCCCCACGCCCGGCGACGGTCAACGTCAGCCGCCCGGTGCTGGGCACCGCGCCGGCCTTGGCTCCGAGCCCGCTGCGGGTGTCCAACAGACGGGTCGGGCTCAGCGGCTCGAAGGCACCGGCGGCGCTCGCCGCGGTCCGGGTTCGTGGGAAGGCGGCGCCGACCAGCTGTACGCCGTTGGCGTCCCGGCCGGCGGTGTCCTGGTCGACGCCGATGCCGCAACCGTCCCCGGTGTCGTCGAGGGGAAGGCTCTGGATGACGACCAATCCACGCGTCGGAGTGGGCGCGGTCGTGTCGTGCGATGTAGAGCGCCAGTACGCGCTGACCCCGGGCATCGTGTCGAGGTCGGCCTTGGTGAGTCCGGCGTTGGCGCCGATGTAGACACCCGCCTTGAAGCCCTTGGCGATCACGGCTGCGGCCCACGCCTTGACCCACGTCATCAGGTTCGAGTGAGTGGTGTTCGTGGTCTGCTCGAGGTTGAGGAAGATCATTCCGCCGGCGGGGTACTTGGCGGTCGTGGCATACGTCGCTGCCTTCTGGCCCTGGGTCGTACCGTTGCCTCCCTGGTTCGCCCAGTACTGCTGGTAGTAGCCCTGGAACAGCACCACCTTCAGGCCCGCGGCCGCGGCGTTGTTGTACGTGGCGAAAGTGGTTTCGTTCGTGTTCACGAATGCGAACGAATAGCCCTTCCCGCTCAGGCATGACATCTGGGTGGCGTTCACCACGCCGATCTGGTCGAGTCCCTTCAACCCGGGCGTGACGATGGACCGGGTGCCCGCCGGCGCGGTCACGGCGGCTGGGTTCAGCACGGTGGACGCCGCCGCGGCGGCCTGAGCCTGGGCCCGGGGAGACGACAACTGGTCCGTCCCGGTCGGCGCGGTGGACGGAGTCGTCGGTGTGACGGGTGGGGCGGCCGACGCGGCGGCCGGAATCGCCGTCAGGACAGCGGCGCCCATCGTCACGGCAACTGCGGCCCGGAGGGTCGAGGAACGCAGGAAGGAGGAAAAGCGCATGCGGGGACCACCAGGTGTTTCGAGGGTTCGGCCCGGAAGGGCGCACGGTTGTTTCGCCAATGCAATCACATGGACCGCCGAAACCATAGTTAATGAGATCCATGTCAATGATCCGACCTGCATCTATTGGAGATTGTCCGATTTCCTCCGGCGGACTTTGCGCATGTCGGGCGGACCGGTGCTGCGACAGCTCTTCCGGCATAAACCGGCCTACCGTACGGTTCGCTCAGACGAACAACGGGGGCGCACGGATGCAATCAGGCAGGACGGGGTACCGACGCCGACGGGTCACGTCGGCGCTGTCGGCCCTGGCATTGGCGACGGTGCTGTCCTCGTGCCAGGGAGTCGGCATCGCCGGGAGCGCGGTCATCGCCCCGTCCACCGGCCCGGTCACGGTGACGCCGGTGGTCACCGGTACCACCATCCGGCCGGTCACGGCGCCGCCGACCGCCGGCTATGTGGTGGCTGCCGCCCCGCCGGCGATCACCGTCCATCGGACGGAACAGGACTGGTGGGGTGTCCCGGTCGACGTCAACCATCAGAGCTCGCTGACCAGCGACAGCCCGGTGGACGATTCGGCCAACGTCTACGTGCAGCCGACCACCGCCGTCCAGCCGAAGAACGCGGTCAACTTCGACAACTCCTCGACCGGGAAGGTCTGGCCCGGACCGGGGCTGTCCGGCCACACGAACGGCCAGATCATCGCCATCCAGGACGGCGAGGTCTACGCCTGCTCGGGCACCGTCGTGCGCTCGGCCGCACACAACGTGGTGGTGACGGCCGGGCACTGCGTGTGGAACATCCCGCTCGGCAAGCCGCACAGCCGGGGCGGCGACGCGATGACCCAGCTCTCGGAGATCTGGTTCGTCCCCGGCGCGGCCAACATCAGTGAGCCCCTGCGGCTGAGTGCCGACGGCGTACCGGAACTCGATGCGCCGGACGGTATCTGGCGCGTCGACACCGCGTACTCCAACCATCGCTGGCTGGAGAGCACGTGGATCACTCGGAGCGGGTCCGGAATCGACCGGACCGAACGGATGCACGGCGACGGGTCCCACGACGACGTCGCCTTCGTCACTCTGCGCCCGTTGGACGGGCAGGACATCGAAGATGTCACCGGGGCCCAGGGGTTGCTGTTCACCCCGACCGCTCCGACGTCCCCGGACCTGAACTATCCGACGGTGGTGGTCGGGTACCCGGCGGGGACACCGTTCGACGGGTCGACCCAGCGCTACTGTGCCTCCACCTACCTCCGGACGTACGAAGGTGATTCGTATTCGCGCACGGCGTCGATGCCGTGCGCCATGACGCCAGGGGCGTCCGGGGGTGCCTGGTTCAGCGGTTTCGACCAGGTGGAGGGGGTCGGATACGTCTATGGCGTCACCTCCCGCGGCGGCGACGGTGAACTCACGGTGGCCTTGCTGAGCCTGACCCTGGACTACCCGCTCTACCGGAGAGTGAGCGCGGCATGACGCGGCGAACTCTGCTGGTGGCCGGGATGCTGGCGGTGCTCCTCGCCGGATGCGGTGGGGGGCCGAGCGCGTCGACCCGTCCGACGACGACGGCGGGGCGGACCACCACGATGGTGACCCTGACGACAACGGAGTCGCCGGCCCGCAAGGACATCACGGCACCGATCAACGCGGTGCGGGAGTTCGTCACCGGGGCCGCGCAGAACGACGGCCGAATCCCTCGATCGTCCGACCTGGTCGACGTGACCACCGACGGCGATGTCAGTGGTCGCCTGACCGTCACGCAGATGGCCGGGAAGTCCACCATCAGCACGTCCCAGATGGTGACGTCACGCAACGCCGGCTACCCCTCGGTGGTGGGGGTGACCATCCGCTCCACCTCCAGCGACCCGGCTTCGACGATCGACATCCTGCACCGATCGAGCAACGCCGGCGTCGACTATCTGCTCACCGGCAACGACTTCCGCTCCGTCGCCCGCACCCCATGGGTCACCGTGCCCGCCCGGTACGGCAACGGACTCGGGTGTGTGCTACCCGGCCGGCAGACCGTGTGCGAGGTGACGGCCGACCTGCTGAAGAATCAGAAACTCGATCCCCAACTGCCGAGCAATTCCGCGGTGACGGGTGCGGCCGACACCACGATCCGATCGGCCATCACCGTGCGCCAGGTGCTCGCTCTCGGGGTCTGGCGGATGCAGAAGACCATAAGCCCGGCCGTCCTGGCCAAGGCCGGGGCGAACGAGCTGGACCGCACCCTGGTGCCGGTGGTCCTGCAGTACAACAACTCGGCCGGGCCGTTGCTCGGCCGCCCGAAGACGATGACCGTCCGGGGACGTTTCACCGTCGCCGGAGTGAGTGCGTCGATCGATCTCACCTGGTCCGAATCGGTGGGCGGACAGACCGACGAGGTCGACCTCCCGGCCCCGACCAAGGCGCTCTACACGGTACTGAACGCCAAGCAGGCCAGGGCATTGTTCGCTCTCGCCGCCGCCGGGTACTGAACCCGGATTGGTCAGCGGGCCAGTTGTCCGACCGCCAGGCGGAACACGTCGGGCAGCAGCGATGCGGCCGGAACG
Source organism: Nakamurella panacisegetis (assembly GCF_900104535.1). NCBI lineage: Bacteria > Bacillati > Actinomycetota > Actinomycetes > Nakamurellales > Nakamurellaceae > Nakamurella > Nakamurella panacisegetis. Next base: position 1,463,030 of record NZ_LT629710.1, on the reverse strand, counting down.
ATCGATCGGCCGGCGAAACGACGCGTGGTCAACAGGGTCTCGGTGATCCAGCGGTATCGGCGGGTGTCCCGTCTCCAGGCCCGTTCGTAGTCCGTCGGGCGGTCAGCGACGATGGCCGCCACCGCCGACCGGGCGCAGGCCAGGGACACCGCGATGCCCTCGCCGGTCAGGGCGTCGACGTAGCCGGCGGCGTCGCCGACCAGCAGCACCCGGTTCAGAGCGCGACGAGATGCGTTCTGCCGCAGGGGTCCCGCCCCGCGGACGACGGTGGTCGGGGTGGCGCCGCGCAAAGCCTCCAAGACCCGGGGAAACGCCTCGAGCTGCACGGCGAACGGCGCCCTGCGCGAACTGAGGACGGCCACGCCGATCTCCCCGGGCCCGATCGGGGTCACGTAGCACTCCGACCGTGCGGCCCAATGCACCTCGACCAGGTTCGCGCTCGAAGCCACCGAGAAATGTTGCCGTTGGCCCCATCGGGCCGGCCCGCGGGCCGGGCGGTTCAGGCCGAGCTGATGCCGCACCGGCGAGTGCAGGCCGTCGGCAGCGACCAGGTATCGGGCCTGGTGACCGGCCGCCGTCACGGTGTCGTGTCCCTGGGACACGTCGGTGACCGTACCGACCGCGAACCGCACCCCGGCGGCGACGGCCCTGGTGGTCATCGCCTCGTGCAGGGCGGTGCGGCGCACGCCCAGGCCGGCGCCGTGCGGGAACAACGCCGCGGCCGAGCGCCGGGCGTCGAGGTAGCGGATGCCGCCGAAGGCCTGGCCCGACAGGACGACGCCTAGGTCGTTCAGGGCTCGGACGGCTCCCGGCATCAGGCCCTCCCCGCAGGCCTTGTCGATCGGGCCGGTGCGCGGATCGACGACGGTGACGCTCAGCCCGGCGCGGGCGGCGTACAGGGCGGTGGCCAGACCGGCCGGTCCGGCCCCGGCCACCAGCAGGTCGATCACGCCGCGGGCACTGCGGCCAGGGCCCGGTTCTCGGCGCGGATCCGGACGGTCAGCAGCCAGGCGTTGAGCGCGGTGAACGTGATGGCGGTGATCCAGGCGGTGTGCACCAACGGCAACGCGATGCCCTCGACGACGACCGCCACGTAGTTCGGATGCCGGATCCAGCGATAGGGCCCCGAGGTCACCAACGGCACGTCGGGCAGCACCACGATCCTCGTGTTCCAGCGCCGGCCGAGGGTCCTGATGCACCACCACCGGAGTGACTGCGCCGCAACGACGATCGCCAGCATCGGCCAGCCCAGCCACGGTAGGAACGGGCGGTGGGCGACCACCACCTCGACCAGCGCGCCGACCAGCAGGGCGGTGTGCAGGGCGACCATCGCGGGGTAGTGGCCGGCGCCGGACTCCCGGCCGCCGCGCCCCATGCTCCAGGCGATGTTGCGCTTGGAGATGATCAACTCGGCCAGGCGCTCCACGGCGAACAGGGCGAGCAGCACGACGTAGAAGGTCACCACCGCAACAGCACCAGCTCGGCGCAGAAACCCGGACCCATGGCCATCAGCACCCCGGGTGTGCCGGGCATCGGGCTGCGCTTGGCCAGCGTGTCCCGCAGCACGTGCAGCACCGACACGGACGAGAGATTCCCGACGTCGGCCAGTGATCGCCAGGTCATCTCCAGCGCGTCCGGCCGCAGGGCCAGCTCCCTTTCGATCGCCTCGATCACCTTCGGGCCGCCCGGGTGCGATACCCAGTGGGCGATGTCGTCGACGGTCAGGTCGTGCTCGGCCAGCAGGGAGCGGACGTCACCCCCCAGGTACTGCTCGACCAGGGCCGGGACCTGCGCGTCCAGCACGATCGTGAGCCCCGCGGCACCGATGTCCCAGCCCATGGTCCGTTGCGTGTCGGGGTAGAGGTGACTGCGGGTGTCGAGCACCGTCGGTCCGTCTCCGGCCCGTGCGTGCGCTCCGCCGACCGCGACCACGGCCGCGGCGCCGTCCCCGAACAGGCCGCTGGCCACCAGGTTCGCCATCGACCGGTCGTCACGTTGCACGGTCAGCGAACACAACTCGACGGCCAGCAACACGGCCACCTGGTCCGGGTGCCCGAGCAGGTAGTCGTGCATCCGGGCGATGCCGGCCGCCCCGGCCACGCACCCGAGCCCGAACATCGGCACCCGCTTCACATCCGGCCGGAAGCCGACCTGCGCGGCGATCCGAGCCTCGATCGACGGCACGGCCAAGCCGGTGACCGTGGTCGAGAAGACGATGTCAACGTCCTCCGGTCGCAGGCCGGCCTCCTGCAGGGCTCCGACGACCGCCTGCTCGGCCAGGTCGGTCGCGACCCGCACGTACTCGTCGTTGGCTTCGGTGAAGTCGGCCAGCTCCCGGTAGCGCTCCAGGGGCAGCGACAGGTGCCGGGCGTCCACGCAGCAGTTGGCGTGCAGCCGCCGCAGCAGCGCGACGTTGGCGGCGGATTCGTCCCCGAGGCAGACCTCGGCGAATGCCTGGGTGATCTGGTCCTGCTGATATCGGTGCTCCGGGAGCACGCCGTGTACCGCTACCAGGGTCGTCACCTCGCCCACAGTACGACGCGGCGGCGCTCGGTTCGGCTCTGAGATGCGGCAAGAGCGACGAACCGGCGGGGCCGGGGGCCGGGGAGTGCCTGCGACCGGACCGGGTCGACTTCGTGCGCGCCGCTACCCGTCGGTACGTACGGGATTGTCGTTCGTAGTCGAACGACAGATCCGTACGTTGTTGGCCCATTCCCGATGCTGCGGGCGGCGACCCGGCCCAGAGCCGGAGAACCACCGGAGACCGATACCTGCTGCTCGGGGCGCGGCAGTGGACGTAAGAGCTAGACGCGCGGGGTGTGGCAGTGGACGAAAGAGCTGGACGCGCGGTGCGCGGCAGTGGACGAAAGAGCTGGACGCACGCGGCGCGGCAGTGGACGAAAGAGCTGGACGCGCGGGGCGCGGCAGTGGACGAAAGAGCTGGACGCGGTGCGAGCCGGAGGCCCAGATCGGGGACGCGCTGCCCCGATGGGAGGGCGCCTGCAGGAATCCGGCAACCTACGATGCCCATGTGGCCCAACTCTTTCCGCATCCCGTTCCGTACGACGAGGGCATGCTGGACGTTGGTGACGGGCAGCTGGTGCACTGGGTGGTCAGCGGCAATCCGGATGGCAAACCGGTGGTGGCGCTGCACGGCGGCCCGGGGAGCGGAATGTCCAGCGGGCGCGCGTTCGACCCGGCCCGGTACCGGCTGGTCCGGTTCGACCAGCGCGGGTGCGGGCGGAGCACGCCGAGCGTGGCCGACCTCGACACCGACCTCTCGACGAACACCACCCACCACCTGATCGCCGACATCGAGCGGCTCCGGGAGCACCTCGGCATTGACCGCTGGGTGGTGTGGGGCGGGTCCTGGGGAGTGACGCTGGCGTTGGCCTACGCGCAGCGCTTCCCTGATCGCGTCACCGCGATGGTGCTGATCTCGGTGACCATGACCCGACCCCAGGACGTGCACTGGCTGTACCACGAGGTGGGCCGGTACTTCCCGGTCGAGTGGCACCGGTTCAGCGAGCGAGGGGGCAACGCACCGGACCTGATCGCGGCCTACGACCAGTTGCTCAATCGCCATCACGACCCCGCTGTCCGTCGTCAGGCCGCGCGGGACTGGCGCGACTGGGAGGACGCTGTGTTGTCGCTCGAGGAGGGTTGGGCGCCGTCGGGAAAGTACGAGGATCCCGATGCGACAGTTGCGTTCGCCCGGCTGTGTGCGCACTACTTCTCCCACGCCGCGTGGCTGGAGTCCGACGAGCTGATCCGCAACGCGGGCCGACTGGCCGGGATCCCGGCCGTGCTGATCCATGGGCGCCTTGACCTGGGCAGCCCGGCGGACGTGCCGTGGCTGCTCTCCCGGGCGTGGCCGGAGGCCGAACTGCACTACTTCGGAGGCGGCCACACCGGGAGCGAGGAGGCGCGCGACATCATGGCGGCGGCGCTGACGCGATTCGCCCAGGAGTGATGGCCGCCCCGAAGGGACGCCCGCGGCGGTGGCGGGCCGTGGTCTGGGCGGCCGTGCGGATCACCGCGCCCGGAACCGCACAGCGGCTCCGGGGCGAAGTTGAGCCGCCCGGGGCAGGTCGGCCTCGGCGACGACGGCGATCACTGGATAGCCCCCGGTCACCGGATGATCGGCCAGGAACAGGATCGGCCGGCCGTCGGGGGGTACCTGCAGGGCGCCGGCCACCATCGCCTCCGAGGGGAGCTCGCGCGTGACGGCACGGTCCAGGGCGGGACCGTTCAGCCGGGCGCCCACGCGGTTGGTATCGGTACTGACGATCCAGGCGGTGCGGCAGAGGGTTTCGCGCGCCGCATCGGTGAACCAGTCGGCCCGCGGTCCCGGCGTCACCGTGAGGGGCCCGTCCGGTCCCGCACCGTCCGTCCCGCTCGCACCGTCCGTCCCGCTCGCACCGTGCGCCCCGCTCGCACCCTCCGTCCCGCTGGCACCGTGCGCCCCGCTCTCCGTCCGCCGAGGCGGCCCGAGGGCCGTCCGCGACGGGGCCACGGGCAGTACCTGCCCGGACCGCAGCGGGGCCGGACCGAGGCCGGAGAGGGTGTCGGTGGACCGCGAGCCGAGCGTGGGCGGGACATCGAGGCCGCCGGCCACGGCGAGGTAGGTCCGCAGTCCCGACGAGGGCGCGCCGACCCGGAGTTCCTGCCCGGCCAGAACTCCCACCGCCGTGCCGTGGGGGACGACGACGCCGTCCAGCTTCAGGACGCAGGGGGCGCCGGTCACCGCGATCGTGGTGGTGGACTCGAAGCGCACCCGAAGGCGGCCGAGCGTCATCTCGATGGTGGCCGCGCCGAGGTCGTTGCCGACCAACGTGTTCGCACGTATGTGGGACGGACGGTCGGCGGCGCCGGACGGGCTGATGCCGAGATGGGCCAGGCCCGGACGCCCCAGATCCTGGACGGTGGCCAACGGCCCCGGCGCCAGGACGACGATCACCGACGGACCTCGACGAATCGGACGCGGGTCCCTGGAGTGAGCGGCGCCGGAATTTCACCATCGACGTCGAAGACGGTCAGCTCGGTATGTCCGATGAGTTGCCAGCCGCCCGGCGAGGCCTGCGGGTACACCGCGCTGAACTCGTCGGCCAGGGCGACCGAACCGGCCGGCACCCGGGTCCGGGGCGTCGGACGCCGGGCCACCCGCAGGATGTCCGGGACGCCGGCCAGATAGGCGAAGCCCGGGGCGAAGCCGCAGAAGGCCACGGTGAACTCCGATTCCGTGTGCAGGGTGATCACCTCGGCCGGGGTCAGGCCGCATGCGGCGGCCACCGACGTCAGGTCCTCGCCGTCGTACCGGACCGGGATGACGATCGTCGCCCCCGGCGGCGCGACCAGGTGTACTTCGGCCGTGCCGGGGTCGCCCTTGGCCCTGGTGATCCAGGCCGAGATCTCCTGGGCGTTGACCACCTCCGGATCGAAGCGCACCAGCACCGTCCGGGCCGCCGGTACGACGTCGATCACGCCGGGAGGCGATGTCGCGCGGAGGACTCGGTCGAGGGACATCACCTCGGCCAGGTCGCCCAGCTCGGCCAGCACCGCACGCTCGCCGCAGGCCAGGATCCGCACCCCTTCAGTGTGGCCCAGCCGTCGGCAGGTCCGGTCACCGCGACCGGCCAACGGTGACGCAGCCGACGAAATGTTCGCGGCGCCTCGATGGTTGACGTGTCATATACTGATGGAGACTGCATCTTCTGGAGGACTTTGATGACCACCCGACTCGAGCTCGGCCTCGACACCTTCGGCGACGTGACGGTAGGCGCGGACGGCGAACCGGTGCCGCAGCCACAGGTCATCCGCAACCTGGTCGACCAGGCCGTACTGGCCGATCAGGTCGGCCTCGACTTCATCGGGATCGGTGAGCACCATCGCGCCGATTTCGCCGTCACCGCGCCCGATGTGGTGCTGTCGGCCATCGCCGGGCGGACCAAGAACATCCACCTCGGATCCGCGGTGACCGTGCTCAGCTCGGACGACCCGGTGCGGGTGTTCCAGCGGTTCGCCACCCTCGATGCCGTGTCGAACGGGCGGGCCGAGGTGATCCTGGGCCGCGGGTCGTTCACCGAGTCGTTCCCACTGTTCGGGTTCGAACTGTCGGACTACGACCAGCTCTTCGAGGAGAAGGTGGAATTGTTCGCCGCGCTGCGCAGCGAGCAGCCAGTCACCTGGAGCGGAGCCACCCGCTCGGCTCTGAGCAATCAATCCGTGTTCCCGCACACCGGTTCCGGTGCGCTCAAGACCTGGCTCGGCGTCGGTGGCAGCCCGGAGTCGGTGGTCCGCGCGGCGCGCTACGGCTTCGGCCTGCTGCTGGCCATCATCGGGGGTGAGCCCGAACGCTTCGCCCCGTACTCGGACCTGTTCCATCGCGCCCAGGAGCAACTCGGCACCGCGCCGGCGCCGATCGGCGTGCACTCGCCGGGCCACGTCGCCGACACCGACGAGCAGGCCAAGGACGAGCTGTGGCCGCACTACCGGGACATGACCACGCGGATCGGTCGTGAGCGGGGCTGGCCCGCCCCCACCCGCGCGCGATTCGAGGCCGACGCCATCGACGGATCGATCTACGTCGGCTCGCCGGAGACCGTCGCCAAGAAGATCGCCTCCACCGTCAAGGTTCTCGGAGCCGACCGCTTCGACCTCAAGTACAGCAACGGGACTCTCCCGCACGAGCAGATGCTGCACTCGATCGAGCTGTACGGCACCAAGGTGGCGCCGATGGTCCGGGACATGCTGGCCTGATTCAGCGCGCGGCCAGGATCAGGTCCGCCGCCTTCTCGCCGATGACGATGCTCGGGGCGTTGGTGTGCCCGCGGATGATGTTCGGCATGACCGACGCGTCGGCCACCCGGAGACCGCTGACCCCTCGTACTCGGAGTTCCGGATCGACCACCGACGCCGGGTCCGACCCCATCCGGGCGGTGCCGACCGGGTGGTAGAGGGTGTGCGAGTACTTGTTCAGGGTCAGGGCGTCCCGGTGCTCCGGGCGCAACGCGTCGGCGTCCTCGGGCGCGAGAAAATGCGGTGCGGCCGATCCGGTGACGGCCGACATCAGTTGCTCGCACACGGCCAGTCCGGCCATCAGGGTGGCCCGGTCGCCGCCACCGTCGCTCAGGTATCGCGGGTCGATGACGGGCGCGGCCAGCGGGTCGGCCGACGCCAGTGAGATCCGGCCGGAGCTTTTGGGCTGCAACAGGATCGCCCCAATCGTGACGCCATGGGCCGGGGGCTTCACCAGGCCTTCGCCCACGTAGGCGACCGGTGCGAAGATGATCTCCACGTCCGGCAGGGCCAGATCCGGCCGGGTGCGGATGAACCCGTACGCCTCGGCCACGTTGGACGTCAGCATTCCCCGGCGGCGCAGGAGATAGCCGGCCAGCTCCGCGGGCCTCTCGGCGTCGAACAGGGTGCCGCCGGGGATCGACCCGACCAGGCCGGCGATCAGGTGGTCCCGGAGGTTGCGCCCGACCTCCGGTGCGGACGCCACCACCGAGATACCGAACGGACGCAACGACTCCGGGTCACCGATCCCCGAGAGCATCAGCAACTGCGGGGTGTTGACCGCGCCCCCGCACAGCACCACCTCCCGACGGGCGGTGACCGTGTGTCGGCGCTTTCCGTGCTGGTACTCGACTCCGGTGGCCCGCTGGCCGTCGAAGACCACCCGCCGGGCGTGAGCCTCCGTGCGTACGGTCAGGTTGGCGCGCTTCCGGGCCGGCTTGAGGTAGGCGTCGGCCGCGCTGAACCGGGAACCCCGGTGCTGGCTGACCATGGTCTGGGTGAATCCAGCCGGCTCGGGGAGGTTCGCCTCCTCGACCGGCAACCCGAGGCTGCGCGCCGCGTCGAGGAAAGCCGCCGTGTGCGCCCGCGGATCCCGTTGCGCCTCCACGCTGATGGTGCCGGTCGTGCCCTGATCCGGCCGGGCCGCCCCGGCGACCTTCTCCACCTGCCGGAAGTAGGGGAGCAGTGAACTCCAGGACCAGGTCGGGCCGGCCACGGCGGCCCAGCTGTCGTAGTCGGCGGCGAACCCGCGGACCCACATCATGGCGTTCAGCGAGGACGAGCCGCCGAGCATCCGGCCCCGCGGCCAGTAGACGGTGCGCCCGGACAGCTCCGGCTGCGGGACGGTGTCGTAATTCCAGTCGTATTCAGACCGGAACAGCTGGGAGAAGGCGGCGGGGATGTGGATCGCGGCCTTGCTGTCCTTCTTCCCGGCCTCCAGCAACAGCACGCGGGTGGAGGGATCGGTGCTCAATCGGTTGGCCAGCGCGGACCCGGCCGAGCCGGCCCCGACGATCACGTAGTCGAACGACTCGTCCTGCGGGATGCGCACCATTCGGATCTCCTTTGATCGCTGGTTGGCCCCAGTCTGGCAGGTGCGCCGGGGCGGCGCGGATGACCTCAGCCGTCCGTTGCCCCCAGGGCCACGACCGAGGAGATGGTGTCCACCTCGTCGACCGTCTTGTCGTCGCGGTAGCGGAGCACCCGGGCGAAGCGCAGGGCGACCCCGCCGGGGTAGCGGGTGGAGCGCTGGACGCCGTCGATGGCGATCTCGGCCACCAGCGGCGGATCGACGAAGACGGTGGTCTTGGTCCGCCGGGCCTCCCGGGTCAGGAACTGCTCGGTCTGCCAGGTGAGCATCTGGTCGGTCAGTCCCTTGAACGTCTTGCCCAACATCACCAACCCGCCGGTGTCCGGGTCGCGGGCCGCCAGGTGCAGATTGGACAGCCAGCCCTCCCGGCGGCCGTAACCCCACTCGGCACCGATCACCGCCAGGTCGAACGTGTGACGGGGCTTCAGTTTGATCCAGGCCGAGTCCCGCCGCCCGGCGGCGTACGGGGCGGCCAGATTCTTGACCACCACCCCTTCGAAACCGTCGGCCACCACCTGAGTGAAGAAAGCGGAGATCTCGGCGGCCGAGCCGGCCCGCCGCCGGGGCACCAACATCCGGGTCGGGAGAAGGTCGGTCATCGCGGCCGCCCGGACCTCCAGCGGCTCGTCGAGCAGGTCCCGTCCGTCGACGTGCAGCAGGTCGAAGACGAACAAGGACAGCGGAGTGCGGGTCCGTCCGGCCGTCACGTCGACGCTGCTGCCGGTGCGGGAGGCGATCACCTGGAACGACAGCGGACGCCCGTCGGGCCCGAGCCCGACCACCTCGCCGTCGAGGACCAGAGTCGGGAAGGGCAGCGCCAGCACCGATTCGACGATCTCCGGCATCCGGTCGGTGACGTCATCCAGGCTCCGGGTGTAGAGCCGCACCGAATCCCCGTCCCGGTGGACCTGGATCCGGATGCCGTCGAGTTTGGCGTCGACGAGGGCCGGGAGACCCGACTTCGGGACCGCCGCTTCGGGATTCGGAGCGCTGGCGGCCAGCATCGGCCGGACCGGAATCCCCACCCGCAGGCCGACGATCTCCAGGGCCTCGATCCCGGATCGCGCCAATTGCGAGGCCGCGGTCGCCGTCGAACCGAGCAGCATCGCCGCGCGCTGCACGACGGGCAACGGCACCCCGAAGGCAGCGGCCAGGCCGTCCTGAACCAGTGAGTCCAACGCCCCCTGCCGCAGGTCCTCGAAGACCAGCCGACGGAGAAATGCCTGCTCAGGGGCGGTCGCCCGGCCGAACAGGGCTTCGACGGCGGCCGAACGCAGTGCCGCCGATCCCGAACCGCCCATGGCCGCGACGGCCTCGAATGCGGCGTCCACGTCCTGCACTGTGAGTGTCGGTTCATCGACCGGATCGGGCAGGCCGGACAGGGAGGCCCAGCCGACGCCGGTCCGCCGCTGACGCAGCGACCCGGACAGATAGGTGACCACCAGTTCGATGTCGTCCGGCCCGGCCTCGGCGATGCAGGCGGCCAGCGCCTTGCGTTTGGCCAGCCGGGAACGGGTGGCGGCCACCTCGGCCGAGGTGGTGACCAGTCGGGAGAGCAGCATGTACCCATGTTGCCCGCGCACCCCGACAGCCGCCCGGGCGGCACGGTACGGGCGCTGGCCCTGGCGTGTCACCCGCTCCCGACCCTCGGCGTCACCTCGATCAGCGCTGGGCTGGCCGCGCTGGCCGGACTGGGTTTCGGTCGCGGCGCGCTGTTCACCCTGGCCGTCATGGCCGGACAACTCTCCATCGGCTGGTCCAACGACTGGATCGACGCCGCCCGTGATCAGGCGGTCGGGCGCCCGGACAAGCCGGTCGCCCGCGGGGTGATCCCGCCCGGCCGGGTCCGGGCGGCGGCGATCGTGGCGCTGGTCGCCGCCGCGGCGCTGTCGATGAGCCTGGGCTGGCGAGCCGGTCTCGCCGCCCTGACCTTGGTCGGCGCCGGCTGGCTGTACAACCTCGGACTGAAGGCCACCGTCGCCTCCTGGGTCCCGTACGCCATCGGGTTCGGGTCGCTCCCGGCCGCGGCGACCCTGGCCTTGCCCGGCCGCCCGTGGCCGGCCTGGTGGGCGATGACGGCCGGTGCCCTGCTCGGGGTCGCCGCCCACGCCGCGAACGTGCTGCCGGATCTGCGATCGGACCAGGCCACCGGGGTCCGTGGCTTCTGGCATGTCCTCGGCGGCCGGGCTACCGCCATCGGCGGACCGGTGGTGTTGTTCGCGGCGTCCCTGGTCGTCCTGCTGGGCCCGGGCGCCCCGCATGTGTGGACCTGGATCGCGCTGGCGGTGATCGTCGGGTTGGCCGGCACCGGGGTCGCCGTCGGGCTCAGGAGTCCGAACAGCCGCCTGCTGTTCCTGGCCACCGTCGCGCTGGCCGGGGCCGACCTGGTGCTGTTCGCCCGGTCGGGGTCCCGGTTGACCGCATAGCCACGACCGTCGGTCCGCCTACCGCATCTCGAAGGGTTGAGCGGTCGATTCCAGCACGGACAACCAGAGGTCCCCGTCCGGGGCGACCTGGTTGCGGATCGACACGGCCATCGCGATCGGTACGTGGACGAACCGATTGTGCCGGCGGCCGACCACCATGTCGGTCCGCCCGGCCATGGCCGCGTGGACGGCGGCCTGGGCCAGGCGGACGCAGTAGACCGAGTCCGACGGCTGGGCCGGCACCGACCGGATGGCGTAACCGGGGTCGATGTACTTGAGCGTCAACGGTTGTTCGGCCGCTCCGAAGTCGGAGGTGATGCGGTCGCGCAGGAACACCCCGATGTCGGCCAGGGTGGCGTTCCCCGATGCGTCGACGGCGGCGCTCGGGGAATCGTCCGTCCGGGCTGTCGGCTCGGCCCGCGCGGGAGTCAACAGCTCCTGTCCGGCCCCTTCGGCGACCACCACCACGGCACTGCCCCTGTCCTGCACCCGGCGGCGCAGACAGGCCAGGAAGCCGCCGTCGCCGTCCAGGCGGAACGGCACCTCCGGGATGAGGACGAAGTCGGCGTCGTGGTTGGCCAGGGCCGCGTAGCAGGCGATGAAGCCGGAATGACGTCCCATCACCCGCACCAGTCCCACCCCGCCGACCGCCGAGCGGGCCTCGACCCGGGCGGCCTGGATCGACGCAGCGGCCACCGCGAACGACGTCTGGAATCCGAAACTCTGCCCGATGTAGGGGATGTCGTTGTCGATCGTCTTCGGGATGCCGATGACCCCGATCGGCAAGGCGCGGCGGGTCAGCACCGCGGCGATCCCGGCCGCGCCGCGCATCGACCCGTCACCGCCGATGACGAACAGGATGTCGATGCCGAGCTCGACGAGAGTGTCGGCCATGATCTCCGGATCCTGTGCGCCCCTTGATGTTCCGAGGATGGTGCCGCCGAGTTCGTTGATCTTGTCCACCCGCTCGGGGGTGAGGGGCACCACCGGGTGGCCGTTGCTTGGCACGAGTCCGGCGAAGCCGTACCGGAATCCGCACACCTGCCGGACGCCGTAATGGTTGCACAACTCCAGGACGAGTCCGCGGATCACGTCGTTGAGGCCGGGACACAGGCCACCGCAGGTCACCACGGCGACCTTCGCCGTGCCCGGCGCGAAGAAGATCTTTCGACGCGGGCCGCCCGGTTCGAAGCTCGGTAGCTCGTCCAGTGCGACGTCCCGCTCGCGGACCAGGCTGATCGTGTCGTCGAACAGCACCCGGTCGTCCTCGTCGACGTAGTGCTCGTTGGTCCCGCGCCCGGCGATGTACTTCGCCAACGGTGAGTCGTGGCGGCATTCGCCCAGCCGCGTGACGGTCAGGGCCGTCGATGACGCCGATGAGGTCATCAGTCAAGCCTGGGCGGGCGGTGTGTCAGCGGTGTGACGGCCGGGAGAACAAACCACCCGCGAAAGCACCGCCGCTGTCCGGCCCGGGCCGGATGTGAATCGCGGACAATGCCTCTGGTGGCGGTGGGTCGAGCAAGTGCACGCAATGCGACAATTCCGGCCATGAGCAGCCAGGTGGGCGAGTCCCGGACGGTCGTCCTCGAGACCAACGGCATCAACGTGATCAGCGACGCCGAACGCAAGGGCCGGCCGCGTGATCTGTTCTGGCCGTGGTTCGGCGCGAACGTGTCGGTCTTCGGGCTTGGGTACGGCGCTTTCGTGCTCGCCTTCAAGGTGTCCTTCTGGCAGGCGGCGGTCGCTGGCGTGATCGGCATCGTCGTCTCGTTCCTGCTGTGTGGCCTGGTGGCGATCGCCGGAAAACGCGGTTCGGCTCCGACCATGATCCTTTCGCGCGCGGCGTTCGGAGTGCGGGGGAACAAGCTGCCCTCGTTGATTTCCTGGGTGCTGACCGTCGGTTGGGAAACCGTCCTGGTCATCCTGGCAACTCTGGCCGCGGCCACCGTCTTCGAACGGCTTGGTTGGGGAACCGGAACACCGGTGAAGGTGATCGCGATCCTCGTCGTCACCGCCCTCACCATCGCCGGCGGTGTCGCCGGATTCGACGTCATCATGAGAATGCAGAAATGGATCACGATCATCACCGGTGTGCTGACCGTGGTGTATCTCGGCCTGGCCGCGTCGCACATCCATTGGTCCGTCGTGATCGCCGCCCCGGCCGCGCCGGCCACCGCCGTCATCGGCGCGCTCACGCTGGTATTGACCGGATACGGGCTGGGATGGGTGAATGCGGCGGCCGACTACTCGCGCTACCTTCCCCGCGGCTCGTCCACTCGCGGCGTGGTCGGCTGGACAACCTTCGGGGCCGCGGTCGCACCAATTCTCCTGCTGATCTTTGGATTGCTGTTGGCCGGTTCGTCGAAAGACCTGAGCGCGGCCATCTACACCGACCCGGTGGGGGCGCTCGGGTTAATCCTCCCCACCTGGTTCCTGGTTCCGTTCGTCATCGTCGCCGTGCTCGGCCTGGTCGGCGGAGCGGTGCTGGACATCTACTCGTCCGGCCTGGCCCTGCTCTCCCTCGGTGTCAAGGTCGAGCGCTACGTCGCGGCCCTCATCGACGGCACCATCATGTTGGCCGGTGCCGTCGCCGTGGTCTTCTTCGCCGGCGACTTCTTCCCACAGTTCGAGGGCTTCCTGATCACTCTCGGAGTGCCGGTGGCGGCGTGGGCCGGCGTGATGTTGGCCGACATTCTGCTCCGCCGGCAGGATTACGCCGAGGCTGAGTTGTTCGACCGGCGCGGGCGTTACGGCGACGTGCAATGGGACGCGATCGCTCTCGTCGTCGTCGGTACCGTTCTGGGCTGGGGTTTGGTCACCAACACCTACGCACAGTGGCTGACCTGGCAGGGCTACCTGTTGGAGGCGGTCAACCTCGGAGGCCGGAGTGGGAGTTGGGCCGGCGCCAACATCGGGGTGCTGGTGGCGTTGGTGATCGGCTTCGTCGGCACGTTGATCTTCTCGCCGTGGCGGGTCCGGGCCCAAGAGGGCACCCCGATGCTCAGGTACAGCGACCCGTACGCCTGACGAGCGGCCGGGACCGGCGGTTACGCCGTCGCCCCGCCGGCGGCCAGGTATTCGGCGAACGTCTGCACGCCGTCGGCGTGGTCCGGGGTGAGACCGTGTCCGGCCCGGAGCCCCTTGATCAGCCGTCCCGGCACCGGCAGCGGCACGATCGGTCGCCTTCGTCCGGTCGACCGCAGGTAGAGCCGGGCGAGGTCGGCGAGCGTCCGGATCTCCGGGCCGCCGAGCTCCGGGACCCGCCCGGCCGGGTCAGCGCCGGCCAGTTCGCTGAGCCGCAGCGCCACCTCCTCGACGGCCACCGGTTGCAGGCTGACTCCGCGCGGGGCCAGCGCCACCGGCGACCGGCACACCCCCTTGACGATGGCCAGGGCGAGATCGTGGAACTGGGTGGTCCGCAGGATCGTCCACGGCAGACCGGATCCGATCAGGGACCGCTCGGCCGCGTACTTCGCTCGGTAGTAGCCCAGCGGCAGTCGGTCCACCCCGACGATCGAGATGTAGACCAGGTGCTTCACCCGGGCCCGCCGGCCCGAGGACAGCAGCGCGGCCATCGTCTCCGCCTCGCCCCGGGCCGAGCCGCCGGCACAGTGCACGATCGTGTCGACACCGATCAGCGCGGCGTCGAGGCCGGCCCGGCTGCGGTAGTCCACCCGGGCCCAGGAGTAGTCGGTGATGGCCTCGACCGGTGCCGCGCTGCGGCTGGCCAACCGCACCTGATGCCCCCGGTCGAGCAGCTGTCGCACCACGTGGCGCCCGAGGTTGCCGGTTCCCCCGGTGACCAGGACTGAGCTCATCGACGCCGCTAGTAGACGGTGTAGCCGCCGTCGATGACGAGCACCGACCCAGTCATGAAGGCGGACGCGTCAGAGGCCAGGAACACCACGCTGGGTGCGATCTCCTCGGGCAGCGCGGCACGCTGCTGCGGTGCGTCCTCGATCCAGTACCGCCGGAACTCCGGCCGGTCGACCGGTGCCATCTCGGTCCGGACGTAGCCCGGCGCAATCGCGTTGACCCGGATCCCGGACGCGGCCCACTCGGCGGCCAGCGACTTGGTCAGCTGGTGCACGGCGGCCTTGGACGCGTTGTAGATCGGCTGCCACTGGGGTCGGTTGACGATCTGCGCCGAGATCGATCCGACGTTGACGATGACGCCGCGTCCGGCCGCGGCCATGGATCGCCCGAACACCTGGCTGCCGTTCCAGACGCCCCTCACGTTGACGTCCATCACGTGGGCGAATTCGTCGTCGGTGACCTCGAACGCCGGGCGATGGATGCACGCCCCGGCGTTGTTGACCAGGATGTCGACCTCGCCGAGCTGCTTCCGGATGTCCGCCGCGGCGGCTTCCAGACTGGCTTTCTCGACCACGTCGGCGGTGAAGGCGCGGGCGATAATCCCCTCCAGCACCAGTGCGGCGACGGCATCCTCGTTCCGGGCCGTGTTGCGGCCCAGGATCGCCACCTTGGCCCCGGCCTCCCCGAGCCCGCGGGCGAAAGCCAGGCCCAGCCCCTGGTTCCCCCCGGTCACGACGGCGACGCGCCCCGTGAGATCGAACTTGTCCAGAATCATCAGGTCGTACCCGGCCTTCCGTGGGCGAGCAGTGGCTTCTCAGGAACGCACGTTTCCATACGCCGCCACCGGAGCGGCGACCGGGGGCGTGAGCAGACGCCGGCCCACGAGCTGAGCCAGGACCGCGCCGGCCGTCCCGCCGATGGTGTTGAAGAACAAGTCCGAGATCGAGGTGACCCGGCCGACCGCGATGACGTACTGAACGGTCTCGATGGCGGCCGAGGTCACCAGGCAGGCCACCGCGGCCATCCAGGGCCGTACCCGGACGAACGCGATCGGGAGCAGGAACCCGAGCCAGCACAGGAGCAGCAGATTGCCGATCATCTGCGCGAACAAGATCGGACTGGCGAACGAGTGCCGCAGCGTGGCGAGCAGGTGCAGGTCGAGGAACCGGGCGTGGGTGGTGGTGGCGACCGGACTGAACAACATCGCCGCCGCGGCCAACGAGATCACCACGATGAGGACGCGGGCGACGACGCGCATGTTGTGAATACGCCCGGTGCGCCGCAGCCGGGTCGCGCCGACGGCCACCGCCAGCAGAGCCGGGATCGTCACGATGAGCAGTTCAGTCCCGAAGAGATTCCAGAGGTCGCGCATTCCGTCAGGACGTCCGGGAGCGAGACGCGTTGTCCGCTGGCGGTCGGCCCGGCCGGTCCGTGATGCCGCGACCTGGGTGATCGTCCCGATGCGGCGTGGCGTTCGAGCCGGGGCGGGCCCCGGGTGGTGCGATGGGTTCGCGATGCTGATCTTCGACGGAGTGATTGCCGGTGTGGGTACGACGTCCGGGACCCGGCTGGTGGTCGGGCTGTGGCCCTCGTCCCCGCTGGGGCCGATCGCCGACGTGATGGTGGAACGTCCCGACGGCCGGCGGACCCTGCTGGCCCCGAGCGCCGAGGTGGCCGACTTCATCGCCGGGACCTACCGGTTCGACGAGATCTCGGTGGTGCCGGTCAGCTACACCCGGGACGGCGCGCGGTGGTCGATCGCTGCCGGTCCGCTGCGGCTGGTCATCACCACCGGCTCGCGCGGTGTGCTCGGCCGGTTGCTGTCCGTCGTTCCGCGGCCGCTGGCCCGGGCCCGCTGGTGGAGCGCCCTGCTCGATCCCATCGCGGCCCTGGTGATGCCCGGCGTGCGGACCCGAGGCACGGCCGGCGGGGGCCGGCGCGAGTGGTACGCCGCACTGGACCTGCACCGCATCGCGACGGTTGACGCGACGTGGGACGGCGTCGATCTGGGCTCCCTGGCCGACGTCGAACCACCGGTCCGCTTCGGATTCGGGTCGACGCCCGCTCGGCCCAGCCTGGTCCGGGTGACCACCACGATCGACCTGGGTGTCACGGGCGCGTGAGTCCCGCGGCCGGTCGGTCTCCGGTTTGGTCCGGCCCGAGCGCGGGCATGGGAGCGGTCATGCCGAAGCGAACGGTGGGGGTCGAAGAGGAACTGCTGCTGGTGAACCCGGCGGACGGGGTCCCCGCGGCGGTCGGCGAGCAGGTGGTGGCCGAGGCCGGGGCGCGCCGCGGCGAGCGTGGGGCCGACCCGGAGCAACCCCCGATCGAGCACGAGTTCAAGGCCGAGCAGGCCGAGATCGGTTCCCGCCCCACCACTTCGGCCGACGAGCTGGCCAACGACCTGCGTCGGCTGCGGCACGAGCTGGCCTCCGTGGCCGCCGCCAACGGGGTCCAGCTGGCCGCCGCGGCGACCAGTCCGCGCAAGGTGCGCCCCACCCCGACGCCGGATCGGCGCTATCGGGACATGATCGACGAATTCGGGCTGCTGGCCCGGCAACAACTGACCTGCGGTCAGCATGTGCACGTCTCGATCGAGTCGCGGGGCGAAGGGGTGGCGGTGCTGGACCGCATCGCACCCTGGTTGCCGCTGATCACGGCGATCTCGTCGAACTCGCCCTACTGGCAGGGCCAGGACTCTGGGTACCAGAGTTACCGGACCGTCGTCTGGGCGTTGTGGCCGACCGCCGGCCCGACCGCCGGCTTCGGAGACGAAAGAGGTTACGACGCAGCCATTGCCGACCTGCTCAGCAGCGGGGCGGCGATGGACGACGGCATGATCTACTTCGACGCCCGGCTCTCGGCCCACTACCCGACGGTCGAGATCCGGGTGGCCGATGTCTGCACCGACGTGGACGACGCGGTGCTGGTGGCCGTCCTCTGCCGGGCTCTGGTCGACACTGCCAGCGCCGACTGGCGATCCGGTGCGCCGGCGCCCGCGTACCGCCCGGAGTTGCTGCGGGCCGCCGCCTGGCGGTCCGCCCGCCACGGACTCCGGGACGAGCTGTTCGATCCGCTCACTCGGCGGGTGGCACCGGCCTTCGACGTGCTGCGCACGTTGGCCGAGTTCGTCGGGCCGGCGCTGGAGGCGAACGGCGACTCCGCGTTGGTGGCCGGTGGCCTGGATCGGCTGCGGCAGCGCGGCACCGGCGCCGACCAGCAGCGTCGCGCCCATTCGGCCCGAGGTGACCTGCACGACGTCGTGCTGGACGTGGTGCGGCGCACGCTGGGGTAGCTCCGGGGGGCCGTCAGGTGGCCAGCGACAAACCGGTGAGACCGCGGATGACGAACGCCGGGTGGTACTCGGGCTCGGCGGCCAGCACCAGGCCGGGGTGCTGGCGCAACAGCGCGACCGAGGTCTCCAGCTCCAGCCGGGCCAGCGGGGCGCCGATGCAGAAGTGCAGTCCGCCGCCGAAGCCGATGTGTGTCGACTCGCCGCGCCCCGCATCGAACCGGTCGGCATCGGGGAACCGGCGCGGGTCGCGGTTGGCCGAGCCGAACATCATGGCGATCCGCTCGCCGACCCGGAATTCGCGGTCGCCGATGACCACACCCTCCTCGAGGACCCAGCGCTCGAACAACTGCAGGGGCGCGTCCCAGCGCAGCATCTCCTCGACCACCGTGGCCGGCGCCACTGCGCCGTCCAGCACCCGGGCCCACTGGTCGGGGTGGGTGAGCAGGGCGCGCATCCCGTTGCCCAGCGTGTTGACCGTCGCTTCGTGCCCAGCGTTGAGCAGAACGATGACGGTGCTGACGATCTCGTCCACGGTCAGCCGATCACCCAGATCCGCGACCTGCACCAGTTCGGTGATCAGGTCGTCCTCCGGGTGCTCCCGACGCGCTTCGATCAGGGCCAGGATGTATTCCATGAACTCGGCCGCGGCCCGATCGGCCTCGGCCCGCTCGTCGTCGGAGGTGGAGAACTCGTACATCTTCACGATTCGGTGCGACCAGGCCAGCAGGCGCGGACCGTCGGGCAGCGGCACGCCCAGCAGGGTGCAGATGACGGCCACCGAGAACGGCTGCGCGTAGTCCGAGATGAGTTCGAACCGCCCGCCGTCGGCCAGGGCCGCGGTGAGGTGCTGATCGGCCAACGTCTGGATCTGTGGACGCAGGGCGGCAATCGACCGGGCGGTGAACACCTTGGTCACCAGGCGACGGAGCCGGGTGTGGTCCGGCGGTTCGATGTTGAGCAGGGACCACCGTTCCGAGGCGTAGAAATGCGGCCAGCGGGGATCGTCGCCCGGCTGTCCGAACTCCTCGTCGGTGTACCGCTGGCGGTAGGCCCGACCAAGGCGCCGGTCGCGGAGGGCAGCGTTCACCTCGGCGAAGCCGGTGAGCAGGTGGACATCCCGGCTCGGGTAGTACAGCACCGGCCCGATCTCGCGCATTTTCGTGTAGACCGGATACGGGTCGGCGATGAACGCGGGATCGGCCGGATCGAATCCGACGGCGGCGGGATTGAAGTCGACAGGCACAAGTCAGCGTAGGACACGCCTACGATCGCTCCCATGGCGGGTGAGCGCGCGCAGGTCGAGATGGACGGACATCGGTTCAGCCTGACCAATCTGTCCAAGGTGCTGTATCCGGCCACGGGCACGACGAAGGCCGACGTCATCGGATACTTCGCCGAAGTCGCGCCGGCGATGATCCCGCTGATCGAGGGCCGCCCGGTGACCCGGAAACGCTGGCCCAACGGAGTCGGCACCGACCCGTTCTTCCACAAGAACGTCGACAAGGGATTTCCGTCGTGGATCCCGACCCGGGAGATCCGGCATTCCGACCGGGTGGTCTCCTACCCGCTGATCGAGTCGGCGGCCGCGCTGGCCTGGATGGGCCAGAATGCTTCGCTGGAACTGCATGTGCCCCAATGGAAGTTCACCCCGGATGGGGAACGCGGCAATCCCGATCGGGCCGTGTTCGACCTCGATCCGGGCCCGGAGGTCGGTCTGGCCGAATGTGCCGAGGTGGCCCGGGCCATCCGGGAACGGCTGACCGACCTGAAGCTCGTCGCCTATCCGGTGACCAGCGGGTCGAAGGGGCTGCACCTGTACGTTCCGCTGCCCGGACGGCAGAATTCGGAGGAGGTCTCGACGTTCGCGCGGCTGCTGGCCGAGACGGTGGAGCAGGACATGCCGAGCCTGGTGGTGTCCAAGATGGCGAAAGTCCTGCGGCCGGGCAAGGTGTTCATCGACTGGTCGCAGAACAACGGCAACAAGACCACCATTGCTCCGTATTCGCTGCGCGGGCGGGACCACCCGACGGTGGCCGCCCCCCGGACCTGGGAGGAGCTCGAGGATCCGGACCTGCGCCATCTGGAATATCGGGAAGTACTGGAGCGCCTGCGCGGTGGTCTCAACCCGTTCGACGTCTCCGGCTCGGTCTCGCGGAAGCTGGCCGCCTACCGGTCGAAACGGTCGGCCGATCGCACGCCGGAGCCGGTGCCGGGGGCCGACGCACCGGCCCCGGCGCCGACCGGCCACACCTTCGTGATCCAGGAACACCACGCCACTGCCCTGCACTGGGACTTCCGGCTGGAGCACGAGGGCGTGCTCGTCTCCTGGGCGGTCCCGCGCGGCATCCCGCACACGGTGAAGGAGAATCGTCTGGCCGTGCAGACCGAGGATCATCCGTTGGAGTACAAGGACTTCGAGGGCAGTATCAATCACGGTGAGTACGGCGGCGGCGACGTCACGATCTGGGATTCCGGTACGTACGAATTGGAGAAATGGCGCGACGGGGAAGTGATCGTCACGCTCTTCGGGAAGCGGGCAACCGGGCGCTTCGCGCTGATCCGGACCAGACGCGGAGCCGGACCGGGCGATGCAGCCAGGGGCAACCAATGGCTGATGCACCGCACCAAGGGCCAGTCCGACCTGGAACCCGTTGTGCCGCAGGAGGGCCGCAAGTTCGGACCGGACCGGAAGATCGCACATCCGAGGCCGCCGACCGACCTGCGGCCGATGCTAGCCTCGCCCGGCGTCATCGGGGATCTCTCCGGTGACGACTGGCGATTCGAGGGGAAGTGGGACGGCGTCCGGGCGATCGTCGAGGTCGCCGACGACTACTTCCGCCTGGTCAGCCGGAACGGCAACGACGTCACCGCCTCGTATCCGGAGCTGCGGGAGCTGTCCCGGACGCTGGCCGGGCACGTGGTGGTGCTGGACGGGGAGATCGTGGCCATGGACGCCGACGGCCGGTCGGACTTCGGGTTGCTGCAGCGGCGAATGAAGTTGACCCGGCCGGCGGACATCGCGCGCGTGGCGCCCGAGGTGCCGGTGCGGCTGCTGGTGTTCGACATCCTGTACCTGGATGGAGTGTCGTTGCTGCGCAAGACCTATGACGATCGTCGTCGGCTGCTGGAGGCATTGCGGCCGGGCGGTGGCCCGGTCTCCGTGCCGGATCAGCTGCCCGGGCCGGCCGTGGACGCGTTGGCCCACAGCATCGAGCAGCGGTGGGAAGGGATCGTCGCGAAGAAGGCCGGCTCGACGTACATGCCCGGGAAGCGGTCGCACACCTGGATCAAGGTGAAGAACACCCGCGACCAGGAGATGGTGATCGTGGGCTGGCGCCCGGGCAAGGGCCGTCGCGCGGACGGGATCGGTGGAGTCCTGATGGGCCTGCCGTCGGGGGACGGGTTCCGCTACATCGGGGCGGTCGGTTCCGGGTTCTCCGACGTCGCCCTCGACGACCTGCTCGCGGAGTTGAAGCCGCTGGCCCGCAACACCTCCCCGATCAGCGAGTCGCTGACCCGGGCCGAGACGCTAGGCGTGCAATGGGTCCGGCCGACGCTGGTCGGCGAGGTGGTCTACAGCGAATGGACGCCCGAGGGGCGCCTCCGGCACCCCGTCTGGCGTGGCCTCCGACCGGACAAGTCGGTGGACGACCTGCGGCCCTGAGTGCAAGTGTGAGGGACTCGGGCCGTCCTGGTCAGCCGGAGCGGTCCAGCGGCAGCAGCAGGGACAGGTCAGGGCCCTCGGTGACAACCGCCGTCAGGCCGGAGACCGAACGAGTTTCGTGGGATTCGCCCGGTTCGAGATGGCGGAGGCCAGCGGTGGCCGCTGCGAACTCAGGCCCCGAGCCGATCCGCGTCAGGGGTGGCCGGGACGTCGACGCCGAAGGCGGCCTTCAGGCCGATGGCGCCGTCTCCGGTGACCGCCAGGGCGCGGTGCCGGGCGGCCCGCACCACCCAGCCCCGGGCCAGGAGTTGCTGCAGCACAACCGCTCCGAGTGCACCGCCGAGGTGATGACGCCGTTCCGTCCAGTCCAGACAGGTGCGGAGCAGCGGTCGCGAACGGTGCGGCGCCACTGCGTCGGGGCCGGCGAAGTCGACGAAGAAGTCACGCCCGGACGGGGTGAGCCGCAGGCCGTCGGCGACATCGATCAGCCGGCGACGGACCAGGGCATCGAACACGGCCACACCCAGATCCCCGGCGACATGGTCGTAGCAGGTACGGGCCGCCTGCAACTGCCCGGCCGCGCGGACCGAGCGCAGTGAGTTCGGCTGCTGTGGGACTCCGACGACGGCGACCAGATCCTCGATCAGCTGGGCGATCTCGGGCC
The DNA here is from genome assembly GCF_900104535.1 of Nakamurella panacisegetis. Classification (NCBI taxonomy): domain Bacteria; kingdom Bacillati; phylum Actinomycetota; class Actinomycetes; order Nakamurellales; family Nakamurellaceae; genus Nakamurella; species Nakamurella panacisegetis. The sequence continues at coordinate 1,440,776 of NZ_LT629710.1, read as the reverse complement.
CGGCCAACCGCAGATACCGATGCCGGCCCTGATGTTCCTGGGCCAGGATGCCGGCCGTCACCAGGGCCGAGAGATGCTCGCTCGCGGTGGACCGGCTGATGCCCGCGTGGGTGGCCAGTTCGCCGGCCGTCCAGGCGCGGCCGTCGATCAGCGCCAGGCACATGGCGACCCGGCTGCGATCGGCCAGCAGCCCGGCGAATCGGGCGACGGAGTCGGGGGTGACCACCACACCGGCCATTGTCGCTGTCCGTCCCCTATGCGTCATCGGCGCCGGCTCACGGCTATCCCGACCAGCGCGATCAGCCCGCCGCCCAGGGCCAGGACGGCCGGGACCTCGCCCAGCAAGGGCCAGGACAGAGCGATGGTCAGTGGTGGCACCAGGTAGGTGGTGATGCCCAGCCGTCCGGCGTTCATCCTCGACAACGCGAACGCCCACGTGCCGAAGGCCAGAGCGGTCGGCACCAGCCCGAGGTACACGACGGACAGCACACCGGATGTCGTTGCGCGGGAGAGGTTCCCGATCAGCTGGCCGGAGAACGGCAGAGTGGCGACCGCGCCGATCGTGCACGCGATCTGGGTCACCTGGAGCGGCGGCAGCCGCCCGAGGACCTTCTTCTGCGCCGTGACCCCGATCGCCCAACACGCCGCGGCCAGCAGGCAGAGGGCCACGCCGCCCAGGGTGGCGCCGCCCGGCCCTGATCGGCTGGCCACCCCGATCAGGATCGCTCCGGCGAACGCGATCCCGGCTCCGATCAGCAGCCACCGTGGGAAGCCCTCCCCGAGCACCGCCCCGGCCAGCAGCGCGATCAGGATCGGACCCACATTGACCAACATCGCCGTGGTCCCGGCGTCCAGCTGCCGCTCGGCCGCGCTCAGCGAGACGTTGTAGACGCCGAACCAGCACACCCCGCAGAGGGCCATCAGCAGCCATTCGCGACGGTGCGGGCGGACCCAGCCACCTTTGATCCGGAGGGCGACGGCCAAGGCGACACTGCCGACCAGCAGCCGTCCGAGGGCCAGAGCGCCAGGATCGAAGTCGGTTCGCACGCTCCGGACGGTGACAAAGGCGGAGGCCCAGGCCAGGACGGTGACGGCGATCGCCGCGATGACGACGCCGGCCGTCCGGGTACCGGATCCGGCGGCGCGAGGCTGCTCCAAGGTGGTCATGACCCGACCATAGAAGCACCATTGTTCGGCGAGGACCGAACCGTCGTACGGCGAAATGGACTACGGCGCCAATCGGACGGACGGTTCGGGGGCGCCCGCCTGCGTCCTGGTCAGCTCGTCGTTGCCGCCCGGGTCAGGGCGGTCGTGAGGGCGTGGTGGCGCAAGGTCTCCAACCGCGCGTCCCCCGGCTCCAGCAGCTCCTGGAAGTACAGGCCGTCCTGCAGGGCCAGCACCACCCGGGCCACGTCGTCCAGGTCCACGGCGTCCGGGTCGAGTCCAGCGGCGGCCAGCCCGATCCGCAGGACGGGGAGCAACTCCTCACGCAGCCGTCGGCGTTGCTCCACCAGGGCCGCGGCCACCTCCGGGTGCCGAACGGCGTGGGCGAAGAACTCGAGCTTGAGCAACTCGGAGTCCCGGCTCACCGGCAGGGCGGCCAGGACCCGATCCATCACCTCCCCGACGGACAGGGGAGCACCGGCGGCCGCGCGGAGGGCCTCGTCCACCGCAGTCGACGCCCTGTCCACGACCTCGATCGAGCGCTGTTCGTACATCACGAAGAACAACTCGTCGAGGCTGCTGAAGTTCGAGTAGAACGCACCGCGGGAGTACCCGGCCCGCTCGCAGACGTCCTCGACCGTGCTCCGGCCGAAGCCCAGCTCGGCGAAGGTATCGGCCGCGGCGGCCAGCAGCCGGGCCCGGGTCTCGGCCCGGCGTTTGGTCACCTTGGGGACCGGGGAAGAAGCGGGCATGGAGCACTCCGTCACACTCGATGCGATTGTGTATCCGATACGTTAGTGTATCGGAATATGAGCAGCGAACGAAGCGAAGAGGCGGCAACGGTGAGCACATCAGTCGGACACGGTCGGCACGAGGTCCCGGAAGAGGCAGCGCCCCCGCAGGGAATCTGGGCCGAGTTCAAGGATGCTGTCGCCCTCCGGACCGTCGCCCTGATCGTCGGGGTGCTGCTGCTGCAGCTCGGCTTCGTGCTGTCCTACGTCGGTGCCTTCCACGCCCCCACGCCGAAGAACATCCCGCTGGCGGTGGTGTCCTCGTCGGCTCAGGCCTCGGATCAGGTGGCCGCCCAGCTCAACGTCATAACCGGCACCCCACTACGGGCCACCGTCGTCACCGATCGGGAGACCGCCGAGCGTCAGATCCGGAACGGGGAACTGTCCGCCGCGCTCCTCGTCGACCCGCAGGGGACCGCCGACACCCTGCTCACCTCCAGCGGAGGTGGGGTGTCGGTGTCCGGCGCCGTCACGTCCGTCATCGATCAGGTCGAAGCCGCGCAGAAACGGACCGTCACGGTCACCGACATCGTGCCGCTGCAGGGCGGCGACGGTCGCGGCCTCACCGGCTTCTACCTGGTGATCGGCTGGCTGGTGGGCGGATACCTGGTTGCCTCCCTGCTCGGGGTGGCCGCCGGCGCTCGCCCGGCCACTCCCCGTCGCGCCTGGTTCCGGCTGATCGCGATCGTCCCGTACGCCATCGTGTCCGGGCTCGGTGGCGCCCTGATCGTCGATCAGGTCCTGGGTGCCCTGACCGGACACTTCATGTCCCTCTGGTGGCTCGGCGCGCTGCTCGTGGCGTCGGCCGCCGCCGCCACCATGGCGTTCCAGGTGCTGTTCGGGGTGATCGGCATCGGGATCACCGTGCTGGTCTTCGTCGTCCTGGGCAACCCGTCGGCCGGCGGGGCCTACCAGACCACCCTGCTCCCACCGTTCTGGCGGGCCCTGAGCAACGCGCTGCCCAACGGCGCCGGGACCGACGCCGTCCGCCGCATCGTCTATCTGGGCAGCAACGGGATCACCGGCCATCTCGTCGTCATCGCGATCTACGCCGTGGCCGGCGCGGCCGTGGCGATCGCCGGTTCCCACCTGATCCAACGGCGCAGCCTGCGGGCCGACGGCACCCAGGCGCTGGCCTGACCGGTGTCCGGGTCAGGGAACCGGCGAGATCAGGTGAACAGGCAGAACGGGTGACCGGCCGGGTCCAGGTAGACCCGGACGTCCTCCTGCGGCTGGAATCCGGCCAGGGTCGCCCCGAGTGCGGTCGCCTTCTCCCCGGCCGCATCGAGGTCGTCGACCAGGATGTCCAGATGGATCTGCATCTGCTGCTCGCCCGGCTCGGCCGGCCACGCCGGCGGCACATGGTTCTCCTCCAGCTGGAATGACAGCCCCGGCCGGGCATCGCTGCCCCGGGGGCCGGAGGTGACCCAGGTCGGGTCCTCGCCCGATCGCCGTTCCCAGTCCAGGAGTCGTTCGTAGAACGAGGCCAGGGCCACCGGATCCGGCGAACCGAGCACCACGCCCCACAGGGTCAGGGACGGCCCCGCCGTCATCGGGACCGTCCGGTCAGGGCGAGCAGTTCGGTCAGGTCGTCGGTGCAGCCCGGCACCGGGATCGGCGGCGCGAAGAGCCCGGAGCCGGACCAGTCTCCGATCGTCGCCTTCACCAGTTCCAGCGTGGCGTAGAGCAGGTCGTTCGGCATCTGCTCGTCGGCCTTGATCGCGCGCGCCAGGTCCCAGCTGTGCACCACCAGGTCCGTCACCATCTGCCACAGGTACTCCGAGGCGGGCACGTCGCCGAATGACAGGTGCACCGTGCGGGTCAGGGCGCCGGGTTCGGCGAACGCGGCCCGCGCGGCGGCGGCGGCCGACGTCCAGGCCGCCTTCGGATCGTCGCCCAGGATGTCGCCCTCGAAGGCGTCCCCGACCTCGGCGATCGTCTTCCCGGCCAGCAACGGCGGGGCCCACAACTGCTCGTACACCAGGTGTCTGACCAGGTCGGTGACATCCCACTCGGTGTCCGGGGTGGCGGCGTGCCACTGATCGTCCCGGATCAGCTCCACCCGGCTCCCGAACTGACGGAGTGCCGATCGGTGCGCAGCGAGATCGTCCATGGGATCAACAGTAGCCAGCCCGAGAACGGTCCAAACGGCCACCACCGAAGGGCGGTGACGGCGCGGACGCCGACGCCGGACGCCTCGGTTGTGACCGGCGACACGGTGCCGACGCGGCATCGGCCGGCCCGGGTACCGGTTGGAACGAGATGACGACCAGACCCCGAACGAAGGAGTTCCAGCCATGACGCAGGCCACCGTCACGCGCACCATTCCCGGCACCGACCTGAGCGTGTTCCCGCTGTCGCTGGGCGGGAACGTCTTCGGATGGACGGCTGACGAGGACTCGTCGTTCGAGATCCTGGACGCCTACGTCGCGGGCGGCGGCAATTTCATCGACACCGCCGATGTCTACTCGCTGTGGGCCCCCGGCAACTCCGGCGGTGAGTCCGAGACGATCATCGGCAAGTGGCTGGCTGCCCGTGGCCATCGGGCCGACGTGGTCATCGCCACGAAGGTCAGTTCCCACCCCGATGCCAAGGGTCTGTCCCGGGAGAGCATTCGCAAGGGTGTTGAGGCCTCGCTGCGCCGGCTCGGCACCGACTACATCGACCTCTACTACGCGCATCGCGACGACGAGTCGGTGGAGATCGCCGAGACGATAGGCGCTTTCGCCGAACTGGTGGCCGAGGGCAAGGTACGGGCACTGGCTGCGTCGAACTTCACCGCCGAGCGGCTGACCGAGTCGTTGAGGGTCGCTGACGAGCTGTCGGCGCCGCGGTACGTGGCCGTGCAACCGCACTACAACCTGGTGCACCGCGACGAGTTCGAAGGTGCTCTGCAGGAGGTCGTCGACCGCGAGAACCTCGTCACCGTACCGTATTCCGCCCTGGCCAGCGGCTTTCTGACCGGTAAGTACCGCACGGGCGCGGCCGACGGCCGGTCGCCGCGGGGCGAAGGTGCTGCGCGGTACCTGGACGGACGCGGCCGCAAGGTGTTGGCGGCGCTGGACCAGATCGCCGCCGAGCGGGGCGCCGCGGTCACCAGCGTTGCCCTCGCGTGGCTGGCGGCGCAGCCCACCGTCATCGCGCCGATCGCCAGCGCCAGCAAGCTCGCCCAGGTCGAGAGCCTGATCGCCTCGGCGCACCTGAATCTGAGCACCGCCCAGCTGGATGCCCTGACCGCCGCCTCGGCCTGACCCACCAGGTACCGTCCGGTCCCTGGTCGCCTTCGGCGATCAGGGACAGGGAATGCAGCCCAGCGGAGACGTCGATGATTCTGGAACATGCGCTGCTACCGGTGATCCCGGGGCGCGAAGCGGAGTTCGAGGCCGCGTTCGCGTTGGCCCGTCCGATCATCGCGGGTCGATCGGGCTTCGTCGATCTGACATTGTCACGATGCCTGGAGCGGCCGCACGTCTACCTGTTGCTGGTGCGCTGGGAGCAGCTCACCGACCACACCGAGGGTTTCCGCGGCTCGCCGGAATACCAGCAGTGGAAGGCGCAGCTGCACCACTTCTACGAGCCGTTCCCATCGGTCGAGCACTTCGCCGAGGTCGGAGAGCAGCTCGAGATCCGAACCGGCTGACGCGGCCGCGCTAGATGTCCAGCGGCCGTACGAACGGGAACGTCAGGACCGAGCGGATGGCCGTGCCGGTGAGCATCATGACCAGGCGGTCGACGCCGAGGCCGAGGCCCCCGGTCGGCGGCATGCCGATCTCCATCGCGCTCAGGAAGTCCTCGTCGAGTTCCATTGCCTCCTCGTCACCGGCGGCGGCCCGCAGCGACTGCTCGGTCAGCCGGGCCCGTTGATCGACCGGGTCGACCAACTCGGAGTAGGCCGTGCCGATCTCCATCCCGAACGCCACCAGATCCCACCGCTCGGAGAGGCGAGGATCCGCACGATGGGTGCGGGTCAGCGGCGAGGTCTCGATCGGGAAATCCGTGTAAAAGGTCGGGGCGAAGGTCTTGGGCTCCACCAGGTGGTCGTAGAGATCCATGACGATCTCGCCCGCGGTCATGCCGTCCGGGGCCGGAACCTGGTGGGCGAGCGCGATCCGCTGGAGCTTGTCGGCCGGCGTGCCGGGATCGATCGTGGTGCCGCAGGCCGCGCTCACCGCGTCGTGCACCGCGACGACGCCCCATGGGGCTGAAAGGTCGACCGGCTCCACGATACCGAGAGTGTTGGGCCGCATGGCGATCGGGCTTCCGTGAACGGCTGTCGCCACCTCCCGGATGACGTCCGTGGTGATCTGCCGCATCCGGTGGTAGTCGGCGAACGGAAGGTAGGCCTCGAGCGAGGTGAACTCCGGGTTGTGGGTGGCGTCGGCGCCCTCGTTCCGGAAGTTCCGTCCGATCTCGAAGATCGGACCGGTCCCGCCCACGATGAGGCGCTTGAGGAACAGCTCTGGCGCGATACGGAGCGAGAGGTCACGGTCGTAGGCGTTGATGTGGGTGGTGAACGGCCGGGCGGTGGCGCCGCCGTGCACGCTCTGCAGGATCGGCGTCTCCACCTCCCGGAAACCCCGGTTCCAGAAGGCGGTCCGGAGCGCGCCGACGGCGACGCTGCGGGCCGCCAGCACGGCTCCGGTCTCCGGATTGACGATCAGGTCGACCGAACGGTTGCGGACCCTGGCCTCCGGATCGGTCAGGCCGGTGCGGCTCGACGGCAGCGGCTTGAGCGACTTGGATGCCATCTGCCAATCGGTCACCAGCAGCGAGCGCTCGCCGGACCGGCTGTGACCCAGAGTTCCGGTGGCGCTGACGATGTCGCCACGATCGACCGCGCGCCGCCACAGCGAGTGCAGGGCGGGGTCCGTCGTCGACGCGTCCAGCACCAGCTGGAGGCGAGCCGATTCGGCTGCGATGACACCGAAGCTGACCCCGCCGAAGTCGCGGAGCGATTCGATTCGCCCGGTCGCGCTGACCACGGCCCCGTCCGGATGGCCGACCACCTCCGGCAGCGACCCGGTCCTCGGGACCGACACCGGGTAGGCCTCCATCCCGGCGTCGGCCAGGACGGCGAGGCGTTGGCGGCGGATCCGTTCCTGCTCGCGCGGGCGTCGCAGCGGGGCGGGACGAGCGATGGACGCCTGTTCCTCGGCCTCGGTGATCGCCTCGACCAGCCAGGGCGGAGCGGGCGGGGTGTTGAGCCGTTCGCGGCGACCGATGGACGGGAGGAAACCCTCGGCCACGCCGGCCGCGATCGACACCCGCAACAGGGACAGCGGCGAGTCGATCAGCAGGTACCGCGGGACCCACGCCGGCCGGTACTTGGCGTTGGACCGGTAGAGGCTCTCCAGTTGGAAGAAGCGGGAGAAGACGCCCAGGACCGCGTTGTTCAGTTTCGTCACCGGACCGGCGCCGAATTCCTCGGCCTCGGCGAACACGGCCCGGAACATCGCAAAGTTCAGCGAGATCCGGCGGAGGCCGAAATCGGACTTCCGGGCGATCAGCGTGGTCACCATCATCTCGACCAGACCGTTGATGCTGTCCCGGTCCCGACGCATCAGGTCGAGGGAGACCCCACGGCGTCCCCACGGCACGAGGGAGAGCAACCCGGCCGGGGAGCCGTCCGGGCGGTGCGCGACCACCATCAGGCAGGCGCCGTCGGCCGGATCGCCGAGCCGGGAGAGGGCCATGGAGAATCCCCGCTCGGGGGCGTCGCCGCGCCAGGCCTCGGCGCAGTCGGCCAGTTCGGCCATCTCTGCCGGCTCGATGTCGCGGTGTCGGCGGATGGAGACCGTGTACCCGGCTCGCTCCACCCGTACCACGGCCTGCCGGACCGCCTTCATGCCCGGCCCGGCGAGGGTGAAGGTCGAGACGTCGATGATCGCCTCGTCGCCGAGCGGGATGGCCCGGAGTCCGGCGTCGACGTAGGCCTGCGCTGCCTCCTTGCCCGGTGACAGCGCGGCCGGCACCCAGCCGTAGGTCCGGGCCTGGTTCAGCCAGGCGTCGATCGCGGCCGGCCACGCGTCCTTGGGCCCGAGCGGGTCGGCCGAGGCCAGGGCGACCGAGGCGATGACCCGGTAGCTGATGGCCGCCCTCCCGTCCGGGCTCATCATCACGGTCTTGTCGCGCCGGGTGGCGAAGTAGCCGAGGGAGTCGTCGTGGGCGCCGGAGAGCAGCAGCTTCCGGATCGTCAGCTCGGTCGACGGGTCGATCGTCTGCCGGGCGCGACCCGAGCGCAGGAACACCCCGACCGCGATCAGCACCACGATGAGCGAGATGGTGCTGCACAGCGAGGTGATCCAGGTCGGCAGATGCCGGAAGTCCGGGTTGGTGTTGAGGCCGGTGCTCAGCCCCAGCGCAGCGCGCAGCCCCTGCGCGATCGGGAGGAACGGATGCTTCAGCGAGCCGTTGTAGGCCTCGGCCAGCACGACCGCGAGGGTGATCGAGGCGGTCATGCCGATCAGCAGGGTCAGGAACGTGGCCCAGCGTGAACCCGGCGACCGCCGGGCCGGGAAGGCCGGCCGCGCCCACAGCAGGAGCAGGACGGCGGCGATCCCGACGGCTCCCCCCAGATAGGTGGCCCACTGCGTGGCGGCGTCGACCGACAGCGCGCGCAGGACGAGGATCCGCTGGTGGGTGGCCGCGTGCAGGACCAACAGGAGGGCCAGGATGACGTTGATGGCCTCGAACCAGATGACGATCCACAACCCGAACCGCTTGCGGCGCAAGAGAGAACCGGTCAGCAGGAACAACAGGACGGCCGCGAAGAGGCTGTGCGACAGAGGCAGGTTCAGGACGTCGGCGATCGTGTCGACCCAGCCGCGGTCGGCCGTGAGCCGCCGCACGGGCCACGACACAGCGGCGAAGACCGACGTGATCGCGTACAGCAGGATCGTCCAGCGGGCTACGCGTTCCTGCCCGTCGGTCGCCGGCCGGTACGGGCTGATCGGCACGCTTCGGCGCGCGGACGCCCGGCGTCGGGTGGCCGGGCGTCCGTCGTCGGCCGGCGGTGCTGCGACATCGGAAGCTGAGGGCACAGCCGGAAGGTACTAGGTAATGGGTGTGGGTTCAGCCAAAACTCTCCTGGTCCAGCTGTTCGGGTCCATCACGATGTCCCCCAGGACGGTCTTGGCCCCGCCGGTGAGCGCTGCGTAGTCGACCGATCGGGCTGCCTGCACGGTGACCGGTGACCAACGGTGGGACAGGACCCGGGCGGCCAGCTCCCGCTGGATGGGCGGGATCAGGTACGGCGCGAGGCTGGTGTAAACCCCTCCGAGCACCAGGGTGTCGACATCGATCAGGTTCGCCGTATTGGACAGGGCGATGCCGAGGGCGCGGCCCCCCTCGGCCAGGGCGGTGTCGGTCGAGGGGGAGCCGACCGAGTCGAGCAGGGCTCGGACCGGTGCCGACTGCGGCAACCGGGCGGCGCGCATGAGCGCGTCCTTGCCGGCGTACTGCTCCAGGCAGCCGTGACTTCCGCATCCGCAGAGGGGTCCGTTCGGATCGATCAGGGTGTGGCCGATCTCGCCGCTCCACCCGTGACGGCCGGGCACCACGGCGCCGTCGGTGACGATGGCCCCCCCGATGCCGATCTCGCCCGAGACGTAGAAGAAGGAATGCACGTCGTCCGGGCGGCGGGCTTCGGCCTCGGCCCTGGCGGCCAGTTTGGCCTCGTTGGCCAGGGCCACCGGAGTGCCGTTCATCTGCAGGTTCCGGGTGAGCAGGCCGACCACGTCGACCGACTCCCAGCCCAGGTTGGGGGCCAGCCGGAGCGGCCCGGTGTTCCGGTCGACGAGACCGGGCAGGGCCACGTAACAGCCGGCCATCGGGATCCCCTCGGCCTCCAGCGGGGTGACGACACCGGCGAACAGGGCGGCCAGGGCGGCCAGGACCGGTTCCGGTCGGGTGTTGCGGAAGTCCCCGGGCTCCACCGATTCGGCCAGGACCGCGCCGGTGAGGTCGATGGCGCGGACGCCGAGGTAGTCGACGTTGACCTCCAGTCCGACGGCCACCAGGGTGCGGGCGGCCGGCACGAGGGGCACCGCCGGGCGACCGGCCCGCTGGCTGGACACGGGGGCCAGCTCGGCGATGAGGCGGCCGGCCAGCAGATGGTCGGCGAGGGCGGAGACGGTGGCCCGGGTGAGCCCGGTGGCCCCGGCGATGTCGGCCCGCGACGGCGGCGTCGCCGCGTTCACGATCTGATCGAGGACCATGCCCAGGTTGTGTTCCCGCAGGCTCGCCTGCCGGGCCGGAGTCAGCGGCGTCCGTCCGGACGTCATCACGCCGAATTCGGTCATGTCCTTGACCTTAGCGGGTCGAGGGGATAAGTTCAGTCAACCAACAAATCGAAACCGGTGATTCCATCCCGGTTTCCCACCTCCGACAAGGGAGTCGCCGTCATGCCAGTCACCCCCACCACCGCCGATCATTTCAGTTTCGGTCTGTGGACCGTCTCCTGGCAGGGCAAGGACCAGTTCGGTGACGCCACCCGCGCCCCGCTGGACCCGATCGAAGCAGTCGAGAAGCTCACCGAACTGGGCGCCTGGGGTATCACGTTCCACGATGACGACCTGGTTCCGTTCGGCTCCGACGTGGCCACCCGCGACAAGATCCTCAAGGACTTCCGGGCCGCCCTGGCCCGCACCGGCATGGTCGTCCCGATGATCACCACCAACCTGTTCTCCCACCCGGTGTTCAAGGACGGTGGCCTGACATCCAACGATCGCAGCGTCCGGCGCTTCGCGCTGCGGAAGGTGCTCCGCAACGTCGACCTGTGCGCCGAACTGGGCGCCGAGACGTTCGTCATGTGGGGCGGCCGGGAAGGCAGCGAGTACGACGGCTCCAAGGACCTGCACGCCGTCTTCGACCGCTACCGCGAGGGCGTCGACACCGTCGCCGCCTACATCAAGGACTCCGGCTACGACATCAAGATCGCCCTCGAGCCCAAGCCGAACGAGCCGCGCGGCGACATCCTGCTCCCGACGGTCGGGCATGCCCTGGCCTTCATCGCCACCCTCGAGCACGGTGACATCGTCGGCGTGAACCCGGAGACCGGGCACGAGCAGATGGCCGGACTGAACTACACCCACGGCATTGCCCAGGCGCTGTGGGCCGGCAAGCTGTTCCACATCGACCTCAACGGCCAGCGGTCCATCAAGTTCGACCAGGACCTGGTGTTCGGTCACGGCGACCTGCTGTCCGCGTTCTTCACGGTCGATGTGGTGGAGAACGGCTTCCCGGGCGGCGGACCGAAGTACACCGGCCCGCGTCACTTCGACTACAAGCCGTCCCGCACCGAAGGGTACGACGGGGTCTGGGCGTCGGCCTCGGCCAACATGCGCACCTACCTGCTGCTCAAGGAGCGCGCCCTGGCCTATCGGGCCGACCCTGAGGTCCAGGAAGCGCTTGCCGCGTCCGGGATCTCGGAGCTCGGGCAGTCGACCCTGGCCGCGGGCGAGACGACGGCCGACCTGCTGGCCGACACCTCCGCGTTCGAGTCGTTCGACGCGAATGCGGCCGGCGAGCGTTCCTACGCGTTCGTCCACCTGAACCAGCTCGCCGTCGAGCACGCCCTCGGCGCGCGGTAACACCCGGCCGGACGCCTGGTCAGCTCCCTGACCGGAGTGCCGCACCGATCGGCCACCGAGATCGAGGAAGAGCCCGCCCGGCGATCATTCACCGGCGGGCTCTTCCTCGTCCCGGCTCCGTCTCGCCCGATCCCGGCCGTGGATACCGTCGCCGACCGAGGATTCCGGGCCGCCACGGGTTCCGCGACGTCTCGAACCGGGGCCATCGCGCCGTCCGGCGGTACTCGACCCACCCGTGTACCGTCTCGGCGAATGGGCCTCGAGCACGTTGCCGTGCTGGTGAACCCGGTCGCCGGTGGCGGCCGGGCACTGGGAGAGGGCCGGCGGGCAGCGGCGCGGTTCCGAGCGGTCGGGGTGCGGGTCGAGCTGCTGACCGGTGCCGGCCCGGCCGAGACCGCGGACCTTGCGGCTCAGGCGGTTTCCTCCGGCGCCACCGAGCTGGTGGCCTGCGGCGGGGACGGCATCGTGCACCTGGCGCTGCAGACGGTGGCCGGGACGAGCTGCACACTCGGCGTCATTCCGGCCGGCACCGGCAACGACATCGCGCGGTCGCTCGGCATCCCCCGGAAGTCGACCGACCAGGCGGTCGATCTCATCCTGGCCGGGCCGGTCCGCACCATCGATCTCGGCCGGGCCGGGGACCGGTGGTTCGGGGCGGTAGTGGCCAGCGGGTTCGATTCCCGGGTCAACGACCGCGCGAACCGGATGACCTGGCCGCGGGGGCGGATGCGGTACAACCTGGCCATCATCGCCGTACTGGCGTCCTTCCGGCCGATCCAGTTCCGGATCGAGCTGGACGACCAGGTCATCGAAGGCCCGGCGATGCTGGTCGCGGTCGGCAACGGGCCGTCCTACGGCGGTGGAATGAGGATCTGCCCGAACGCCTCGATGTCCGACGGCCGACTCGACGTCACCATCGTCTCCCGGATGAGCCGGGCCAAGCTGGCGCGGCTGTTCCCGTCGGTGTACCGCGGGCGTCACCTGCGGTACCCGGAGGTCCTGACCTACCGGTCCCGGCGCGTCGAGGTCCAGGCCCCAGGGGTGAGCGCCTACGCCGACGGAGAGCTGGTTGCCCCGTTGCCGCTCACCTGCGTCGCCGTCCCGGACGCGTTGCGGGTCTTCGCTCCAGCGATGGTCGCTCCGGTCCGAGGGTAGAGGACGACCTACCTGCTGGCCGAGCACCCCGACCTGCCGGGCGCCGACATCTACACCGCCAGCGCCTGCGTCGATCATGCTGCGGTGCAACGGTTTCTCGCGGCCGATCCGCGCCTGGCGGTCGTGGCCGGCGGTCCGCTGCGGTGGCCACCGCTGATGTACCTGGCCTACGCGCGCCACGACCCCGAAGTCCTGGTGGGCGACGTCCTGACCAGTGCCGGGTTGCTGCTGCAGGCCGGCGCCGACCCCGATGCCGGCTATCTCTGGCACGGGCTCACCTGTCCGTTCACCGTACTGACCGGAATATTCGGATCCGGTGAGCAAGGCGTGTCGAACCAGCCCCATTACCCGCACGCGACAAGGTTGGCCCGACTGCTGCTGGAGGCCGGCGCCGAGCCGAACGACGGCCAGACCCTCTACAACCGGATGTTCGAACCCGACGACAGTCATCTGGAGAACCTGTTCGACTACGGGCTCGGCACCGGAGACGGCGCGCCGAGATCGCCTGCTTGCTGGGGATCTCGGTGCGGCCGACAGTCTCGATCCGGACGCGGTTCTGATCGGGGCGCTCCTGTCGGGCGACGAGGCAACGGTTGCGTCGGCGTCGGGCCGGCAGGTCGTGTCGGTTCGTCGCCGTCACCCGTCGTCGATCCTGCGGGCGACGGTGGCCGGCTCCCAGGACGGAATCAAGTTGTTGCTGGCCAACGGGTTCGACGTCAACGCAAAGGGCCGTCAGGAACTGCCGGTGGAGCAGGAGCGGGAGACCGCACTGCATGTCGCGGCCGGCGAGGGCGACGTTGACCTGGTCCGCGTCCTCCTCGCGGCCGGCGCGGACCCGTCGGCCCTCGATCGCCGGTTCCAGGTCACCCCGTTGCAGTGGGCGCAGCATTTCGGCCATCAGGATGTCGTCAATCTGCTCACCGCCCGATAGGGCTCAAACGGTGGGGATCTCGTCCTCCAGGTACCGTGGCCGTGCAAGTCGGGACCCGACCGCGGCCATCGGCAGCAGCAGGACCATCATCAGGATCAGCGATGGCGTCCAGCTGTGGCCGACGTCGTGGACCAACCCGAAGGCCACCGGCGCCAACGCTCCGATCAGGTAGCCGACGCACTGGGTGAAGGCGGACAAGGCGATGACGCCGTCCGCGGTGAAGGCGCGCAATGCGACCAGGGTGAGCACCACCGGGAAGGTGCCGCCGCCGACGCCCATGAAGAACATCCACACCCAGGCCCCGCTGACCGGGGCCAGCATCAGACCGAGATATCCGACCAGATAGCACGCGGAGAGCAGCAGGATCAGCGGCAGCGCCAGCCGTTGCCGCCGAAGGAGCACCGGGACGGCCAGCGACATGGCGATGCCGATGGCCGGCGCCATGGACAGCAGCGCCCCCATCTTGACTTCGCCGACCCCCGCGTCCAACAGCACCTGCCCCAACCAGCCGATGACTACGTAAATGTGGGCCGACTGCACACCGAACATGATGGCCATGGCCCAGGCCAGCGGCGACCGGATCAACGCGCGTAACGGAACCGAGGAGTGGCGGCGGGACCGGGCGGTGCGGCGCGATCCGAAAGCGACGGCCAGCCAGGGCAACAGCGCGATGACGGCGATCGCCGCCCACACCAGCAGCGGCGCCCGCCAGGTGCCGTGCAGTGCGTGTTCGACCGGAATGCTCAGACCGGAGGACACGGTGGCGCCCAGCGACAGCATGGTCACGTAGACCGATGTGATGGTGGTGATCTGCTGTGGGAAGTGCTGCCGGATCAGGCCGGGCATCAGGACGTTGCCGATGGCCAGGCCGACCAGCGCGATCAGGGTGCCCAGGAAGAGGGAGATCACCCCCGGGCCGAGGGCCCGGAGGATCTGACCGGCGCCGGAGATCAACAGGGCCATGACCACCAACCGGTGATTGCCCACCCGGGCCGCCACCATCGGCGTCACGATCCCGGCGAACGCGAAGACCAGCGGGGGCAGGGCCAGCAACAGACCGGCAGCGCCGGCCGACACGTGCAGATCGACCCGGATCTCCGGAAGCAGCGTGCCCAGCGCGTTGACCGACAGCCGCAGGTTCAGGGCTAGTACGACGACCGCGGAGAGCAGCAGGGCCTTGGAGGTTCCGCGAGAGGCATGCACCAGGAGGATTATCGCGCAACGGGCGCGTCCCGGATGTCAGGTCCGGTGGCATGGATCGGCCGACGGGTCGACCGGGGCCCCGCGCCTCAGTGGGCCAGGATCTTCGAGAGGAAGTCCCGAGCCCTCTCGGTGCTCGGGTGGTCGAAGAAATCGTCGGGGGTGGCGATCTCGGCGATGTTGCCCGCGTCCATGAAGACGACACGGTCGGCTGCCTTGCGGGCGAACCCCATCTCGTGGGTGACGACCAGCATCGTCATGCCGTCGGCGGCCAGCTCCACCATGACGTCCAGCACGCCCGAGACCATCTCCGGATCGAGGGCGCTGGTCGGCTCGTCGAACAGCATGATCTTCGGGTGCATGGCCAAAGACCTTGCGATGGCGACTCTTTGCTGCTGGCCACCGGAGAGCTCGGCCGGCATGCCGTCCGCCTTGGAGCCGATGCCGACCCGATCGAGCAGGTCCATCGCTTCCCGGCGCGCGTCCGTCGTGGTCAATCCTCGGACGCGGACGGGGCCGAGCATCACGTTGTCCAGCACCGACAGATGCCGGAACAGGTTGAACGACTGGAAGACCATGCCGACGTCGGTCCGCAACTGGGCGAGGGCCCTGCCCTCCTGGGGGACTTCGACGCCGTCGATCCGGATCGAGCCGGAGGTCGGCTTCTCCATCCGGTTGATGCAGCGGCACAGCGTCGACTTGCCCGAACCAGAGGGGCCGAGTACGACGACCACCTCGCCCCGGCTGACGTCGAGGCTGACGTCATCCAGGGCGACGAACGAATCGAACAGCTTCCGGAGGTGGCGGATCTGCAGGAGGGCGCCAGTGTCGTCCGATGATCCGGCCCGATCGGGGAGAGGGGCAGCGGTCATGGGCTGAGACTAGGGATGTGCGCCGGACAAGGCCAGTGGGAGGTCGCGACCGACGGACCGGCTCCCGGCCGACCGAGGGCATCGGGCTCCGCGCCGCTCCGGTGGCCGACCCATCGGCCGCCCGGCCTGCGGGAACGATCGGCGTCGGACGAGGACGCCGGTCTCGACGTGACGTCCCTGTGACCCGCGTCGCAGATCGTGACCTGTTCGTTATCTGTTGGCCTTGACTCGAAGCTTTAGTTCACTCAATACTCAAACCCGTCGAAGCGCATCGATAACTTGCCCCGGGTCCAGCGGACATCGGGTCAAATCGGTCGGGTTGCGTGATCGGCTTGCAGGTGAAGATGGACGAACGGACACGAGGAGGTGACCGGCTGTGCCGACCAGTGAAGATGTGGCGCGCGCGGCCGGCGTCTCGCAGAGCACTGTCTCCTATGTGATGAGCGGGAAGCGGTCCATTTCGCCGGAAACGCGCCGACGGGTCGAGCAGGTCATCGAGGAATTGGGTTACCATCCCAATTCGGGCGCCCAGGCGCTGGCCAGCAGCAAGACGAACGTCATCGGGCTGGTGCTGCCGTTCCGGGCGAACATGGACATGTCGGTCATCTCCGAGTTCATGGCCGGAATCGCGGCGGGGGCCAGGGCCCACGACTACGACATCCTGCTGGTGACGGCGGACGAAGGTCCGGCTGGCCTGCGTCGGCTGGTCGGGCGGGCCTTGTGCGATGCCCTGATCCTGATGGAAGTCGGGTCGCAGGACGATCGCCTCGCCGTCGCCCGATCCCTCGGAGCTCCGGTCGTGTTGATCGGGGTCCCCGACGACAGTGACGGTCTGTACTGCGTCGACTTCGATTTCGAGGGCGCCGGCCAGGTTTGCGTCGACGAGTTGGCCGATCTCGGACACACCGAGATCGGTTTGCTGGGTATCGATCCCGACAGCACGAAGGGACGGGCCAATTTTTCCGTTCGGTTCCGTCGCGGGATCGCGGCCGCGGCGGCGCGCCGGGGTCTGAACATCCGGACGGTCAACATGGAGGCGAATCACTCCGATGTGTCGCGGGCCATCAACACCATGATGAAGATGTCACCGCCGGTCACCGGGTTGATCCTGCAGCATTCGGATTCGCCCGACCCGGTGACGGCCGTGCTGCTCGAGCACGGGCTGGTCCCTGGCTCCGACGTGGCCGTGATCGGCCTGTGCCCGGACGCGCTCGCCGAGCGACTACGGGTGCCGATGACCACTGTGCAGCAACAGGTCACCGAGGTGACGCGCCGCGCCATGGACGCGCTCTTCCGCATGCTGAACAAAGACGGCGCCATCACCGGACAGGTCGATCTCGTTCCGGTGTCACTGGCCCGACGGGCCAGCACCAACCGCCCTCCGTCCCACGGGCGTCGCGCAATTCACTAACTGCCGGTCGGATGGCGCGGCCCGCGCCATCCGGCAATATCGATCGATGCGCAATATCGATGCGCATCGACGCACGTTGCGAGTACGCGGTGTCCGTGACCGTCACGGCCCCATCAAAGGAGAAAAGGGACCCCCGTAATGAAGACACTTCGCGCCCACCGCGCATCAGGGATGAGGACGGCCGCGCTCAGCGCCGCACTCATCGTCGCCATGCCCCTGGCGCTGGCCGCCTGCGGCAGCAAGAGTTCGGCCTCCTCCAGCGGCGGGACCCCGACCGTCCACGTCCTGGACTACTACAACGAGGGCAACGACAACGTCGTCATCGGCAACACGCTGACCGCCTGCGGCAAGGCCAACAACATCACCGTCGTGCGGGACGCCGTTCCCGGCGGCGGTTTGATCCAGAAGGTCTTGCAGGAGAGCTCCTCCAAGACCCTGCCCGACGTCCTGATGCTCGACAACCCGGACATGCAGCAGATCGCGAAATCCGGTGCCCTCACCCCGCTGTCGGACTACAGCATCTCCACCGACGGCTACGCCCCCGGCATCCTGCAGGCCGGCACGTACAACGGCAAGATCTACGGCCTGGCGCCGACGGTGAACTCCATCGCGCTGTTCTACAACAAGGACGTCTTCACCAAGGCCGGAATCACGCCCCCGACCACCTGGGCCGACCTGCGCGCCGACGCCAAGAAGCTCACCAGCGGCAGCCAGTACGGCATCGCCCTGGACGCCAACGCCACCTACGAAGGCAGTTGGACCTTCCTGCCGTTCATGTGGTCCAACGGCGGATCCGAGAAGAACATCAACACGCCGGAGGTCGCCGAGGCCCTGCAGTTCTGGGTCGATCTGATGAAGGACGGCTCCCTGTCCAAGGGCGCGCTCAACTGGACCCAGGCCGACGCCGAGAACCAGTTCGCCGCCGGCAAGGCCGCGATGATGATCAACGGCCCGTGGCAGTTCCCGGCGCTCAACGCCGTCAAGGGTCTCAACTACGGTGTCGTGTCGATCCCGGTCAACAAGGCCGGACAGGTCGCCCAGGCACCGCTCGGCGGCGAGGTGTGGACCGTCCCGAACACCGGCAACACCGAGAACCAGAAGAACGGCGCGAAGATCGTCGCCTGCATGAACAGCGACGCCAACCAGATCGCGATGGCCGTCGCCCGTGGCACCGTCCCGTCGAAGACGACGCTGTCGACCGAATTCCTCAAGAAGGCGCCGGCCATGGCCGCGTTCACCAAGACCGTGGCCACGGCGCGCGCTCGTACCGCCATCCTGGGCGATGCCTGGCCGAAGACCGCCACCGCGATTTACACGGCCGTGCAGTCGGCGCTGACCGGGCAGGCTTCGCCGGCTGATGCGTTGAAGACAGCCGCCTCGACGGTGGGTTGATCGATCATGTCCACCACCGCCGAAGAGAAGTTGGGAAAAGGAGTGCCGACAACAGGCTCCAGGACCAGGCGCAGGCCGCGGGGCAACCGGGAACGCCTGTTCCAGTGGCTGTTCCTCGCCCCGGCCATCGTCTACATGTTGTTGTTCTTCGGGTATCCCGTGGTCAAGAACATCACCATGAGTTTCCAGGACTACACGTCGAGCACCTTCTTCTCCGGGCTCGCCCCGTGGGTCGGGTTCCGCAACTATTCGACGGTGGTGGGCATGCCCATCTTCTCGCAAGCCCTGCGCAACACCGCACTGTTCACCATCGGCTCGATCGCCGGCCAGTTCGTCATCGGTCTGGCGCTGGCCGTCTTCTTCCGTAACCGGTTCCGGCTCTCGGGAATCCTGCGGTCGCTGCTGTTGCTGCCGTGGCTGCTTCCGTTGATCGTCTCCAGTGCCATCTGGAAGTGGATCCTGGACACCGACAGCGGTGCCCTGAACCAGTTCCTGAAGTCGCTCGGCCTCATCACCACCGGCGTTCCGTGGTTGACCAGCACTTCGGTCGCCTTGGTGGCCGTCATCGTGGTCAACGTCTGGATCGGGATCCCGTTCAACGTGACCATCCTGTACGGAGGTCTGCAGGACATCCCGGAGGACCTGTACGAAGCCGGTTCCCTCGACGGCGCAACGGGTTGGAAGGCCTTCCGTAACATCACCTGGCCGCTGCTGCGGCCGGTGGTCAGCGTCGTGCTGGTGCTCGGCGTGGTCTATACGATCAAGGTGCTGGACATCATCCTCGGGCTGACCAACGGCGGCCCGGCCAACGCCACCCAGACCATCGCCACCGAGTCGTACGCACTGTCCTTCGGGCAGTTCGAATTCGGTCAGGGAGCGGCGCTCGGCAACATCCTGATCGTCATCTCGTTGGTGTTCGCCGTGTTCTACCTGCGGGCCACCCGGCGCGCGGTCGACGAGTAGAGGGGATTCGGAAATGACAACGGCAACCGTCCCCGCGGCCGTCAAGGCGACCAAGGGCACCTCCCGTCGGCAGCGTCGCTCGTGGATCAACACGGTCCTCGGAGTGATCTTCCTGTGCATCATGTTGTTCCCCGTGTACTGGATGCTCAACGCGTCGCTGCAGCCCGGCGGCGGCGCGTTGAGCACCAGCTGGTTTCCGACCCATCCGGACTTCTCCGGATACCGGACGGCCATCAGCGAGCAGGGCCGCCACCTGATGACCAGCCTGCTGATCGCCATCGGCAGCGTGATCTTCTCGCTGATCATCGCCACGCCGGCGGCCTATGCGCTGGCCCAGTTCAAGATGCGGGGCACCAGCCTGGTGCTGTTCGGCATCCTGATCAGCCAGATGATCCCGGGCATCGTCGTGGCCAACGCGCTGTACAGCGCCTACAACGACCTGGGCATCCTGAACACCTACGGCGGGCTGATCCTGGCCGATTCCAGTGCCGGCATCCCGTTCGCGATCCTGATCATGCGGGCCTACATGACGACCATCCCCAAGCCGATCATCGAGGCGGCCCGGGTGGACGGAGCCGGGCACTTCCGGGCCTTCATCTCGGTCGTTGTCCCGGTCAGCCGCAACGCGATCATCACCGGTGCCCTGTTCACCTTCCTGTTCACCTGGAGCGACTTCCTGTTCGCTTTGACCCTGACCACCGGCGACAGTGTGCAACCGGTGACTTTGGGAATCTTCCAGTACATCGGGGCACACGTGCAGGACTGGAGCTCGGTGATGGCGACCGCCGTACTGGCGTCGCTCCCGGCCGTCATCCTGCTGGTGCTGGCCCAGAAGTTCATCGCCGCCGGAGCCACCGGCGGAGCCGTCAAATAGTCTGTGATGAGGGAAAAACCATGGAGCAGCTGAAAGTCCTGGTCTGGGGCGAGAACCGCCACGAGCAGGTCGAACCCCACGTCGCCGAGCGGTACCCGACCGGCATGCACGGAGCCATCGCCGACGGGATCCGGGAGAACCTCGGTGACACCGCTCGCGTCCGGACCGCCGTGTTCGACGACCCGGAGCACGGTCTCACCGAGGAGGTGCTGGCCGACACCGACGTCCTGACCTGGTGGGGACACGCCGCCCACGGTGAGGTCGACGACGCCGTGGTGGAGCGGGTGCACCGTCACGTGCTGGCCGGCATGGGACTGGTGGTGCTGCATTCCGGGCACTGGTCGAAGATCTTCGGCAAGCTGATGGGCACCAGCTGCACGCTGCGCTGGCGCAGCGAGCACGACCGCGAGCTTGTGTGGACGGTCGACCCGACCCACCCGATCGCACAGGGCGTGCCGAACCCGATCATCATCGAGGAACAGGAGATGTACGGCGAGTTCTTCGACATCCCGGTGCCCGACGAACTGATCTTCATCAGTGGCTTCACCGGGGGTGAGGTGTTCCGCAGCGGCTGCACCTTCAAGCGTGGCTTCGGCAAGATCTTCTACTTCTCGCCCGGAGACCAGGACTTCCCGGTCTACTTCCACAAGGACGTACGTCGGGTGATCTCCAACGGCGTGCAGTGGGCCCGCACCGTCCGTCCCGAGCGGTCCGCCCCGACCCTGCTGCGGTACGACACCGACGATTTCTACAACGGCCAGGACTACCGCGGCCCGATCGAGGCCCACGACGACGACGCGGACGCCCCGGTCCCCGCCTGACCCGACCCGTACCCCGGCATGGATCAACTTCGCAGGCATGGATGAAAGTGACCACTTCCGTCACTCGAGTCCCAAGCCCACGAAGTTGATCTATGCCGTCCACCGTCGCCGCTGTGACGCCACCAAGTGAGGAATTCATGAACTTCAGAACCATTCCCGATGACGGCCAGCCCCTGAAGGTCGTCCTGGTCGGGGTCGGCGGCATGGGCCAGGCCTGGCTGCGGGCGATCGAGGGCTGCCCCGAGGTGGAGCTGGTCGGGCTGGTCGACCTGAATGTCGCTGCGGCGCAGGCGATCGCCGACGGGCTGGACCGCCGCGTGACGGTCGGTGCGGACGCGGTGGCGGTGGCGGCGATCAGCGGGGGACAGGCCGTCATCGACGTCACCGTCCCCGTCGCGCACCACCCGGTCACCACGGCGTCGCTGTTCGCCGGCCTGCCGGTGCTGGGCGAGAAGCCGGTGGCTTCCACTGTGGCCCAGGGTCTTTCCCTGGCCGCAGCGTCCGAGATCACCGGTGAGCTGTTCATGGTCAGCCAGTCGCGGCGGTACAACGACCAGCTCTGGGAGTTCAAGGAGCAGATCGCCGCGATCGGGCCGGCCGGCGTGCTGACCACGGAATTCTTCAAGGCCCCGCATTTCGGCGGATTCCGTGACGAGATGGATCACCCGCTCCTGCTCGACATGGCAGTCCACC
The DNA here is from genome assembly GCF_900104535.1 of Nakamurella panacisegetis. NCBI lineage: Bacteria > Bacillati > Actinomycetota > Actinomycetes > Nakamurellales > Nakamurellaceae > Nakamurella > Nakamurella panacisegetis. The sequence goes on along the minus strand of NZ_LT629710.1, from coordinate 1,418,919 downwards.
AACTGGATTCGGCTCGATACCTGCTCGGCGGCGACCCGATCTCGGTGTACTGCGAGGAGTACAACCCGTCCTGGAGCTGGTACCGCGGAGACGCCGGCTGCACGGCGATCTTCGAGATGGCCGGCGGCGCCCGGTATGTCTTCACCGGCAGCTGGTGCAGTCCCGGCCTGGAAACCTCGTGGAACGGCTCATGGCGAGCCAGCGGCGAGCACGGCAGCGCGCTCTGGAACGGCGACCAGGCCCCGGAGGTGGAGGCGCTCGGATCCACCCAGCCCATCGCCGGTGCCCGCCCGCTCGGCGACGGCATCGACGGGTCGTTGCGGGAGTTTGTCCACGCCCTGCGCACCGGCGAGACTCCGATGGGCGAGGTGCACGAGAACGTGTACAGCCTGGCCATGGTCGAGGCGGCGATCGAGTCGGGCCGCCGCCGGGCCAGGGTCGTGCTGGCCGACGTGATGACCGCAGCCCTCGACACCGCCCTGGAAACCGAAGCGCGCGAGGACGTCTCGGTGGTCCTGAAGTCGTGGCAGGCGTCCGGAGGGTACCGCGGCTGATGAAGTTCAGCGACGGCTACTGGCAGACCCGACCGGGCTTCACCGTGCTGCGCCCGATTGACATCGCCGAGGTCACGTCCGGGCCTGACTACCTCCAGGTGCTGGCGCCGGCCAAGCCGTCGACGGGCCGGGGCTGGGACCTCAACCTGGCCACGGCGACGCTCACGCTGTCCTCGCCGATGACCGACGTGATCAAGGTGCGGATCGAGCACCACTCCGGCGCGCTCGATCCCGGACCGCACTTCGTCCTCCCCGGTGCCGGTCCGACGCCGGTCCGGATCCGGATCGACGACACCGTGGCCGAGTTGACGTCCGGTGACCTTTCGGCCGTCGTCCGCCGGGGCGAACCGTTGCGGATCGACTTCCGGGCGGGTGGTCGGACGCTGACCAGCAGCCTCCCCCGCGGCATCGGACTGGTCACCGACGATGCGGCGCAGTCCCATGTGTTCCAACAGTTGTCGATGGCCGTCGGCGATCTGGTCTACGGCCTCGGGGAACGATTCGGCCCGGTGGTGAAGAACGGCCAGACCGTCGACATCTGGAACGAGGACGGCGGGACGGCCAGCGAGCAGGCGTACAAGAACGTCCCGTTCTATCTGACCAACGCCGGCTACGGCGTGTTCGTCAACCATCCGGAACGGGTCTCGTTCGAGATCGGGTCGGAGGCGGTGAGTCGGAACCAGTTCTCGGTACCCGGACAGCACCTGGAGTACTTCGTCATCCACGGGCCGTCCCCGAAACAGATCCTGTCCCGCTACACGGCTCTGACCGGCCGCCCGCCCCAGGTGCCGTCCTGGTCGTTCGGGTTGTGGCTGTCCACGTCGTTCACCACCAGCTACGACGAGGCGACGGTCTCCGGCTTCATCGCCGGCATGGCCGAACGCGAGATCCCGTTGAGCGTCTTCCACTTCGACTGCTACTGGATGCGCGGGTTCCGGTTGTGCGACCTGGAGTGGGACCCGGTGACCTTCCCCGAACCGGAGGCCATGCTGGCCCGGCTGAAGGCCGATGGGCTGAAGGTCTGCGTCTGGATCAACCCGTACATCGCGCAGCAGTCGGCCCTGTTCGCCGAGGGTCGGGACGGCGGGTACCTGGTGAAGCGGCCCGACGGAAGCGTCTGGCAATGGGATATGTGGCAGGCCGGAATGGCCCTGGTGGACTTCACCAATCCGGACGCGGTCCGTTGGTACACCGGGCATCTCGGGCGCCTTCTGGACCAGGGGGTCGATGCCTTCAAGACCGACTTTGGCGAGCGGATCCCGATCGATGTGGTGTGGCACGACGGGTCCGACCCGCTGCGCATGCACAACTACTACACCCAGCTGTACAACCGGGCCGTGTACGAGCTGCTCCGGCAGCGGCGGGGCGATGGCGAAGCCGTGCTGTTCGCTCGGTCGGCCACGGCTGGTGGACAGCAGTTCCCGGTGCACTGGGGCGGCGACTCCGAGTCGAACTATCCGTCCATGGCCGAGACGCTGCGGGGCGGATTGTCATTGGCCTACAGCGGGTTCGGGTATTGGTCGCACGACATCGGCGGCTTCGAGGGCACGCCCGACCCGGCCGTGTTCAAGCGGTGGCTGCCGTTCGGGCTGTTGTCCAGTCACAGCCGCCTGCACGGGAGCGGCTCGGTCCGCGCGCCCTGGGCGTTCGGCGAGGAAGCCGTCGACGTGGCCCGGAAATTCACCCGGCTGAAGCTGTCGCTGATGCCGTACCTGGCCCGGATCGCCTCGGAGACAACCGATCGCGGATATCCGATGCTCCGCCCGATGCTGCTGGAATTCCCCGACGACCGGACCACCGCCCACCTGGACACCCAGTACATGCTGGGTGATTCCCTCCTGGTGGCGCCGGTGTTCTCCGACGACGGCGACGTCGAGTACTACGTGCCGGAAGGCGTCTGGACGCACCTGTTGACCGGCGGCACGGTGACCGGCCCGAGATGGGTCCGGGAGACTCACGGGTACGACTCGGTGCCGCTGCTGGTGCGACCCGGGACCGTGCTGCCGGTCGCGGCCGATGACGGAACCACCGAGTTCGTCGCCGCCGACGGCGTGATCCTGCACCTGTTCGAACTGGCCGTCGGGTTCGAGTCGACGGTTGCCGCGGGCAGCGCGCGCTTCCACGTGCGCCGCACGAGTGAGCGCATCGTGGTGACCAGGACTGCGGGCACCGGCCCGTGGTCGGTGGTGCTCGACGGTGAGGCGACACCCGCCGGCGGGGACGTCTGGGTGCATTAGGAGCGCGCGCGACCTACTTCGTTCCTAGGCTGGTTCCATCACCTCCCGACGACGAAGGAGTCACCATGAGCAGCACCGAGACGATCATCGACGAGCGGGCCGATCTGCTGGAAATCCTGCGGACACGTCGACGCTTCCTGATCTACACGGCCAACGGCCTTACCCACGAGCAGGCCGCGGCCGCTCCGACGGTGAGCGCCCTGTGCATCGGCGGGCTGATCAAGCACGTCGCCAAGACCGAGGCCGGCTGGCTGGACTTCATCGAACAGGGCCCGTCGGCGATGGACGGCGGCAAACCGTTCTCGGAGTGGGGCGAGGCCGAGTTCACCGCTCGGGCCAATGAGTTCAAGCTGCTGCCGGAGGAGTCGCTGGACGGGGTGCTGGCCGCGTACGCGGCCGTCGCCATCCGGACCGAGGCCCTGCTGACGAGCCTGCCCGATCTCGGGGTGTCACAGCCGCTGCCGACGGCGCCGTGGTTCAAGCCGGGTGCCCGTCAGTCGGCCCGTCAGGTGTTCCTGCACATCGCCTGCGAGACGGCGCAGCACGCCGGACACGCCGACATCATCCGCGAGGCCATCGACGGGCAGAAGACCATGGGCTGAGGGGTGCGGGCGCCGCTCGGGTCAGTCGGTGCCCAGGTCCATGGCCGCCGGGTCGATGGCGAAGCTGGCCGCCTCCTCGGGGGTCAGCTGGGGACTGGCGATGGCCGCGGAGGCACCAGCCTCCAGCTTGCCGACCAGCGTCTGCTCGGCGTCGAGCTGACCCAGCCCGGCGTAGAGCTCCAGCTTGGCCCGTGAGTCGGCAATGTCCAGGTTCCGCATCGTCAGCTGACCGATCCGGTCGGTCGGGCCGAACGCCGCGTCCTGGGTGCGTTCCATCGACAGCTTCTCCGGGTGGTAGCTGAAGTTCGGCCCGGAGGTGGCCAGGATCGAGTAGTCGTTGCCCCGTCGCAGCCGCAGGGTGACCTCGCCGGTGACGGCGTTGCCGACCCACCGCTGCAGGGACTCGCGGAGCATCAGCGACTGGGGGTCGAGCCAGCGGCCCTCGTACAGCAGCCGCCCGAGACGGCGGCCGTCGTTGTGGTAGCTGGCCAGGGTGTCCTCGTTGTGGATGCCGTTGATCAGCCGTTCGTAGGCGATGAACAGCAGGGCCATGCCCGGTGCCTCGTAGATGCCGCGCGACTTGGCCTCGATGATGCGGTTCTCGATCTGGTCGGACATGCCGAGGCCGTGCCGGCCGCCGATGGTGTTGGCCTCGTGGACCAGGGCCACCGCGTCGGAGTAGTCGGTGCCGTTGATGCTCACCGGACGTCCCTGCCGGAACCCGATGGTCACGTCCTCGGTGGCGATGGCGACCGAGGGGTCCCAGTGCGCCACCCCCATGATCGGCTCGACGATCTCGATCGAGGTGTCCAGGAATTCGAGCTGCTTGGCCTCGTGGGTGGCGCCCCAGATGTTGGCGTCGGTCGAGTACGCCTTCTCGACGCTGTCGCGGTAGGGCAGGCCCTGGGCCAGCAGCCACTCGCTCATCTCCTTGCGCCCACCGAGCTCGGTGACGAAGGCCTCGTCCAGCCAGGGCTTGTAGATGCGCAACCGTGGGTTGGCCAGCAGGCCGTAGCGGTAGAAGCGCTCGATGTCGTTGCCCTTGTAGGTCGACCCGTCGCCCCAGATGTCGACCCCGTCGGAGTGCATCGCCCGGACCAGCAGGGTGCCGGTGACGGCCCGACCGAGCGGGGTGGTGTTGAAGTACGTCGACCCGCCGGTACGGATGTGGAAGGCGCCGCAGGCCAGCGCGACCAGGCCCTCCTCGACCAGGGCGGCCCGGCAGTCCACGACCCGGGCGATCTCGGCCCCGTACTGCTGGGCGCGGACCGGTACGCCCGTCAGGTCGGGCTCGTCGTACTGGCCGATGTCGGCGGTGTACGTGCACGGGATCGCGCCCTTGGCGCGCATCCAGGCGACGGCGACGGACGTATCGAGGCCACCGGAGAATGCGATACCGACACGCTCGCCGACCGGCAGGGAAGTGAGGACTTTGGACACGACGATGACCTTATCCGGCCGGAGGCGTTGTCCGGGCCCCGGCGGGCGTGGGCCTGCTCCCACCCGCGACCGCGCCCGTCCCGAGTGGCGTCATCTTCGCTCCGCTCCTCCGGAAACGGATCCGCCGCGCGCCCGGATAGGCTCCCCGATACCCGTTCACCCCCGGCGATGAGGAAACCTCTGTGACGAGCAGCAACCGAACCTTCCCCGACGGCTTCCTCTGGGGCTCGGCGACCGCGTCGTACCAGATCGAGGGGGCCGCCACCGAGGGTGGTCGAGGACCGTCGATCTGGGACACCTTCAGCCACACCCCGGGCAAGGTGCTCGGCGGGGACACCGGCGACGTCGCCGACGACCACTACCACCGGTGGCCCGAGGACGTTCAGCACATCAAGAACCTCGGCCTGCACGCCTACCGCTTCTCCATCTCCTGGCCACGGGTGCAACCGGGCGGCTCGGGCGAGTTCAACGCCGAGGGCATCGCGTTCTACTCGAACCTGGTCGATGCGCTGATCGAGGCGGGCGTGCAGCCGGTGGTCACGCTGTACCACTGGGACCTCCCGCAGGAACTCGAGGACGAGGGCGGCTGGGCCAACCGCGAGACCGCGTTCCGGTTCGCCGCCTACGCCGAGCGGATGGCCCGTGAGCTGGGTGACCGGATCTCGGTCTGGACCACGCTCAACGAACCGTGGTGCGCGGCCTACCTGGGCTACGCCTCCGGCGTGCACGCCCCCGGCCTGACCGACGGCGCGAAGGCCCTGGCCGCGGTGCACCACCTGAACCTGGCCCACGGCCTGGCCGGCCGGGCCGTCCGGAAGGTGCTGGGGCCGGACACCAAGATCTCGGTGACCCTGAACCTGCACGTCACGCACCCGGTCGATCCGTCGTCGGCGGACGACCGGGCGGCCGTCCGCAAGATCGACAACCTGGGCAACGAGGCCTTCCTGCAGCCGATGCTGGACGGCCGGTACCCGGCCGAGCTGCTGGAGCAGACCGCGCACATCACCGACTGGGCGTTCGTCCAGGACGGGGACCTGGAACTGATCAACATCCCGCTGAGCATCCTGGGCGTCAACTACTACTCGTCCTCGCGGGCGCAGAAGTTCTCCGGCATCGGCGAGAAGCGCGAAGCGGACAACCACGGCGACGGCGCCGCCAGCCCGTGGGTCGGCGCGGACGACGTCGAGTTCCTGCCCCAGCCCGGCCCGTACACGTCGATGGGCTGGAACATCGACCCCGCCTCGTTCACGTCACTGCTGGTCGACGTGGGTACGCGCTACCCCGGAACGCCTCTGATGGTCACGGAGAACGGTGCCGCGTTCCACGACACCGTGTCGGCCGACGGGCGGGTCCACGACGCCGACCGGGTCGACTACCTCTACCGGCACCTGGACGCCGTCGGGGCGGCCCTGGACGCCGGGATCGATCTGCGCGGCTACTTCGTCTGGTCGTTGCTGGACAACTTCGAGTGGTCCTTCGGCTACGACCGCCGATTCGGCATCATCCGGGTCGACTTCCAGACCCTGGAGCGCAGCTGGAAGGACTCGGCCTACTGGTACCGGACCCTGGCCACGACCAACGGCCTGCCGGGCCGGGACGTCACGTACTGATCGCCGACCCTGATCGCCGACCGGCCGGCGCATACAGAACTGCCCGGCGCATAGAAGACGTCCCGAATCGGCCGCCGGACGGCCGGCAACCGGAAGAACGGTATGCGCCGGGCAGAAACGTATGCGCAGAACGGCAGCCCATGCGCAGAACGGCAGCCCATGGGCAGAACGGCAGCCCATGCGCAGAACGGCAGCCCGAGGCCAGGGGCAGCAGTGGTCAGGCGGCGGAGACGGCCCGGAACGAGCTGGCCGCTGTGGACAGGATCTGCGGCCAGATTCCCAGGACGGCGGTGGGGCCGGCGGCGGCGGTGACCTCCCAGCCGGGACGGGCGCCGACGGCGCTGCGGACGTCGGACACGCTGGTCAGACCTTCGTTCTGCCCGTGCCACAGATGCACCGGCACGCCCTCGGTGTTCGGGTTGGCGAGCCAGGCGTTGGTGGCCGGCGGACGCGAGACGGTGCCCCAGATCTGCTGGGTCTGCTCGGCGTCGACGGCGACCGCGGCGCGGAAGTCCTCCTCCAGCCAACGGTCACCGAGCGCCGCCCTGATCTCGGAGGACATCCGCGGGATCGCCTTCGCCCAGGTGGATTCCTTCGTCAGGTCGCCCGAACCCAGGGCCGTGAGCCAGGCCCCGAACAGACCGCCGGCCGGGTGCGTGGCGCGCTCACCGAACGGCCGCCGCAGGCTGCGCCGAGCCGGTAGCGGATCCGTCATGCGGGCCGACACGGCGGTCACCGAGGCCACCAACCGCGGGTAGCGGGACGCGAACGCGAAGACGTCGTCGATGCCCTGACCGATCCCGATGACGGCGACCCGCCCGACGGCGAGGGTGTCGACCAAGCGGCGAAGGTCCTCCGCCGGGTCCTCCTGGCCGCCGAGACCGATCGGATCCGATGCACCGGTACCGGGCCGGTCCAGGGCGAGCAACCGGACGGCCGACGGTAGAGCCGAGTCGTGCAGGAGCCAGGCCGGAGCCAGACGGGACGACCCCACGTCGGGGATCAGGATGCACGGCAGGCCGCGGGCACTTCCGTACTCGGCCCAGGCCAGCGCCCGCCCGTCGGGCACGCGGATGGCTCCGTAGGCGGGGTGTTCGACCTCCGACAGCAGGGTGACTTCGTCGTCGAACATGTCAAGGTAACTGCTGGCCGCGGGTAGCACGCTGGGGCCCAATCTGCTGTCTCTCCGGATACGCACGTACATGTGAGTCCAGGAGTGGCCATCCATCACGCTGATACGCGACCAGACATTCCAGTACTTCGTCACACCGGGTGCCTGAGCAATGGCGTTCCGTTCCCCGACGGCCTTCCGTCCTCACTCCTGTTATACGTAGCCGGGGCGGCCGATATTGCCGCCGACACCGGACTGTGATGTGACACTTTGGTGTCGATTGGGTGGCGTTCCGGTGTAAAACCCCGGATCGGCGGCCGCAGGGCCGCCGATCCGAGGTCGATACGTCATTTTCGCGGCAAATGGGCCGATCAGTCGTTGTGCTGGTCGCGCCAGGCGAGCCAGGCGTCGAGCTGGGAGAGGTCGTAGTCGGGACCGCTGATCCCGACGGTGAACAGGCTGAACCCGAGGTCGACCATCGCGTCGGCGGCGCCACCCTTCTCCGGTCCACCGGACACCGCCGTCGACCGCTGGATCTGGTCGGGATCGCGCCCGACGACGGCGCAGTGCTCGTCCAGGATCCGCGCCTTGCGGACCAGGGTCTCGTGGTCGCCGAAGACGTGCCAGACATCGGCGTACTCGGCCACGTAGCGGAGGGTCTTCTTCTCGCCGCCTCCACCGATCAGGATCGGGATGTCGCGGGTGGGTGGCGGGTTCAGCTTCCCGAACCGCGACTTGATCCGTGGCAGGTACTCGCCCAGCAGGTTCAGACGCTCGCCGGCGGTGGTGAAGTCATAGCCGTAGTTGTCGTAGTCCTTCTCGAACCAGCCGCTGCCGATCCCCAGGATCAGGCGGCCGCCCGCGATGTGATCGACGGTGCGGGCCATGTCGGCCAGCAGGTCGGGATTCCGATAACCACCGCAGGTGACGAGTGCGCCCAGCTCGACCCGTTCGGTCTGCTCGGCCCAGGCTGCCAGCATGGTCCAGCACTCGAAGTGCTTACCGTCCGGATCGCCGGTCAGCGGGTAGAAGTGGTCCCAGTTGAAGACCACGTCGACGCCCTTCTCCTCGGAGCGCATGACAGCGTCGCGGATCTGGCTGTAGTCGGCGTGCTGCGGCTGCAGTTGGACGCCGATTCTGATCGGGTGTGAAGTCATGATCCCCATTCTCCCCTCGGGGTACCGAACGCCGTCGCCGGGCCCGGTGTCGCCTCGGGGACGAGGTGTTCGGGGATCAGTCCAGCCGGGCGGCGGCCCGCCCGGCGGCGCGGCCGCTGAACAGGCAACCGCCCAGGAAGGTTCCTTCCAGGGCCCGGTAGCCGTGGATGCCGCCGCCCCCGAACCCGGCCGCCTCGCCCGCGGCGAACAGTCCGGGAACCGGGCCGCCACCGTCCGACCCGAGAACCGCGGCGGACAGGTCCGTCTCCAGCCCGCCCAGGGTCTTGCGGGTGAGGATGTGCAACCGCACCGCGACCAGCGGACCGGCCGCCGGGTCGAGGATCTCGTGCGGTGTCACCACGCGCATCCGCCGGTCGCCGAAGTAGCGCAGCGCCCCCGCGGTCAGCGTGACCTGCGGGTCCTTGCCGAGCCCGGATCGCACCTGCTGATCGCGGCCGACGATCACCGCGTGCAGGGCGTCCGCGTCGATCAGGTCGTCACCGGTCAGCGCGTTCATCTTCGCGGCCAGTTCACCGACCGTGGGTGCGGTCAGGAAGTCCACGCCTCGGTCCAGGAACGCCTGCACCGACGGAGTGATCTTGCCGCCGGCCCGTTCGGTCAGCAGCTTCTTGACCGACTTCCCGGTGAGGTCGCCGTTCTGCTCCGAGCCGGACAGCCCGAACTCCGGCCCGACGGTGCGCAAGCTGGTGACGAACCAGGAGTAGGGATGTCCGGTGGAGGTGATGTGACGAACCGTGCCGAGCGCGTCGAACCCTGGGAACAGGGGAGTGGGCAGCCGGGTGCCGGTGGCGTCGAGCCAGAGCGGACTGGGCCCGGACAGGACGCGGATGCCGTGGGCCGTCCACACCGGGGTGTGGTTGACGATCCCCTCGGGGTAGTGCCACATCCGGTCCTCGTTGATCAGGCGACCGCCGGCTGCGGCGGCGACCCCGAGCATGAGCCCGTCGGTGGAGTCCGGGACGCCGGAGATCATCGATGACGGGGGCGCACCGAACCCAGTGGGCCAGTTCCGCCGGACCAGATCGTGGTTGGCGCCGATGCCGCCGGAGGTGACGATCACCGACCCGGCCGAGAAGGCGAACTCGCCGACCACCTGGCGGGAGGACCTCTCGCCGCGGGCCACGTCGGACGGGGCGAGGATCTCACCCGCCACCCCGGTGACGCGGCGGCCGAAGGTCGTCAGCCGGGTGACCCGATGGCGGAACAGCAAGGTGATCTTCCCGGCGTGCACGTGGTCCATGACGCGGCGGACGAACGGGGTCAGGACGCCCGGCCCGGTGCCCCAGCTGATGTGGAACCGCGGAACCGAGTTGCCGTGTCCACCGGCCTGGTAACCGCCGCGCTCGGCCCACTGGACCACCGGGAACAACGAGATGCCCTGCCGGCGGAGCCACGACCGCTTCTCCCCGGCGGCGAAGTCCACGTAGGCCTTGGCCCACTCACGCGGCCAGTGGTCCTCCGCCCGGTCGAACCCGGCCGACCCCATCCAGTCGGCCAGGGCCAGGTCGGCCGAATCCTTGATCCCGAGCCGGCGCTGCTCGGGGCTGTCGACCAGGAACAGTCCGCCGAACGACCACCACGCCTGTCCGCCGATCGACGCGGCCGGCTCCTGGTCCAGCAGGTACACCCGCCGCCCGGCGTCAGCGGCCTCGGCCGCCGCGACCAGACCGGACAGGCCGGCCCCGATGACCAGAACCTCGGTGTCCCTCACGGGCGGCTGTGCGCGGACGGGCTCGTCGCACCGTCGGCCTGGCACCGCGTGCGTCCCTCGCTGCCCTGCTCTTTCATACGAGCACACTGCCACAGGCCCACACTCCCGGCCACTATGCTGCGGCGGTGCCGACTGCTGCGGAGATGGCCGGCTCCGACCGGGTGACGCCGGATGCCTCTGCCGCGTCGTGGTATCGACGGCCGTGGGCGCGGACCTGGGGGCTCGGGGCCTTCGTCTTTCTCGTCCACACCTTCAGCCCGACGCCGCAGTCCGCCGATTCGCGGCTGTCGACGATCACCGCCTGGCAGTTCTTCCACCATTTCAACCTGCACCTCGACGGCTACCGCGTGGTGGCCGAGCTGACCTATCGCCGTGACCTGGTCAGCGTGGGCGGGCACCTGGTGCCCTTCTACCCGTGGCCGACCATGCTGTTGGCGGCGCCGGCCGACTTCCTGTCGGCGCTGTTCGGGCGGTCCCCGGCCTCGTTGTCCATCTCCGATCCGAGCCAGGTGTGGCTGGTCGAGGTGCCGACGGCGAGCCTGATCGTGGCCGTGACGACCGTCCTGCTCCGCAAGGTCGTCCTGGGCAGTGACCGTCCGTGGGCTACGCCGAAGGTCGCGCTGACCGTCGCGCTGGTGTTCGCGTTCGCCTCAAGTGCCTGGTCGATCGCGTCCCGGGCGCTGTGGCAGCAGACCGCGTCGATGCTGTTCCTGGTCTGCGCCCTGCTGGCCGTCCAGCGGTTGCACCGGTCGTGGAAGTACGGTGCCGCCCTCGGATTGTTCCTGGGGTTGGCCGCGATCTCGCGGCCGACCGATGTCGTCGTGGTGGTGTTGATCGGCGGCTGGTTGCTGGTGACCCGGCGGAACCGGGTGGTCCCGGCCGCCGCCGCCCTGCTGGTCGTCGCGGCCGTGTTCGTCGCCTTCTCCTACACGCAGTACCGGGCCGTGCTGCCGCCGTACTACCTGGCCAGCAACCTCTCCGGGACCGTGGAATACGGCTTCTGGGAGAGCATCGGGGTCAACCTGATCTCACCGTCGCGGGGCATGGTGTTCTTCGACCCGGTGTTGCTGTTCGCCGGTGCCGGCCTGTGGTGGATGTGGCGTCGACGCGCCCTGACCGGCTTCGACGTGGTGCTCGGGCTCTCGTTCGTCGGGCAGCTGCTGGTGGTGTCCAAGTACGGCTCGTCCGGAGGATCGACGTACGGCCCGCGTCTGATGATCGACGTCCTGCCGTTCCTGATGGTGCTGTCGGCGCCGGTGCTGGGGTTGTTGTTCCGCCCGCGGACGCCCGGTACCCCCGAACCGGCCCACCGGGGCCGGGTCGTGCCCGTGCTGATCGTCCTCGTGCTGGCCTGGAGCCTGTTCGTCAACGCGACCGGCGGGCTGCTGCGCTCCGCCTATTGCTGGAGTGCAACCCCGACGCCGCTGTCGGCGTCACCACACCGCGTGTGGGACTGGTCGGACCCGCAGTTCTTCCGGCCCTACCGGGACCTGGCGAACGGCATGAGCCTGCACCAGGTGGCGCTGGGATCGTGCCGCACCACGCAGGCGTCCTGACCCGACGACGCCGGAGTCACAGGCGTCCGGCGTCGATGATGCGGCGCAGGAATCGTTGGGTGCGCGGATCGACCGGGTCGGCCAGCACCTGCTCGGGCGGTCCTGATTCGGCGACCCCGCCGTCGGCCAGGAAAACCACCTCGTCGGCTACCTGACGGGCGAAGCCCATCTCGTGGGTGGCCACCAGCATGGTCATGCCCTCCGACTTCAGCTCGGTCAGCAGGCCGAGCACCTCGCCGACCAGCTCCGGGTCGAGGGCGCTGGTGACCTCGTCGAACAGCATCAGCAGGGGCCGGTTGACCAGGGCCCGGGCGATCGCCACCCGCTGCTGCTGGCCGCCGGACAGGTTGTCCGGCCTGGCCTTCGCCTTCTCGGCCAGGCCGACCCGGTCCAGCATGGCCATCGCGTCGGCCTCGGCCCGGCCGCGGTCGATGCCGTGCACCACCCGGGAGGCGAGGGTGACGTTGTCGAGCACGCTCATGTGCGGGAACAGGTTGAACGACTGGAAGACGATCCCGACCCGGGTGCGGATGTCGTCGGCGCGGGCCCGCGGGTCGGTGATGTCGACCCCGCCCAGCCGGATGATCCCGTCGTCGACCGTCTCCAGCAGGTTGAGGCAGCGCAACAGCGTCGACTTCCCGGAACCGGACGCTCCGATCAGCACCACGCACTGGTGCGGCGCCACCGACAGCGACAGGTCACGCAGGATGACGTGCTCGCCGTAGGACTTCCGCAGGTGCTCGATCTGCAGGAGGTCCGGCTCGGGTCCGGTCGGCCGGGGCGGCTCGGAGGACCGGTACGGCTCGGAGGGCTGATTCATACCGTCGCTCCCGCGGTCGTCCAGCCCTGTCGGCGGGCGAAGGCGTCGGTGAACCTCGTCATGGGAATGGTGAGCAGCAGGAACAACAGACCGGCGACCACGTACGGCGTGTAGTTGTACGTCGTCTTGGCGTCGATGTCGGCCTGCAGTACCGCGTCGTAGTACGGCGTGCCGAGGGCGGCGATCAACGCCGTGTCCTTCTGCAGCGACACCAGGTCGTTGAGGAGCGGCGGCATCACCCGGCGGAAGGCCTGCGGAATGACGACGTGACGCATGGTCTTGGCGTGCGAGAGGCCGAGCGACCGGGCCGCCGCCCGCTGCGAGGGATGAACCGATTCCATCCCGGCCCGCAGTACCTCCGCGTTGTAGGCGGTGTAGGTCAGGATCAGCCCGGCAGCGCCCCAGATCAACGTGTTGTTCGGCAGCCAGCTGATGCGCAGGGCCGGAACGCCGAAACCCAGCAGGTACAGCACCAGCAGCAGCGGCAGCCCACGGAAGATATCGGTGTAGATCGTGGCGGCCGCGCGGACCGGGAAGAAGACCGGACCTCGCAGCGACCGGGCGACGGCCAGCACCATGGCCAGGACCAGGATGATCACCTCGCAGACCACCATCAGCCGGACGTTCAGCCAGAGACCCTTGGCGATGTCCGGCAACACCTGCCAGCCGTACTTCAGGTCCAGGAACGACGCCTTGAACCGCGGCCACCCCTGCGTGTTGACGACCGCCACGGCGACCACCGCGATCAGCACGACCGTCGACGTGGCGGCGATCAGGGTCGATCGCCGGCTGCGCGAGCGGCGGTAGGCCAGGCGCTCCTGCTGGATCTTGGACGGCGCCCAGCCGTCCGCCGAGGTCACGCGGACTACTTGAGGACGGGTGCGCCGGCGTTGGCCAGCCAGGTCGTCTGCAGCTTGGTCAGGGTGCCGTCGGCGCGCAGAGCGTCGACCGCCTTGCTCGCGCACGCGGTCAGCGGCGAGCCCTTGTCCAGGAGCAGACCGAACTGGTCCGGCTTGCCGCTGCCGGAGGGCAGCTGTCCGACGATCACGCCGTTGTCGAGCTGCGCCGAGGCCATGTAGAAGGCGGTCGGGGTGTCGACCACGATCCCGTCGACCTGTCCGTTCTTGAGCTGGGCGACCGCGGCGTCGTTGGTCGGGAAGATGGTCGCCTTCGACGACGGGGCGATGACCCCGTTGAGTGCGTCCAGACTGGTGGTGCCGATCTGTGCGCCCAGTTTCGCGCCCTTGAGGTCGGCGACGGACTTGGCGGAGGCGATCTTCGAACCCTTGACCGTGACCACCGCCTGCGTCACGTCGTAGTAGCTGGTCGAGAAGTCGACCGCCTTGGCCCGCTCGGCGGTGATGGTGAACTCGTTGATGTCGAAGTCGAAGTTCTTCGGGGCCGGCGAGATCGCCGCGTTGAATGACTCCTTGACCCATTTCACCTGGGCCTTGGTGTACCCGAGTTTGGTGGCCACGGCGTAGGCGACCGCGGATTCGAAGCCCTTGCCATTGCTCGGGTCGTTGCCCGAGAACCACGGGTCGTAGGCCGGGTTGTCGGTGGCGATGGTCAGCGTGCCGCCGGCGACGGTCTTCAGGTCGGCCGGGGTGCATCCGGTCAGGCTGACCGAACCCGCGCCGGACGAAGCAACCGAGGACGCCGGTTGCGACGAACCGGTGGCGCCGACCGCGGACGGGGCGGCCGCCGAGGATCCGGCCGACGAGGCGGCGGAGCTGCTCACCGCGGCGGCGGCCGGGGCCGACGCGACGGCCGAGCCGGAGGTCGCGGACGCCCCGGTCGAACCACTGGACGACGACCCGCAGGCCGAAACGGTCAGTGCGGTGGCCGCAGCCAGGGCGACCACAAGGGTCAGAGGACGACGGACGGACATCGAGGGCTCCACTGGTTCGGGGCGATCAGCCGGGCGACGACGAGCGATCGCGCAGCAGGACCAGCCGAGCATACGGACCTGCGCCGACCCGGACGGAATGGTCGACCCGTGCTGTGGTCCACCACTCAGTCCCACCCCGATGCCGCGCGGCGCACCATTCGCGACCCGCTGCGCGCGGCATTGTCGCCCGGCTGTGTCACGATTCCGGATATGACGGGATCCAAGGGCGAGCATGTGATCGAACACTTGGAGGCGCAGCGCCGTTTCCGGCTGTCCGTCGACGGGGCGGAGGCCGCGGTGCTCGACTATCTGGAACGGCCCGGCGTCAGGGACGTCACCCACACGTACGCCGACCCCCGATTTCGCGGTACCGGGGCAGCATCCGAGCTGGTCCAGCGCGTCTTCGACGACACCAGGGCCCGCGGTCTGAAGATCGTCCCGAGCTGCCCGTACATCCCGGTGTGGGTGTCCCGGCACCCGGACGAGAAGGATCTGATCGCCCGATGACCGATCTCGACGCCCACCGTCCTCCTTCGGAGGAGGCCGACCCTGCTCCGGAGCAGACCGGCGGGTTGGCGGCCGAACGCGACCGGTTGGTCGCCGAGAACGCCGCCCTGCACCAGGCCCTGCGAGCGCTGCAGCAGGTCGACGGCGACGTGGTGTCCGATCAGGACGATGTGGTGTCCGATCAGGAGGCGGCCGAGGACGCGGCCGCCGCGGCCGGCGATCCGGTCGCCGCGCGGGCCGTCATCCAGCGGCGTCGGCTGGCCGGGCTGGGTACCGCGCTGTCGACCATGACCACTCGGATGATGGCGGAGCGCGCGGCCCGGGCCGCGCAGGTCGCCGAGGCCGAGGCTGCGGCCAACCGGCGCGCCGCCGATCAGGTGGCGGATGACGAGCGGGCCGCCCAGCACACGTTCCACCCGTTCCGGGTCGGCTTCTTCGGTGGGTTGGGTCTGCTGTTGGCCTACGTCACCTACCTGTCGCTCGACACCCTCCGCGCCACGCTGATCGTCATCGCGGTGGCCTTCCTGCTCGCCATCGGCCTCGACCCGGCCGTTTCGGCGCTGGTACGACGCGGCCTCAAGCGCGGGTGGGCGGTGACGATCGTCTTCCTGGGGCTGGTCGCGGCGCTGGGCGGGGCCATCTATGCGATCGTTCCGCCGATCGTCACCGAGCTGGCGACATTCGTGAAGAGCGTCCCGACCCTGATCACCAATCTCCAGAACAACGCCAGCGTCAAGAGCCTGGACGAGAAGTTCGGCATCCTGGACGCCATCAAGAAGTCCAACTTCGTGTCGACCATCGGCGGGGGAGCGGCGGGCAGCATCGTGTCCGCCGGCGTCACCGTCGCCTCGGTGGCCGCCGACCTGCTGGTGGTCCTGGTGTTGTCGCTGTTCTTCCTCGCCGGATTCCCGAAGATCAAGCTGGCCGCCTACCGCCTGGCCCCGGCCAGCCGCCGCACCCGGGTCAGCGACCTCGGCGACAAGATCTTCAAGCAGATGGGCGGCTACCTGGTTGGGGCCACACTGGTGGCCATCCAGGCCGGCCTGGTCGCCGGTGTGTTCGCCGCGATCGTGGGTCTGCCCTACCCGTGGGCCATCGCTCTGGGCGCGGCCGTGCTGGACTTCGTGCCGGTGGTCGGACCCATCATCGTGGGCGTGTCGATGACCCTGCTCGGGTTCACCCAGTCGATCACGGTGGGCATCGTGGCCGCGGCGTTCTACCTGACCCAGCACCTGTTCGAGGCCTACTGGCTGTACCCGCGGGTGATGCGCCGCCAGGTCGATATCTCGACCGGCGCGGTGGTGGTCGCCCTGCTCGTCGGCGGCGCCCTGCTCGGTGTCACCGGAGCGGTGCTGGCCGTGCCGGTCGCCGCGGCCGTCCAGCTGATCGTGCGCGAGGTCGTCATGCCGATGCAGGAACGGAACTGACGGCAGCGCCTTCACGCCGGCGGTTCGGTCGGGGCCGGCCCGCACTTGCCGGTCCGTGTCACAGAACGCGGAGCTGCGTCGTCGATATGGGCAGGGCCACGTCGTCGAACGAAAGCAGGGCAGTGAACATGCGAGTTGCGGTAGCCGGCGGGACCGGCCTGCTGGGTCGGAAAGTGGTGGGTGCGTTGCAGGACGCCGGTCACGGCAGCGTCGTCCTGGCCCGGTCGGCGGGGGTGGACATCACCACCGGCCAGGGTCTGGACGAGGCCCTGGCCGGTGTGGACACTCTGATCGACGTCAGCAACGTGACCACGATCGGGAGAGCGAAGTCGGTGCGGTTCTTCACCTCGGCATCGCGGCACCTGTTGGACTCGGGCCGCCGAGCCGGGGTCCGACACCACGTCGCGCTGTCGATCGTCGGGGTCGACCGGGTCGATTTCGGTTACTACCAGGGCAAACGGGCCCAGGAGGAATTGGTGTTGGGCTCCGGCGCGCCGGTGAGCGTGCTCCGGGCCACCCAGTTCCACGAGTTCGCCGGGCAGTTTCTGGATCGCGGACGCGGACCGGCGCTGGTCCCGCGGATGCGGTCGCAGCCGATCGCCGCGGCTGAGGTGGCGCAAGCCCTGGTCGAGCTGGCGGCCGGTGAGCCGGTGGGCCGCACACCGGACCTGGCCGGACCGCGGGTAGAGGACATGATCGCGATGGTGAGGGCGGTGAACGCCCACCGGGGGCGACCCCGCTTCATACTGCCGATCCGATTCCCGGGCCGGGCCGGGACCGCGATGGCGGGCGACGGCCTGCTCCCGCTGCAGGACGGCCCCCGTGGACGACAGACCTTCACGCAGTGGCTCGGAGAGCAGTTCCCGGTCGGCTCGGGCCGATGACGAGGTCGGACGACCTGGCCGCCGACTTCGACGAGGCCCGGCCCCGCCTGATCAGGATCGCCTATGCGGTGCTCGGCAGCCGGGCCGAGGCGCAGGACGTGGTCTCCGATTGCTGGTCGAGATTGGCCGCGGCCGACGCGCGGGACCCGGTGCTCGACGTCGAGGCCTGGGCGACGGTGGCCGTGGCTCGGCTGGCGTTGGATGCCCTGCGGTCGGCCCGGCTGCGCCGTGAGACGTACGTCGGCTCGTGGCTGCCGGAGCCGCTGGTGGCCGCCGACGCCGACCCCGCCGACCGGGTGACGTTGGACGAGTCGATCAGCTACGCCCTGCTGGTCGTGCTGGAGACGCTCAGCCCGGCCGAGCGCATCGCGTGGGTTCTGCACGACCTGTTCGGCATGCCGTTCGCCGAGGTCGCCTCCACCGTGGGCCGTACCCCGGCGGCGGTCCGTCAGTTGGCCGTGCGGGCCAGGGCCCACGTCGCGGCCAGGGCGCCGCGGGTCGAGGTGGACCGGGCCGAGCACGACGCCGCCGTGGCCGCCTTCGCCGGCGCCGCGGCCGGTGGCGACCTCGCCGCGTTGCTCACGGTCCTGGACCCGGACGTGGTGCTGACCAGCGACGGCGGCGGCGTGGTCAGCTCGGCGCGACGCCCGGTGCACGGAGCTGACCATGTGGGCCGCTTCGTGCTGGGCATCCTGCGCAAGGCCGGCCCGGGGCAATGGGTCCGGCCGAGCCTGGTCAACGGTCTGCCCGGCTTCGTCTTCATGGACGGAGACCGGGTCGACACCGTCGCCTCCCTGACGGTCCGGGACGGCCGGATCGTCCGGCTCGACCTGGTGCGCAGTCCGGACAAACTGCCGACGCTGTGACGATCGCGGCGCGGGCCCGGTCGAGAAGTCAGTGCGTGCGCCAGGCGTAGGCGTAGGGCTGCGGGAACTGGGTGATGCGGAACGCCCGGATGACGATCCGGGCCTCGCCGGCCGGCATGTTGTCCCAGACGACCTGCTCGACGTTGTTGGACCGATCGAAGTTCTTGCTGGTGCCGCAGTTGCCGTGGCGTTCGGCGCCGTCGGCGGCGATGACGATCAGGTCGAGATCGTTCTGCAACTGCGGGCCGGGCGGATCCGTCCAGACCAGGGTGATCTTCAGCGACGAGCCGAGGGCGGCCGGGGCGACGTCAGCTGCTTTCTTGTGCTGGTGACCCTCCCCGATGGTGATCGGGAAGCTGTCCTCCTCGCCCTGCTTCAACGGGCCGCCCTCGCCGAACCCGGCGTCGGCGTTCGGGCCCGGGATGATAACCGAACCGGCCAGGTCGACGCGGCCCCAGCCGGAAGCGTTGTTCGGCGATGCGCCGGCCTCGGTCGGGCTGTACTGGCCGGGCAGCTCCACCGCGCCGTTGATCAGGAGGGCCTTGACCAGGGCGGCGCTCGGGGTCGGGTTGCCGTTCTTGACCAGGGTCTGCCGGAGCACGGCCGCGCAACCGGCCACGAGCGGGGTAGCCATCGAGGTACCGGCCTCGAAGAAGTACAGCGGGTCGGTGGACGTGCCGAAGTCCGAGGACATCGGAGCGTTGCGGGACAGTGTGGACAGGATCGAGGTGCCGGGGGCGACCACGTCCGGTTTGATCCGGCCCTCCTGGGTCGGGCCGCGGTCGGAGAACGCGGCCATGCCGTCCTTGTTGTTGGCCCACAGGTCAGGGTTGATCGGCGCTACTGGCCACGCGCTCGAATTCCAGCTGCCGTAGGTGATCTCGATGTCAGGACGGAGGCTCTCGCTGGCCCCGACGGTGATGCAGTTCTTCGCCGCGCCTTCCCCGCCGACCAGCTTCTCGTCGATCACGCCGTCCTTGTCCCGGTCGACGCCGTGGTTGCCGGCGGCGTAGAGGATCACCTGGTCCGGGTGGGTCCAGACGAAGTCGTCGATCTCGCGGCAACTCGCGTCGTAGGCGACGCTCGGCGTCACCGGGCCCCAGGAGTTGGTGTGCACCCGGGCGCCGTCGTCGTAGGTCGGCTGGAACAGCTGGTGCAGGTCGGCCGGGATGCCGCCGAGCCCGTCGGACGAGTCGAGCAGGCTCTGCAGGATGAGGTGCGCGGCCGGAGCGGTGCCCTGGATGGCGCCGCCCATGGTGGGGGAGTTGCCGTCGCCGAGCACCGAGCCGGCCACGTGGGTGCCGTGCCCGTTCGGATCGTCGGTGAGCCCGGGACGGCCCAACGCGTACAGCTTCTCCACCCGTCCGGTGAACGCCGGGTGCACGTCGGTGGTGTCGCCCTTGTCGAACCCGGTGTCGGCCACCGCCACCAGTTCACCGTCGCCGTCGTAGTTCGTACCGTTGATCACCACCGTCGCGTCCAGGATGCCCCGGGCGACGTTGTTGAACAGCGTGCGTTTCGGTATCGGGTGGATCTCCCGGATCTCGTCGAACCGAGCCAGATCCGGCAGGCGGCCGGACGTGGTCGGGAGGCGGAGTTTGTGGGGAGTGACGACCACCTCGTCGGCCGGCACCCCGGCCGCCTGGGCCACGTCGCTGACCAGTTCGGGCGTGGGATCGACGCCCGGGTGCAGCAGGAGTTCGACCTGTTCGTCCCGACCGTCCACCCCGGGGGCCAGCTCGGCCAGGGCGCGGACATCGGAACGACCGGTGCCGTCCGGCAGCAGTGCCGGCGCGATCTTGAACACCCGCAGGTACACGTCGGCCCAGGTGACGAAGTCGAGGTCGCGGATCCGGGTGAGATCGGTGCCTGGATAGTCGGCCAGGTAGGTGTTCTCCGAGACGTATTCCCGGATCTGCACGCCGAGATCGGCCAGGGCGGCCTTCTGGCTCGGGTCCAGCGGGGCGTCGGTCTGGATCAGGATGTGGTCGGATTCGGCCGCGTCCACCGCCTCGAGTCCGGCGGTACGCAGCTCCTGAGCCTGCTGCGCCGGATCCACGGTGATGCCGTTGATGCTGATGACAGCCATGACGAAGTCCTCCTCTTGGTCGCGGATCGGGGAACTGCCGGTGCTCTACCCACTGGAGAGAGTGACCTGCCGGTGGTTGATAACGGCCGAACGGGTGAGTCGGTGCGTCGGGGGTGTCGATGATCGACGGGGGTCGGCCCGCGAAGCGGAGGCGCGATTCCGCCCGGAACACCTCACACCGGCGACCGTCCGCACTCCAGGTGTGCGGCCTGTCCGGTCATCCGTTCCAGCGCGCGGCGCGTCAGCTCGGGCCGTGCGTGATCGACTCCGAACCGAGCCGCGTGCAGCGCCCCGAACGACTGCCGCCGGATGACGCGGTCGGACACCCCCGCCGTGACACCGCCGGCCCGTGCGTAGGCGGCCAGCAGGTCGGCGCCGAACGCCGGACCGAACGCGTGCCGTGGATCGACGAAGTCGGAGGCCGGATCATCCCAACCGGAGTCGGTCCAATCGATCAGTCCGACCAGGGCGCCGGCGTCGTCGATCATCGTGTGCCCTGGGTGGACATCGCCGTGGGTCAATCTCGGTTCGAAGGCCCAGAGGGTGTCGTCATCGATCCAGGACTGCCAGTAGGCCGACAGGACAGCCGGGACCGGCAGGTCGGCCGACCTGCGCAGCAGCCGGTCGGTGACCGTGCGGAGGTCCCCGGCCGTCGCGGCCGGCAGGCCGGGCGGGGTCAGCCGGTGCAGCACGGCCAGGGTGCGGCCCAGGCTGCCGGCGTAGACCGCGGGCGGGGGCAGCGCGATGCGGAAGTCGAAGTCGCCGTCCCCCAGGGGTTCCTCGGCGGCCGGGAACCCGGGCAACTCGGGGTAGCCGATGACCAGCTGCGGGCCGACCCTGGCGTGTACCTGCCAATCCGGTACGGCCACCGGGAGGGCACCACCGAGCAGGTCGAGCAGTGTCCGCTCGCGGGCCAGATCGGGCAGCACCTCGGCGCGCCGCGGGAACCGGAAGATCCATCGCTCTCCGGAGGCCGCCACGGCCCGCAGAATCCGGGAATCCCAACCGGTTTCGATCACCTCGACACCGCGCAGCCGCAACTGCGGAGCGGCCCGGCGAGCCAGGTCGGTCCAGGGCCGGACGGTTGGGGTCATGAAGGCTGCGTCCTGGGGAGTAGAACGGACCTTGATCATTCACCGTCGTAGACCGGGAGCGCATGTGTCCGCTTGGAAGACCGAGGGTATAGCGAATCTGACTGGCCGTCGCATGGTGGTGACGGGAGCCAACACCGGTCTCGGGTTCGCCAGCGCATCGACCTTCGCCCGAGCCGGGGCGGAGGTGGTGCTGGCCGTCCGGAACGCCGACAAGGGCCGGGCGGCGGCGGAGAAGATCCGCATCGACAGTCCGGGGGCGTCGGTGCGGGTGGGCCTCCTGGACCTGGCCGACCTGGCCTCGGTGCGGAAGTTCGGCGAGGCGGAGGCCGGTCGGGGACCGATCGACGTGCTGATGAACAACGCCGGGGTGATGCTCGTCCCGCGTCGGGAGTTCACCGTGGACGGGTTCGAGATGCACATGGGCGTCAACCATCTCGGACACGTGGCGTTGACCGCGCTGCTGCTGCCGGCCCTCGTCGCCGCGCCGGCCGGCCGGGTCGTCTCGCTGTCGTCCACCGCGCACCGGGTGGCGCACCGGCTCGACCCCGGCCTCAACCGGACCGGCCAGTACGCGCCCATGCGGGCCTACGGGCAGTCCAAGCTGGCGACCCTGTTGTTCGGGCTCGAACTGGACCGGCGGCTCCGGGCGGCCGGATCCACGGTCACCTCGGTGATCGCCCATCCCGGCTGGTCGGCCACCGAACTGATGGCCCGGGACGACCACCCGGGTCTGATGACGGCGTTCTCCCGTAAGGCGACGGCGATCATGGGCTCCAGTGCCACCGAGGGGGCTCGATCCCAGATCGCCGCGGCCGTCGACCGGTCGATCCCGGGCGGGTCGTTCATCGGCCCGGCGCTCGGGCTGCGCGGACGGCCGCACCGGTCGTCGATGAACTCAGCCGCTTCCGACCCGATCTCGGCGGCCTGGTTGTGGGACGTGTCGAACGAGTTGACCGGCGCGGATTTCGGCTTGCCGGCCGCCCGCTGACGGTCGGCCACCCGCTGCGGTGGATCACCCGTGGTCGGTCGGCGGGTCGAGGCGATACGTCGTGGTCATCCGGCCACCGCTGTTGGTGGCCGGATGACCCTGACGTCGGCCGTCTTGATCAGCGCTGGTCGATCAGTAGTCCCGGTCAGCCGATTTCACGCGGTCGGGCGCGTTCTTGCCGGGTGGCCGGCGGAGGATGATCACGGCCGCGATGGCGATGACCACGGCCGCCACGATCAGTCCGATCCAGACCCAGGCCGACAGCCGTGATTTCGTCGTCTCGGGAGTGACCACCGCCGACGACGTCGGCGCCCCACTGGTCACCGCGGCCGTCGCACGTGACGCCGCCGCACTTCCCGACGCCGCACTTCCCGACGTCGCACTTCCCGACGTCGCACCCGAACCGGTCACCGGGGTGGCCCCGGCGGCCAGGGTGAAGTGCACCTCACCGGTGACGGGATGCCCGTCGGCCGAGACGATCCGGTAGGACGCGATGTACGCCCCGGCGGGTCCGCTGGTCACCGATCCGGACACCGTGCTGCCGTCGACCCGGGCTGTCCCGGACTCGTAGTGCTTGCCATCCGGCCCGATCAAGGCGATCACCGGATCGAAGTTCTGCACCGGTTGGTCGAATACGAAGGTGACCGTCGACGGCGCCGCCTTCAGCGTGGAACCGTCGGCCGGTGTGCTCGAGATCAGCACGTCGTGGGCCGAGGCCGAACCGGCGACGGCGACGGAGAGTCCCACCGCCAGCACCAGGCCGGCCAGCAGACGGATCAGGGCCCGCCGGGCGATCGTCACGACGTCAACCGTGCCCGACGCAGGGCGACCGCTGCGACCAGCAGGCCGAAGGCGCCCACAATGATCCCGGCGACGCCGAGCACCCGGGCCGACGTGTCGTCGGTGCCGGGGATGGCCGCGGCCGTCACGGTGGGAACGGCAGCGCTTGTCACCGCAGCCGCAGCCGCGGTCGTGGCGGCCGAGACGATCAATACCGGCGCCGGCTTCTCCGGTTCCACCCCAGACGCCGGGGTGGGTTGGTCCCATGTGACGACGCTGCCGTCGCTGTAGGTCTGGGTGGCGGCGAAGGCCATCGAGGCGACCTTCGGAACCGGGCCGACCGATACGTCGAACTCGGCGAACTGCCCGAGGGCGATCCGTCCGGAGGCATCAGCGGTCCAGGTGATGCTGCTGACCGCCTGGGTGATGTCGGCGTTGTCGTCGTCGGAGACCGGGGTGGTCAGTTTCGTGGTGGTGGCCACCGCGGTCCACCCCGGCTCCTTCTTCACCGACACGGAGGCGAAGGGATGGTCCATCGGGAAGTTGATGGTGAACTTCACCGTCTGGGCCTTGGCCGACTCGTTGGGCACGCGGAACGTGAGCTTGGTGTAGCTGCCGGCCACGGCGGTGTTGGGATTCACCGAGACGTGGGCCGATGCGATCCCGGCGCCGAGCGTGAGGCCGAGAGCGGTCAGGGTGGAGACGACCAGCATCCGGCTGGGTCGTGAGAACGACATGTGGGTGTCCTTGCGGGTTGTTCGGTAGACGACGCTCGCGGGCGCGGACGTCGTGAAGTCGCAGCTACCGAACGGTCGGTGGCCCCCGCCGTGGGCTCACCGACAGCAGAGCGCCCGCCGGGCGGCGGGCCGGAACGTCGGCCGAGCGGGCCGTCCACAGCGGGCGGCCGGCGGCCAGGGCCGGTGCCCTCAGGGTGACGGCCCGGCGGAGAGCCCGGAACAGTCCGAAGAGCGCTGCATCGCCGGTGGCCAGGACGACGGCGGACAAGGCGGCGGCGACGGCGTGGAACACCAGCATGCGGGCCGGATCGTCCGGGAGGAAGGAGTGGCCCGCCATCGAGTGGACGTCGAGGGTGAACAGCAGATGGAACGCCAGCTGGGCCGCCACCATGACGCCCAAGATCGAGGAGAACGACCGCTGCCGCTGGGTCAGGCCGGTGACCAGGGCGCCGATCGAGCCGGCACCGATGACCAGGATGGCCGGATCGGGCGCTCCGCCTCCGCCGACCATGTGTCCGAAGGCCGCGATCTGCGTCGCGACCAGGGCGAACGCCGCCGAGCGGAGCAGCCTCCAGCGCAGCGAGGTCGGGACGGTCACCACCCGAGGATAACGTCACCGCGTCGGCTCACTCGGTGCGCGCGGGCCAGGTGTCGGTGGCGTGCGGGCTCAGCCCCGGTGGCCGACCAGGTACGTCATCAGGTCGGCCTCGATCTGGTTGAGTTCCTTGCTGACCGCGGCCAGCGTGCCGCGACGGCGGGCGGGGGGCATGGACGCCGCCGTCTGGACAGCCGTGTTCAGATCGGCCAGCCGTGCCTTGGCGACGTCGGCGAACCGGACGATCTGCAGGTCGGTGGTCCGTCGGCGGCGCAGTTCGTCGATCGAGGTGCGCAGGCCGGCGATGCGGGCTCCGGCCGGGCCGGTCGGGCCACGGTAGGCCGCCACCTCGTCGGCCGTCACGCCCAACCGAATGGCGCGACGCTCGTCGATGAAACCGCGGGTGCTGGTCGCCGCCTTCAAGGCGAACGGAGCGACGATCGGGCCGGCGATCTTGGCCACGGCCAGGGCCCGCCGCGCGGTCTTCGGGTCGGTCAGGGTGCCGATGATGCTCTTCGGTGCCACCTTCTCGGCCGATTTCGCTGCCTTGCGCTCGGCCTTCTCCGCCTTGCGGGCAACCTTCTTCTCTGCCTTGGCGAGATCCTTGCCGCCGGTGGAGCTCTTCTTTCCGAACATCACGTGGCTCCTCTTCGTCCCGGTCATCAACGAGTGCACCGGGCGGTCGTGCCCAGGTCGGTGTGTGATCAGCGTAGGTCCTACCGCGAATCCGGCCCGACGGTACCTGTGTGACCGGGCCCCGGCCGGCCGCCGCGGACCGGCTGTCCGGGGCTGACGGTGCAACGCCCTACCCTGGAACGGATGACTCTCGCCGGTTCGAGTGCCACCGGGCCGGCAGACCTGCGGCCCGGTCCGCCCGCGACGCCTTCCACCTCCGTCCGGCTCGGTCCGGCGGCCGCCGGGAGATGCCGCCGGCGAGTCCATCTGGACGCCGATCCGGACGCGCCACGGGCCGAACGGTCGGCCGTCGACGACGGACTCAAGTTGCGACTGACCGACGGGGCCAACCATCGGTCGGCCGTGCTGTCCCGGTTCGCCGCGCAGTTCGTCGTCGACGGGCAGCCGGCACCGTGGGACCCGGCCGGTGCCGAGCGGCCGCTGGTCGTCTTCGAGCCGTCGCTGCGGAGTTCGACCCGGTTCGGGACGCCCGATCTGCTGCTCTGGGCCGGCGACGGCTACCAGCCCTTGATCATCCGGTCGCACCGGACCTGTGATCCGGGAGCCGGTGCCCTGACCTCGCCGATCCACCGACCGCTGGAACCCGCGGTCGACCCCACCCGCAAGGCGCGGGCGCATGCCGCAGATGCCCTGGCCCTCGCGCACCACTACCGGCTGCTGGTCGACCTCGGGTTGGCCAGTGCCACGGCCCGGGGGGCCGTCGTCGGGTCGGGTGGTCCCGGTGCGGGTGACGCCGGTGTCCTGCTCTGGCATCAGCTGGATCTGCCGGGCGGTTCCGTGCTGGCCGACTACGACCGCCGGTTCGCCGACCGGTTGGCCGTCGCCGGCGCGGCCGCCGCCGGTCGCCCGGCGCTGGCGCTGGCGTCCCGGATCGGTGAGTGCCGGCGGTGTTCGTGGTGGCCGGTGTGCTCGGCCGATCTGTTGGCCGCTCGCGACATCTCGCTCGTCGCCGCCGGCGGTGACGTCGACGTGCTGCACCAGGCCGGCGTCCGCACGGTCGACGACCTGGCACGCCTGGATCCGGCCATCGCCGCGGGCCTGCCGCTGACCGGTGCCGCTCCCGGCACCGCCCGTGTCCGGGCCCGGGCCTGGCTGGCCGGACTGCCGTTGGTGCGCAAGGTGCGCGAGGTCAGCGTGCGCCGGGCCGACCTCGAGTTGGATGTCGACATGGAGTCCTTCCTGGAGGACGGTGCGTATCTGTGGGGTACGTACCTGACCGGGCCGGGCGTCGAGACCCTCGGGCTGGAGCCCGGCTACCGCGGGTTCGTCAGCTGGAACCCGTTGCCGGACCGCGACGAGGGCCGGGCCTTCGCCGAGTTCTGGAGCTACCTGACCCGGTTGCGATCCCTCGCCGCGGCGAACGGCCTGACCTTCGCCGCGTACTGCTACTCGCGGTCGGCCGAGGAACGGTGGTTGCGCTCGACGCCGATCCGGTATCCCGATGTTCCGGGTATGCCGAGGGTGGCCGAGATCTCGGCGTTCTGTGCCTCGGACCAGTGGATCGACATCTACCAGGAGATCCGGGACCAGTTCATCGTCCCCGGGTCGATGAAGCTGAAGGCGCTCGCGCCGCTCGCCGGATTCCACTGGCGTGACCCCGAGCCGGGTGGGGAGAACTCGATGGCCTGGTACCGCGAGGCGGTCGGGACGCGCTCGGTTCCGTCCGACGGGCCGGTCGATCCGGTCGACCGGGCGATGGCGACCCGGATCCTGCAGTACAACGAGGACGACGTGCTGGCTACGCTCGCGCTGCGTCGATGGATGACGGACCGGTCGACGGACGTCCCGACCGCCGCCGAACTGGACGCCGACGAATAGCTCAGCCGGTCGGCGACTCGAGAGGAAACCGCTGTGGAATACACCAAACTCGGTTCGACCGGGCTGGATGTCTCGCGAATCTGCTTGGGCTGCATGAGCTACGGCGAGCCGGGCCGGGGCAATCACGCCTGGACCCTGTCGGAGCCGGAGAGCCGGCCGTTCCTGAAAGCGGCGCTGGACGCCGGGATCAACTTCTTCGACACGGCGAACGTGTACTCCGACGGATCCAGCGAGGAGATCGTCGGCCGCGGCCTGGCCGAGTTCGGGAACCGCGACGAACTCGTCATCGCCACCAAGGTGCACGGCCGGATGGCGCCCGGGCCGAACGGTGCCGGACTGTCCCGCAAGGCGATCATGTCGGCCATCGACGCCAGCCTGACCCGCCTCGGCACCGACTACGTCGACCTGTACCAGATCCACCGCTGGGATCCGTCGGTGCCGATCGAGGAGACGCTGGAGGCGCTGCACGATGTGGTGAAGGCCGGCAAGGCCAGGTATCTCGGCGCCTCCTCGATGTTCGCCTGGCAGTTCAGCCAGGCCCTGTACACGGCCGATGCGAAC
This sequence comes from Nakamurella panacisegetis, assembly GCF_900104535.1. NCBI lineage: Bacteria > Bacillati > Actinomycetota > Actinomycetes > Nakamurellales > Nakamurellaceae > Nakamurella > Nakamurella panacisegetis. The sequence continues at coordinate 1,391,167 of NZ_LT629710.1, read as the reverse complement.
GGCTGGACGCGGTTCGTCTCCATGCAGGACCACTACAACCTGCTCAACCGTGAGGAGGAACGGGAGATGCACGCGCTGTGTCTGGACCAGGGGATCGGCGTGATCCCGTGGAGCCCGCTCGCGCGCGGCAAGCTGACCCGTCCGTGGGAGACGTCGACGTCGCGCTCGGAGACCGACCTCTTCGGCCGGACCCTCTACGACACGGCCTCTTCCGACCGGGTCATCGTGGAGCGCGTGGCCGAGATCGCGGCCGAGCGCGGGTTGTCGCGGGCCCAGGTCGCCCTGGCCTGGATGCTGGCCAAGCCGGCCGTCTCGGCGCCCATCGTCGGGGCGACGAAGATCCAGCACCTCACCGATGCGGTTGCCGCGGTGGATGTCTCATTGTCCGACGACGAGATCGCCCGCCTCGAGGAGCCGTACGTCCCGCATGCCGTGGCCGGCTTCTGACCTTTGGCGCCGGTCCCGGCCGAACCTGAGCCGTCCGATCCTCTTCGGTTGGTTCGGCCGGGCGGCTCAGCGAGGCGGCATCCGCAGGGCCCCGTCGAGCCGGATGACCTCGCCGTTCAAGTAGTCCTGGGCGGCGATCGACGCGACCAGCGCGGCGTACTCGTCCGGCCGGCCGAACCGGGCCGGGAACGGGACGTTGGCCACCAGGGCCTCGCGGAACTCGTCGGTCACGGCGGCCATCATCGGGGTGTCGAGCACACCGGGCGCGATGGTCATGACGCGGATGCCGTACTGGGCGAGGTCCCGGGCCGCGGGCAGCGTCATCGCCGCGACCCCACCTTTCGAGGCTGCGTAGGCGATCTGCCCGATCTGGCCGTCGAAGGCGGCCACCGACGCGGTGTTCACGATCAGCCCGCGGCTGCCGGCATCGTCGTACGGTTCGGTTGCCGCGATGCCCTCGGCGGCCAGTCGCAGCACGTTGAACGTGCCGATCAGGTTGATCGTGATCACTCGGCTGAAGGCCTCCAGGTCGTGCACCCCCTTGCGGGAGAGGATCCGCGCGCCGGCGACGATGCCGGCGCAGTTGACCGCCATCCGCAACGGACCGGCCTCGGTGGCCGCCGCCACCGCCGCCGCCACGTCATCGGGTTCCCGGACGTCACCGCTGATCGGGGTGAGGCCCGCCGGCGGTTGCCCGGCCCGTTCCCACCCGGCGGCCAGGTCGATCCCGACGACGCGCGCCCCACCGTCGAGAAGAGCCTGCGCGGTGGCCGCGCCCAAGCCGGATGCCGCCCCGGTCACGATGGCCGAAATCCCGTTGATCTGCATGGTCCGCAGGCTAGCGCCCCGGACCCGCGCGGGCTCCTGACGGCTCAGTCGTGCCGCGTCATCGCGGTCCGCACGTAGCTGTGCAGGACAGACCGGGCGCGGGCCGGGGACAGGCGTGAACCGGGCAGGTAGGCCTGGACGACCAGGCCGTCGAGCAGGGCGATGAACTCGACCGCCTCGCCGGCCGGGTCCTTGACCACCAGTGAGCCGTCGGCCCGGCCGCGACGGAGGATGTCGGCGGTGAGCTGGTGCAGGTCGCGGTAGACCCGCGACTGCCACGAGGCGTACTGGGGGTAGTGCGCGGCCAGCGCCCAGAAGTCGAGCCACAGCTTCCAGTGCTCGTGGGTGCGGACATCGGAGGCGAGCAGGCCGTCCACCAACACTCCGAGACCGGCCAGCCCGGTCGGCGCCGACGCCGCGCGGGACCAGATCTCGGCCGAGTACTGCTCCATCTCGTTCTCCAGGACGCCGGCCAGCACCTCCTCCATGGACGAGAAGTGATAGGTCACGGTGCCCACGGCGACCTCGCCGGCCGCCGCCACGTCACGGACGGTGGTGGCGTGCAATCCCCGCTCGGCGATCACGCCCCGGGCCGCGGCCAGCAGCATGCCGCGCCGGACCTCGGGCGGCAGCCGCTTGCGCGGGGCGTCCGACCCCATGTCGCCTCCTGATGAGCGTGTGACGCCGTGATGGTGTGACGGACAGCGCTGGTGACGAATCCGCCACTCGCTGATACCCTGAGACTAATCGTACAGCTGCCCGATTAACAGGAGTCAAGCCGTGTACCTGCTCCGCAAGCCGATTCTTGCCCTGTCGGCCAGTTCATCCGTCCGCAAGTTGATCACCCGCCTGCCGCTCACCCGCGACGTGGTCAACCGGTTCGTGGCCGGCGAGACCACCGCGGATGCCGTCCGGGCCGTCCGTGACCTGCGGGCCAAGGGGCTGCAGGTGACCATGGACCACCTCGGCGAGGACACCACGGACACCGCGCAGGCCGACGCCACGGTCGCCGCCTACCTGGAACTGATCGCGGCGCTCGGCGAGGCCGGCCTGGCCGACGGGGCCGAGATGTCGGTCAAGCTCTCGGCCGTCGGACAGGCGTTGACCGGCACCGACGGCCACGCCTACGCGTTGGCCAGTGCCCGGAAGATCGCCGATGCGGCGTACGCGGCCGGGGCCCGGATGAACCTCGACATCGAGGACCACACCACCATCGACTCCACCCTGCAGATCCTCAAGGAACTCCGTACCGACCACCCGGACGTCGGGGTCGCGATCCAGGCCATGCTGCGTCGCAGCGAGCAGGATCTCGTCCAACTGACCGGCCCCGGGTCGCGGGTCCGGCTGGTCAAGGGTGCCTACAACGAACCGGCCGAGGTCGCATTCCAGACCCCGGCCGAGGTCGACCTGGCCTACGTCCGCGGTTTGAAGACGCTGATGGCCGGTGACGGATACGTGATGGTCGGCAGTCACGACCCGCGCATGATCAAGATCGCCGCTGCCCTGGCCGAGGAGAACGGCCGTGGTACCGACACCTACGAACACCAGATGCTGTTCGGCATCCGTGCCGACGAGCAACTCAAGCTCCGCGCCGAGGGCAAGACCTTCCGGGTCTACGTCCCGTACGGATCCGACTGGTACGGGTACTTCACCCGTCGGCTCGCCGAACGCCCGGCCAACCTGCTGTTCTTCCTGCGGGCCATGCTGACCCGCTCCTGAGCCGAGCGTCCGCCGGTGGCCGCCGCAACGACTGACCGGCCGGACGCGCTCACCCCACGCCTCACTCCTGCAGTGCCACCCGTCTCACCCGGAGGACCACCATGGACGCCGTCACCCACCCGCCGCTGCCGATCAACGAACCCGTGCTGGACTACGCCCCCGGCAGCGCCGAGCGGGAGCGTCTGACGGCGGCCCTGAAGTCGTTCACCAGCCCGCTCGAGCTGGGGGCCGTCATCGGTGGGAAGACCCGCAAGCCGGCCGGCGAGGACTTCGACGTCGTCGCCCCGTTCGACCACCAGCGCGTGCTGGCCACGTCGGCCAATTCCACCCAGACCGATGCGCAGGACGCCATCGACGCGGCTCTGGCCGCCGCGAACGACTGGCGTGCATTGAGTTTCGACGATCGCGCGGCCATCATCCTGCGCGCGGCCGACCTGCTGACCGGCCCGTGGCGGGCCCGCATCAACGCGGCCACCATGCTCGGCCAGGCCAAGACGGCCTACCAGGCCGAGATCGACAGCGCCTGCGAGCTGGCCGACTTCTGGCGTTTCAACGTCCATTTCGCCCGGCAGATCCTGGCCGAGCAGCCGATGGCCAACAGCAAGGGCATCTGGAACCGCACCGACTACCGCCCGCTGGAGGGCTTCGTCTACGCGATCACGCCGTTCAACTTCACCGCCATCGCCGGAAACCTGCCGACGGCGGTCGCCCTGATGGGCAACGTCGTCATCTGGAAGCCGTCCACCACCCAGCAGCTGGCCGCGTCGCTGACCATGGACCTGCTCGTCGAGGCCGGACTCCCGGCCGGCGTCATCAACATGTTGCCGGGTTGGGGACCGGAGATCTCCGAGGTCCTGCTGGCCGACAAGAACCTGGCCGGCGTCCACTTCACCGGCTCCACCCGGGTGTTCCAGAACCTGTGGCAGGGCATCGGCAACAACATCGCGAACTACCGCAGCTACCCGCGGCTGGTCGGCGAGACCGGGGGCAAGGACTTCATCGTCGCCCACTCCTCGGCCGACGTTGACGTGCTGCGCACGGCCATGGTCCGCGGTGCCTTCGAGTACTCCGGCCAGAAGTGTTCGGCCGCCTCGCGTTCGTACGTGCCGGCGTCGCTCTGGCCGAAGCTGAAGGACCAGCTGATCGCCGAGACCGAGGCGCTCACCGTCGGCTCGGTGGAGGACTACTCCAACTTCACCTCGGCCGTGATCGACGACCGCTCGTTCGGCCGGCTCAAGGCCGCGCTCGACCGCGCGCACGCCACCGACTCCATCGACGTCATCGCCGGGGGCACATACGACGACAGCGTCGGCTACTTCGTCCGCCCGACCCTGCTGGTGGGCACCGACCCGGCCGACGAGATCTTCTGCAACGAGTACTTCGGGCCGATCCTGTCGGTGCACGTCTACGACGACGCCGATTTCGACTCCGTCCTGAAGTCCGTGGACAGCGCGTCCCCGTACGCCCTGACCGGCTCGATCATCGCCCGCGACCGGATGGCGGTGGCGCAGGTGAGCGACGCGCTGCGATTCACCGCGGGCAACTTCTACATCAACGACAAGCCCACCGGCGCCGTGGTCGGCCAGCAGCCGTTCGGTGGGGCCCGGGCCTCCGGCACCAACGACAAGGCGGGCTCGGCCGCCAACCTGATGCGCTGGACGTCACCCCGGTCGATCAAGGAGACCTTCGTCGCCCCGACCTCGGTCGGTTACCCGCACCAGCGCTGAATCTCCATGGCCGGCCGAGGTCGCAATCTCCGCGAAGAATCGTCCGTGGGGCGGCGGAAGATCCGCTCCACGGGCGGTGCGGGATCCGCCCGGGTCCGGCCCCCGACCGGTGACCGTGCGGCGGCCAGGGCCGGACGCGGATTTCCGACTCGGGCGCGCCCGCCCCTAGAATCAGCATCGAATCCACACTGACCTGCAGCGATTCCGTCGAACCGAGTTGCTGCGGCTTCGGCGTGGCTTCGGCTCCCACCGGGCATTCACAGCCTGGGGAGGCATTTTGGCAAGGTCGACGTCCCCTATCTGAGAGCTGACCATATGGCGAGCCCCGTGGCCACCCTCGAGCTGGATCCGGTGGTCCCTGCTCCCCGGCCGGTGATCGGCCGGCGACCGGCCGCCTTCCTCGTCACCTTGCCCGACCGGTTGATGACGTGGTTCCTGACGGTGTCGGTCGTCGTGTCCGTGGCCCTGCTCGCCGGTCAGTTCCGACCCTGGCTGGTGTTCCCGGTGGCTGTCGTCGCGGTCATCCTGACCAGTCGCTTCGTCCCCCTATCGCCGGAGGTCAACCGTCTGGCCGTGGTCGGGACGGGCGTCGCGGTGCTGACCGCCATCGCCTGGTACCTGGTGCAGCGGGGCCACACGGCCCAGATGATCGGCCTGGACCGTGACCCGGCGCAGTACACCCTCTCGGCCCTGTACCTGATGCATCATGCCAGCCCCGACGTCGTCCTCGACCCTGCCCTGCCGGCCCTCGCGGCCAAGGTTCCCGGCGTCATGACCGACTTCCTGCAGGGCAACTCCGGCGCCGTCAACCACATCCAGGGCAACGACCTGCTGCCCGGGTGGCTGGCCGTGTTCGGTTGGCTGCACGGCGCGGCCGGGGTCTTCACCGGCAACGTGGCGATCGGGGCCCTCGCCCTCCTCTCGGTCTACGCGCTGGCCCGACGGATCCTCGGGCCGCTGTGGGCGCTGGCCCCCATGGCGCTGCTCGCCGTGACGATGCCGCTGGCCGCGTTCTCCCGGATGCCCTACACCGAACCGACCGCGTTGATCTTCGTCTGCGGCATGTCGGTCGCCCTCTGGGTGGCCATCAGAGAGCGCAGCTTGCGCCTGTACGCGCTCTCCGGGGCATTCGCCGGCGCCACCATGATCGCCCGGATCGACGGCGGCCTCACCGTGGTGGCCGTCCTGTCGGCGTTGGCCCTACTGGCCCTTGCGCCGGTGACGGCGATCCGCCGACGCGAGGGCCGGCTGGCCATGCTCGTCTTCCTCTGGGGCGCCGTGCCGGCGGGGGCGCTGGGTTGGCTCGATCTGGCCGTGCACAGCCCGAAGTACCTCAGCGGTCTGTCCGGCGAGCTCTACCCGGTGCTGGCCGCCGTACCGGTCGTTCTGGCCCTCGGTCTCGGACTGAGCCTGCTGCGGCCGGTCACCGGGCGCCTGGCCGTCTGGATGTCCGATCACCGGAAGGGCCTGACCATCGGCGCCGGCGTCGTTGTCGCGATCGGGTGCGTCGTGATGGTCAGTCGTCCGCTCTGGCTGGTCGACCACTTCGTCAAGAACCGGGACGGCGGCGACTACGTCGGCGCCGTGGCCGCGCGGCAGAAGTCCGAGGGCCTGGCCATCGACGGCACCCGCAGCTATGACGAGATGTCGATCAGCTGGATGGCCTGGTACCTGGGCTGGATCGTGGTCGGGGCGGCTCTGGTCGGCGCCGTGCTCGTCGCCGTGGAGTTCTGCCGGAAGCGACGCCCGGAACTGCTGGCCATGTGGACCGTGCCGGTCCTGGTCGGGCTGGTCTACCTGAACAAGATCGCCATCACCCCGGACCAGATCTGGGCCCTCCGCCGGTTGCTGCCGGTTGTCATCCCGATGACGGCGATCGCGGCCGCGTTCGCCCTGCGAGCGGTGGTGATGCGGCTGCCGCGGACATCGTTCCGGGCCGTCGGCGTGGCCGTGGTCGCCTTTCTCATGATCCAGCCGGCCACCAACTGGGGCAGCGCGATGTTCGACTCCCGCGAGGGGGTCGGTGAGTACGACCTGGTCAATCAGATCTGTCAGCTGTCCGGCGACGGGCTGATCGTCCAGGCCGGGGCGTACCCGATCATGGGCTCCGCGCTCCCGGCCCTCCAGGAGCTGTGCTCGGACAAGGTGGTGTCGGTCAGCCAGGCCACGCCGGCCACCATGGCGCAGATCGCCGCCAACTGGAAGGGCAAGGGGCCGATCACGGTCGTCGTGTTCTTCCCCGAGTCCGTCACCTGGACGCGACCGGTCGATGGTCACCAGCCGCTGGGCAAGGTGATCTTCTCGCGGTGGGAGAGCGTCATCTCCCGCAAGCCGAGCAACCTGAACCTGCAGCAGGTCTCGTTCTGGCTCGGCACCCTGCAGAGCAACGGTCAGGTCACCCCGCTGAACACTGCGCCGTTCCCGCAGTTGCTGCCCGGCTCGTGACGCGCGAGCGGTGATCCGACCACGGACCACGTGGGTCGGGTCACCGCACCGACCGTTGGGTCACCGCACCGACCGTCGGGTCGTGCGCCGTCCAGAACTCCGCTGCGGGCGGATGGCCGTCAGCTCTCCGTGCCGTCGTCGGCGATCGAACGGGTACCTCAGCGGCTGGGCTGCACCTGGACGTGCTGGTGGTTGCACGCGTCGGCGAAGAACTGCACGCCGGCCCGCAGCCGAGCCGATGAGGTACCCCGGCAGGTGCTCTGCCCGAGACCGGACCCGTTCGGCAGGATGCTGGAGGCGTAGACGGCGAACTCGCGGTCGACCGCGTAGTTGTTCGCACCCCAGTAGCCGCCGAAGCTGGTGAAGGCTCCCGTGGTCAGGTTCCAGGCGCCCCCGAGATCGGTGGATCGACCCTTGGGGTGCTGGGCCGAGTCGCAGCCGTGACCGGTGATGATGTTGTTGATCTTGATCTTGTACTTCGACGTCGCGGTGTACAGGAACCGCACCACCCGGATGTCCACCCGGACGGTGTTGCCGCACGAGTCACTGTTGCGGATGGTCTGGCCGCGGCTGGTCGCCAGTAGATCGCTCTTGGCTCCGGGCAGTCCGGTGACCTTGCCGCCCCACATGGCCAATAGCCGGCTCGCGTAGTCGGCCGCGGTCAGCGGGGCCGGCTTGGCGAACGGATCCCACCGCACGACACCGGCCGCCGACTGGAAGACCAGATGACCGTCGGATCGGAGCACCAGCCGGGCCCTGGCCCCGATGTTGCCCGTTCCGCTGGTCCACAGCACACGGTTGGTGGTGCTGTAGAGCACGAGGTTGCCGGTCTTCGTCAGTACCAGGCGGGCTCCTCGATGACCAGCGGTGCCGGTGCTCCAGACAATCGGGCTGCCCCGGTGCAGGACGAGGTTGCCGTCCGATCCCATGATCAGTTGCTCACCGCCTGGTCCGAACAGGGCTTGGCCGGAACTGAGGGTCTGGGCGGCGTCCAGTTCCGAGGCCCGTGTCGACGTCTGCCAGGCGACCCTCCGGGCCGACGTCTGGATGACGACGTTTCCGCTGTTCAGGACGTAGAGCACGTTCCCGGTGCCGGCCGTGTGCGAACTCCACAACACCCGGCCGACCCGGTTGTGGATCTGCAGGTAGCCGTTCCTCTCGACCTGGGCGTAGTTGCCCTGGCCGCTGGTGCCGGACGTCCAGTACTGCCGGCCACCGGCCCAGACGGTGAGTTGTCCATTGGTCTGCATCCGCATAGTGACGAACCGATTGGGCGATGCCAGCTGGCCGCCGGCGGCCAGGTGATGGCCGTACCGTAGGGAGGTCGCCCCGAAGGGGGCGGCCCCGCCGATCGGGCTGACGGTCGTGGTGGCGGCCGATGATGCGGGGGCCGACACGGCGGCGGCCAGAGTCAGTGCAACCACCATCAACAGGGTGAGCAGGCCGCGGCCGGAGCCGGGGACAGTGCGTCCGGTCACCACCCGTCGCCTCTTTGCAGCCACCGGCACCGACATCGTTCCCCCTACCATGCGCAGCCATGAACGACGTGATGCCACGCCGACTGGAGCCCTGAGAGTACGTCACGATGTCGAACCGGACGAAAGTGGCAACCCCGCGCCGGGCCCCCGGGTCCAGGGCGACTACGGCCGGCCGGGCGTGCCGCCCGGCGGGAAGATCGTGTCGATCTCGGCCAGGTCCGACGGGGTGGGGGTCCATCGGTTCGCGGCGGCGGCGTTGGCCACCACCTGCTCCGGTCTGGTCGCTCCGGCGATGACCGACGACACCATCGGCTGCGCGAGCAGCCACCCGAAGGCCACCTCCACCATGCTGAGGTCACGGTGAGCGGCGAAGTCGGCCAGTTGCTCCACGGCGGCCCACGGTGCCTCGTCCAGCAGGTGCGGCTTCAGATCCGTGAGCCGAGTTCCGGGGGGTGCTTGTTCCGCCTTCCGGAACTTCCCGGTGAGCAACCCGTTGGCCAACGGAAAGAAAGGGAGAATCCCGACACCGAAATGCGCCGCGGCCGGAATCAATTCCGGCTCGATTTCTCGCCGAAGGAGTGAATATTCGTTCTGCGCACTGATAAAGGGTGTGGAATGGGCCGCCCGGGCCAGAGCGGCGGCGTCGGCCAGCTGCCAGGCGGCGAAGTTGGAGTGCCCGATGTATCTCACCTGGCCCGAACGAACGAGATCGTCGAGCGCAGACAGGGTTTCCTCCAGCGGGGTCAGCGGGTCCGGCTGGTGCAACTGGTACAGGTCGATCCAATCGGTCTTCAACCGGCGCAGCGATGCCTCGACGGCTTGCTTGATGTACCGCCGGGAGCCGCGCGCGCCGTCGTCGGGGCCGTTGGCGCCCTTGGCGTCCATCCCGAACTTGGTGGCCAGCACGACCCGGTCCCGGCGTTTGCCCAGCGCGATGCCGAGGATCGCTTCGCTCACGCCCGGTTCGGCGCCGTAGATGTCGGCCACGTCGAACAGCGTGATGCCGGCGTCGATCGCGGCGTCGACCACCGCCCGGGACGGGCCGAGGTCGGCCGTCACCGTGCCGGTTCGACCCAGATTGTTGCAGCCGAGGCCGGTGGCCGACACCGCAAGGCCGGAGTTGCCGAGTCTTCGCAGATCAGGGTTGGGCATAGCGATTAGCGTACGATTCCACGGTCGTGGTGATTGCGGGGCGGTACCTCGCACCACAATCTTGAGCACCGAGGAGCATCTATGGCTGACGGCCGCATCGCAGTGATCGGGACCGGCTACGTCGGCTTGACGTCGGGCGCCTGCCTGGCCAGCCTCGGCCACCAGGTGGTCTGCGGCGACGTCGATGCGACCAAGGTCGCCGCCATGTCGCGCGGCGAGGTGCCGATCCTCGAACCCGGCCTGGACGAACTGGTGCAGGAGGGCCTGGCGTCGGGCAATCTGACCTTCATCCACGGCGCGGCGGCCGCCGCGGCCGGCGCCAAGTACATCTTCCTGTGCCTGCCCACCCCGGACGGCGGCGACGGCCGCGCCGATCTGCGGATCGTGCATGACGTGGTGGCCGAGATCGGCCCCATCCTCGATGCCGGCGCCATCCTCGTCACCAAGTCGACGGTGCCGGTGGGGACGGCCCAGGACATCACGACGACGGTCAACCGGCCCGACGTCGCCGTGGTGTCCAACCCGGAGTTCCTGCAGGAAGGGACGGCGGTCCGCAATTTCATGAATCCCGACCGGATCGTGGTCGGGTCGACCGATCGCTCGGCCGCCGTAGCCGTGGCCGAGCTGTACGCGCCGCTCCGCGCTCCGGCCGTCGTCACGTCGCCGGAGTCCTCCGAGCTGATCAAATACGCCGCGAACGCCTTCCTGGCCATGAAGCTGTCGTTCATCAACTCCATCGGCGCATTGGCCGAGACGGTCGGCGCCGACGTGGCCGAGATCGCCAACGGGATGGGGTACGACGAGCGGATCGGGCCGAAGTTCCTCAAGACCGGACCGGGCTGGGGCGGATCCTGCTTCCCGAAGGACACCAGGGCGCTGGCCACCATCGCGGCCGACCACCATGTGTCGTTCCCCCTGCTGGAGGCGACCTACACGTCCAACGACGATGCCCAGGACCGGGTGGCCGACAAGATCCGGGCCGCGGCCGGCGGCTCGCTGGCCGGCGTCAAGATCGCCTTGTGGGGCCTGACGTTCAAGGCCGGCACCGATGATCTGCGGGACTCGCCGGCCCTGGCCGTCGCGCGGCGTCTGGCCGCCGAAGGTGCGGTCCTGCACGGATACGACCCGGCGATCACCAAGGATCTGGTGGCCGGCAAGGACCGTCCGGACGTCGTGGTGGCCCCCGATGCCTACACCGCGGCCGTCGACGCCGCAGTTCTCGTGGTTCTCACCGAGTGGCCCATCTTCGCCCAGCTCGATCTGGTGAAGACGGCGGGCGTCATGGCCGGTCGCATCATCGTCGACGGCCGCAACGTGATCGACACCGCGACGGCGGCCGTCGCCGGATTCAGCCTGGTGCCGCTGGGGCGTCCGGCCCACTGGGTCGGCGAGGCCGCCACCGTCTGATCCCTTCCACGCCTGGTCGGTCGTCGGGTCGTCGGTCCGCCGCTGCAGGCCAGTGGGTCAGTGCCGGTGACGGTGTCCGCGACACCCCAGCGGCTGGGGTAGGTCGCCGACCACCGGCAGACTGAGACCGACGCACGTCGGCTGCGCGCGGGTCGCGTCAGTGGTGGTCGTGGCCGGCTCATCGGTCACGGCGCCGGGGTCGGACGTCGGAGCGGTGGTCGTGTCGCTCGACACGCTCGGATCGCTGCTCGGTGCGGTTTCGGACCCGGTGGTGAGCGTCGGCTCGGTGGTGAGCGTCGGCCCGCTGACGGTCGGGGTGGTCGGGGTGGTCGTCGCTGAGCGGGTCGGTCCGCCGGGCACCGTTCTCGTGCCCGCTGGTGGTGACCCCGGGCGCAGACTCCCGGTCGACCCCGCCGTCCTGCTCATGATCGTCCCCGTGACCGCGCCCGCGGGCCCGGACCTGCCGGTGCCGGCGGTTGTCCCGTCCGGTGTGGGCGGGACGGAACGGTGCTGCACGGTGATCGATGGGCGATGACCGTTGCGGCTGACCGGCGTCCCGGGAGTCGAGGAGACGTGCCCACCCGGGGTGGGGGAATGCGTCGACGGTGCCGAGGTCAGGGCCGGGACAGTGCTGGTGCTTCCGTCGGCCCCGGTCACCAAGACGATCAATCGGTTGCCGCTGGTCGTCGTCGGCGCCGTCGTGGTGACCCTGGTGGTACGTCCGTCGGGGCCGGTTGAGCCGATCACCGCGACCCCGACCCCGGGCTTCGGCACGGTGGCGGGGTGGTTGTCCCCCGGTGTCCCGCGATCGCTGACCGCCACGATGGCCACCACGGCGGCGGCCGCGCTGCCGGCCAGCAGCAGGGCCCGACGGGAACGACGGGCGGATCGGGTCGGCAACGCGACCGGCTCGGTGGTGCCGGTCGGAGCGAGGCCCGCACCGGCGTCGGGTGAGCCGCCGGTCGAGGTGGGTTCGGCCGATGGCGGTTCCGTGGTCGATGGCGGGTCGGCTGGTCGGTCGGCTGCACCCGGGGCCGCGGCTTCCCGGGCCATGGCCTGTTCGACCTCGTCGAGGAGGGCCTGCAACTCCGGTGAACGATGGGGATGGGCCCGGTCTGACATGCCGCAGCACCCCTCTCCGGATCGGAACACTCACCCGTGCACCACGATCATTCCCGATAGTGGCGCCCGGGGCTCGCGAACTTGAACCGACCGTGACGGAGCAGAGGCCGAAGTTCAGCCGATTTCACTCGTTCGGCGGCCCGGACCTATCGTTACGGACGCCCGATCCCCAGCTGCCAGTCGTCCAGATACTCGGCGTCGAACCCGGCCTGGGAGTAGGCCAGATAGAAGTTCCACATCCGGACGAAGGTGTCGTCGAAACCGAGTTCAGCCACCTTCGTCAGGTCGGAGTTGAAACGATGACGCCACTGCTCCAGGGTGGGGACGTACGACAGGCCGAGGCGGCGGCTCTCCTGCACCCGCATGGAGGTGGAGGCGGCCAGCACGTCGTCGATGGCCTTCAGGGACGGCAGGATGCCTCCGGGGAACACGTACTTGTGCACCCAGGTGTAGCCGTTGCGGGTCTCCAGCAGGCGATCGTGTCCCATCGTGATGGCCTGCAGACCGAGACGACCGCCGGGCACCAACAGCCGGTCGATGGAGGCGAAGTAGTCCGGCCAGTACTTCTCGCCGACCGCCTCGATCATCTCCACGCTGACCACGGCGTCGTACTGGCCGACGTGGGTCGCGGCGTGCGCGCGGTAGTCCTCCAGGCGCACTTCGATCAGATGGGACAGGCCGGCCGCCTCTATCCGCCGGTCGGCCAAGGCCTTCTGCTCCTCCGACAGGGTCAATGTCGTGACGCGCACGCCCCGCTGGGCCGCGGCCCGGATGGCCAGCGCCCCCCAGCCGGATCCGATCTCCAGGAGGTGGGTGTCCGGCTTCACGCGGGCCAGGTCGAGGATGCCGTCGATCTTGCGGATCTGGGCCTTGGTGAGATCAGCGGCCGGATCCTCGCCGAACTCGTACCAGGCTGAGGAGTACATCATCGTCTCGTCCAGGAAGTGGGCGAACAGGTCGTTCGACAGGTCGTAGTGGCGGTGGATGTTCTCCTTGGAACCGGTGAGGGTGTTCTCCTCTTCCTCGGGCGTCCGGCTCTGCCAGGCCCGGCGTAGCTTCTGCAGCGGTCCCGGAATCAGCACGGACATCCGCTTGGCCATCACGGTGAGCACCGCCGCCAATTCGTCGGTCGCCGAGTTGACCTCGCGCGCGGTGTAGCCGGCGGCCGGCCGGGAGACGTCGAACCCGCCGGTGGTGATCTCGCCGGTCATCCAGGCTTCGCCGAAACCGATCAGGCCCTCCGTGCCCAGGCGCCGGAAGAACGAGGTCGGCTTGACGATCTGCAGAACCGGGCCGCCGGCGCCCCATCGCGTGCCGTCCGGGAACTGCATGGTGATCGGCAGATGCTTCACCGCAGCGCGGGTCAGCCGCTTCGCGATGGCGGCGTGGATCGGGGATTTCGAGACATCGTGCAGTCCCGGCCAGACGCCCGCCGAGGGCTGCGGGCTGACCTGGGTACGGGTTCTCGTCGGGGCGAGCAAAGACATGGAAAGGACTCCTTCATCGGCCGACCGGCTGCGTGTGAGCACGTCCGCTGTGAATGCAACGAACCAGTCTTACCGGTCATTCGCGGAGCATCGGGCCGCGGATTGGTGCAGTTTGTCCGGGCCCGGTGTGATGTCGTCGCCGGGTGTTACCCGGCGGCCGAGGCGCGCGCCTGATGGACGGACAGGTTGGTCAGCGCCAGGCCCATCAGCGGGGTCGGGACACCGAGTTGACGGCCGCGCTCGACCAGATCTCCGACGATGGCGTCGACCTCAACGGGCCGGCCGTCCAGCAGGTCGCGGTACATCGACGTCGTGAACGTCGAGCCCGGGGTCGTCATGAGGTGGCGGATGTATTCGCGCCCGGCGTCCCGCAGGGGATATCCGGCGGCGGAGGCGACGGCCGACGTCTCGGCCAGGAGCGCATCGGCGAACTCGACACCGCCCGGAGCGGCGACGATCTCACCGACGGTGCCGCGCATCAGACTGTTCATGGCGCCGACGGAGGACAGCATGATCCACTTCTGCCACATGGCGGGCAGGATGGCGTCGGTCCGCTTCGCCTCGAATCCGGCCCCGGACAAGGCCGCGTCGACCAGGGGCAGTCCGGTCGGCGGGGCGGTCGGGTCCAATGGGCCGTAGGTCAATTCCTGCATGCCGGCCAGCTGCATCACGCGGCCGGCCGGATCGAGGGTCGCCGACACCACGCAGACCCCGCCGAGCACGGCCGCCCAGCCGAACCGCCCGGTGAGCAGATCGATGTGGCGAATCCCGTTCAGCATCGGAACGATCAGCGTCGTCGGGCTGACCGCCGGAGCAAAGTCGCTCATTGCTGCTTCGAGCCCGTAGGCCTTCACGGACAGCAGGACGAGGTCGTACGTGGTCGAGAGTTCCGGGGCCGAGACGATCTGGGGGTTCAGGGTGGCGTTGCCGTGCTCGCTGACGATCTGCAGGCCCTCTCGTCGCAGCTGTTCCGCACGACCAGGACGCACGAGGAAGGTGACGTTGCGGCCGGCCTGGGCCAATCGGCCGCCGAAGTAGCCGCCGGTGGCGCCCGCTCCGACCACGAGGATGCGCAGGGAGGTCATCTCCGCATTGTCCTCGGCCCCGGCGGGCCGGACCTGGACGGGGTGCCTGTGCGGGACGTGGAGTAGCTCAGCGGGACGGGGTGGCTGCGGGGACATGGTCGTTCACGGGGACGGGGTGGCTGAGGGGACCTGGTCCCCTCGGGGTGGCGGGGTGGCTGAGGGGACCTGGTCACTCAGGGAGACGGGCTGGCGAAACCGTGCTGGCGCCAGGCTTCGTAGGCCGCGATCGATGCCGCGTTGGACAGGTTCAGCGACCGTCGGCCGGCGATCATCGGGATCCGGAGTTGCGCCGTGATCCGCGCGTCCTGCAGAACCTCGGCCGGCAGGCCGGTGGGCTCCGGGCCGAAGAGCAGGACGTCCCCGGGCTGGTACGCGACGTCCGCGTAATTCTGTTCGGCGTGGGTGGTGAAGGCGAACACTCGGGCGCCGGACCAGGCGTCGAAGGCCGCATCGAGGTTCGGGAACACCGTCACCGAGGCGAGGTCGTGATAGTCGAGTCCGGCCCGCCGCAGCTTGCTGTCGGACAGGTCGAAGCCGAGTGGTTCGATCAGGTGCAGTTCGGTGCCGGTGGCGGCGGAGGTGCGGATCGCGTTGCCGGTGTTGCCGGGAATGCAGGGCTGGTAGAACGCGATGCGGAACATGATCGTCGATGATGCCAGGTCGGACGGCCCTCCCGACATCGACGGCCGGTCGGGGAGCCGGTGTCCTACCCTCAGGATGCCGGGGCGGCGGGTCGGATCGAGCGGGACGGGAACCACACATGATGAGGGTGATCATCTTCGGGGCCACCGGCATGGTCGGGCAGTCGGTGCTGCGCGAATGCCTGATCGACCCCCAGGTCACCGCCATCCTGGTGATCGGCCGGTCACCGGTGCCGGCCGCGTACGACAAGGTCATCCAAATCGTGCACGACGACTTCCTGGATTTCACTTCGATCGGCCCGGAACTCGCCGGCTACGACGCGTGCTTCTTCTGTCTGGGGGTGTCGGCGGCGGGGATGAGCGAGCCGGCGTATCGCCGGGTCACCTACTTCACGACGATGGCGGCCGCCCGCGAACTCGCCGACCGCAACCCGACCATGCGCTTCCTGTACATCTCCGGGGCCGGTACGGATTCGACCGAGCACGGCCGCCTGATGTGGGCGCGGGTCAAGGGCGAGACCGAGAATGCGGTGCTGTCGCTGCCGTTCGACGGATACGCGCTGCGGCCCGGCTACATCCAGCCTCGCTATGGCGTGCAGAGCAAGAATCGCTTGTACCGCAATATGTATCGCGTGACGGGAAGCCTGTATCCGGTGCTCCGGCGCGTCGCCGCCAAGTACGTCATCGGCAGTGACGAGCTGGCCCGAGCCATGCTGAGCATCGCGGCCAACGGTGCGCGCCAACGGATTTTGGAGAGCGCGGATCTACTCCGGCGCGCGTGAATTGCGCGTTCGTCATTTCGGGGTGGCCGTGGGTGGGAACTCGGATCTGCCATTGGCTGCGGTGGCTTTCGCGGTGGTGGAATCCGGGACCCGGGTGTGTGTGCGGCGCGGGCGTGTGTGCGGCGCGGGGTGTGTGCGGCGCGGGTGTGTGCGGCCCGGGACCACTCGTAATACTCGCTGGCACTCGTCATCGCCCCCGCGGTATGACGAGTGCGCACCCGGTATGACGAGTGGTCCATCGCCCCAGTTCGTCGAGCCGGCCGAGGGGTCACGGTCAGGAACTGAGCCGGGGTAGCGCGGATCTTGGTCGGCGTGGCCGCGCAAGGTGCCTATCGTTGACGGGTGACCGAAATGCTCGACCCGGCGGTGCCCGCCCTGACTGCATCCGACCTGCCCTCGTCCGGCCTGTCCTCGTCCGGCCTGTCCTCGTCCGGCCTGTCCTCGTCCGGCCTGTCCTCGTCCGACCTGTCCTCGTCCGGCCTGTCCTGGTCCGACCTGCCCGCATCCGGCCTGTCTGCGTCCGATCTGCCTGCATCCGACCGGCCCGAAGGCGCCCCGGTCGGTGACGGATCGACCCGCGACGCCGCTCGGATCGATCCCGCCGAGCTGGCTCTGGCCTTGAAGGTGATCGGTCAGGCCGAGGACCTCCCGCCCGAGCACCCCGACGCGGTGGCCGTGCGGCGGGCTACGGCGCGGATCTTCAAGCAGGTCAAGAACGCGCGTCGGGCCCAGCGGCGGGATGCGATCAGCGCAGCCGACAAGGCCGTCGTGGCCGCGACCGCGACCGGCTCGCCGCAGCGGATCGACGACGAGACCGAGGGCATCCCGCTGGTCTCCAACGCCGCTGGTGCGGTGGCCGGGGTGTTCATCCGGCCGCGGCCCTGCTACATCTGCAAGCAGGACTACACGCAGGTCGACGCCTTCTACCACCAGCTCTGCCCGGCCTGTGCGGCGATCAACCACGCCCACCGCGATGCCCGCACCGATCTCACCGGCAAGCGCGCGTTGCTGACCGGCGGGCGGGCCAAGATCGGGATGTACATCGCACTGCGGCTGCTCCGGGACGGCGCCCACACGACGATCACGACCCGCTTCCCGAACGACGCCGTCCGCCGGTTCACCGAGATGCCGGACAGTGCGGACTGGCTGCACCGGCTCCGCATCGTCGGGATCGATCTGCGCGATCCGGCGCAGGTGGTCGCCCTGGCCGAGTCCGTGGCCGAGGCCGGTCCGCTCGACATCCTGATCAACAACGCCGCTCAGACGGTCCGGCGCAGCCCCGGGGCGTACGCCCCGCTGGCCGCGGCGGAATCCGATCCGCTGCCCGACGGGCCGCTGCCCGATCTGCTGACCTTCGACCACATCTCCGACGCCCACCCCATGGCCCTGGCCGGGTCGCTGTCCGCGCACCCGTTGCCGCACCTGCCCGACGGGCTGCGCGGCCGGGAGCTCTCCCGCCTGGCCCTGGTCGCCGGGTCGGCGTCGAACGCCATGGTGGAAGCCGGCCGGGCGATCGACGCCGGTGGTCTGGTGCCGGATCTCGGGCACATCAACAGTTGGACCCAGCGGGTCGACGAGGTCGACGCGCTGGAACTGCTGGAGGTGCAGTTGTGCAACATCACGGCGCCGTTCATCCTGATCAGCCGGTTGCGCGCGGCCATGGCGGCCAGCCCGGCACGGCGCACGTACATCGTCAACGTCTCGGCCATGGAGGGCGTGTTCAGCCGCGGCTACAAGGGGCCCGGCCATCCGCACACCAACATGGCCAAGGCCGCGCTCAACATGCTGACCCGCACCAGCGCCACCGAGATGCTCACCGACGGCATCCTCATGACGGCCGTGGACACGGGCTGGATCACCGACGAGCGTCCGCACGTGACGAAGGTTCGGCTGGCCGAGGAAGGCTTCCACGCCCCGCTCGATCTGGTCGACGGGGCTGCGCGCGTCTACGACCCGATCGTCCAGGGCGAACTCGGCAACGATCTCTACGGGTGCTTCCTCAAGGACTACCGGCGCGCCGACTGGTGAGGCCGGGCCGGACGGGTTCAGACCGCGTCCGGCACGTCCGGACGGGGGTCGTCGTGCAGTAGTCCGGCGATCCAGATGTCATGGAACTTGCCGCGCTGGTAGCCACGTCCGCGGAGCATCCCCTCGAACGTGAATCCGCATCGTTCGGCGACCCGGCGGGACGTGTTGTTGCCGACGTAGGCCTGCCACTCGACCCGGTTGAAGCCGAGCTCGTCCAGTGCCCAGTCGCTGATCAGCCGGACCGCCGCGGTAGCCACACCGCGCCCTCGGGCCTGCGGTGCGATCCAGTAGCCGATCTCGACCACACCTTCCTCGGGCAGCCCGACGAAACTGATCGATCCCAGCAGCTCGGTGTCATCCGGATCGACGACAGCGAAGGTGGCCAGGCCCTGCACCCAGCGCAACGCGCAGACGGTCAGGAACATCTCGGCGTGTTCGGGCAGGTACGGGCTGGGCAGCGTGGTCCAGCGCTGGATCTCCGGGTCCTGGCAGGCCTGGAGCAGGGCGTCCCCGTCCTCGGGCAGCCAGGTCCGCAGCACCAGTCCACGGCCGCACAGCACCGTCGTCTCGTCCAGTTCCAGATCCGGCATGGGTCCGACAATGCCAGGTCGGGCGCCGGGCCGCCCGGAGTAGACCCGGCCGACCGGAGCCGAGGCTGGCACACTCGTTGCCATGCCCGAACTACCCGAGGTCAGCGCCCTCGCCGGTTTCGTCGCGGAGCACGCCGGCGGCCAACGGATCGTCGGCGTCTCCGTCGCGTCGCTCAACGTCCTGACGACCTACGATCCGCCGGCATCGGCCCTGGTCGGCCGGGTGCTTTCGGAAGCGGGCCGGTACGGCAAGTTCCTCGACTTCGTCACCGTCGACCCGGACGACACCGACCGCCCGCCCCTGCACCTGGTCATCCACCTGGCCCGGGCCGGCTGGCTGCGCTGGTCGGACAACATCTCGGCCACGCCACCGAAGATGGGCGGCCCGATCGCGCTGCGGGTCCGGTTCGAGTCCGGCGGGTTCGACATCACCGAGGCCGGGACCAAGAAGTCGGTCGCCGCGGCCATCGTCACCGATCCACTCCAGGTGCCCGGCGTGGCCCGCCTCGGCCCCGATGCGATGGGCGGGGACGGCACCGGGCTCACCCTCGACACCCTGCGGACAGCGCTGAGGGGCAAGACCGGCCGGATCAAGAACGTCATCACCGACCAGACCGTCCTGGCCGGCATCGGCAACGCCTATTCCGACGAGATCCTGCACACGGCCAAGCTTTCGCCGTTCGCGACGGCCGGCAAGCTGGACGAGGCAGCGGTGACGCGACTCCACGACGCCATCGTCTCGGTGCTCTCCGGGGCCATCGCCCGGACAGCGGGAGCGGGGGCCGCCCGGCTGAAAGGGGAGAAGCGGACCGGGCTCAGGGTGCACGCCCGGACCGGCCTGCCCTGCCCGGTGTGCGGCGACACGGTGGCCGAGGTGTCCTTCGCCGATCGCTCGTTCCAGTACTGCCCGACCTGTCAGACCGCCGGCAAGCTGCTGGCCGACCGTCGGCTGTCCCGAATCATCAAGTAACCGGGGTCGTCCGGCGTCGGTGGGAGGATGGGCGTCGTGACGCAACTTGGAAGTGCCGAGATCACCATCAGCGAGCTGCCGACCGAACGGGTCCTGCTCGACGTCCGCGAGAACGACGAGTGGGCCGCCGGGCATGCGCCTGACGCCGTCCACATTCCGATGAGCGAGCTGGCCGAACGGCTCGACGACCTCCCGGATGGCTCGCCGCTCTACGTCATCTGCCGGTCCGGCGGGCGGTCGGAACGGGTGACGCAATACCTGAACGCCAACGGGTGGGACGCGGTCAACGTGCTCGACGGGATGTCGGGTTGGATTCGGCTCGGGTTGCCGCTGGTCGCCGACTCCGGCGCCACCCCGGAAGTGATCTGACCCCTCGTGAGCACACCGCGCTGGTCGCCGGGCGGGCCCGCCCACCCGCCGCGCGTTCCGTCCTACCAGCCGCGTCCGGACGCGGTCGGTCTGCGGTGCCTGCGGTGTTCGCGTGCCCAGCCGCCGTTGCCACGTGGGGTGCGCACCTGCGTGTACTGCTCGGCCCCGCTGCCCGTCCAGCGCTGGCGGGCGGATCGGCCGCGGGGGCTCGGGCCGGCCACGAAGTCGAGGCCGTCACCCGGCCGGACTCCCTACCTGGGGCCGCCGTCCTACGGCGCCCGGCCGCCGCGGTGGGGCTTCCCGCCGGTGGTCTGGCGCGACCTCGTTCCGGCCGAGGCGGACACGTCACGGGACTCCCCGGTGACCGCTCTTCGGGTGGGCCGGTGGGCGGCGGCGATCACCGGCGTCGCTGCCCTCACCGCGGCCGCCGGCGAGATCTGGCGCTATGCGCTGATGATGCGTGGTCGCACCGAGATTCTGTCCGGGCCATTGGTCCGGGCTTCGGATCTGTTCCTGACGATCGCCGGCTCGGCGGCCGTCATCGGGTCCCTCGTCACGGCGATCGTGATGGCCACGGTCTTGGTGCGGTTGCACGGAGGCGGCGCCCGTCGGCTCGGACGGGAGCCGAGCCGGCCGCCGGCGTCCGTCCTGGCCCGGCTGGTCGTCCCCGGCTGGAACGTGTGGGGTCTCGGGATCATCGCCGCCGAGGTTGACGGCTATCTCGCCGCCGACCCGGAACGCGCCGGGCACCGCCCGCGCATGTCGGTGCTGGTCCTGAGCTGGTGGATCGCCTGGATCCTGGACAACGCGCTGGTGCTGACCACACTGCTGCGCGCGTTCGGAACCAGCGACCAGGCAGTCGCCGACACGGTGGAGCTGCACATCTTCGTCGACCTGGTGGGCGCCGCCGTCGCGGTGCTCACGGCCCTGGTCGGCCGACGTTTTCTGCGGTTGCTCGTAGGCCCGTCGCCGCGTGGAGCGGGACGCTGGGTGGTCGCACCACCGGCGCCGACCCGTCAGCCGGCGATGGTGAACACGGCTCCCGCCAGCGAGGCGGTCGGGCCGGAGGCGAGCCAGACGACGGCCTCGGCGAGTGCTTCCGGCGACCAACCGGCCGACGACGCCGATCCGGAGCCGACCACGGTGAGCCCGACGCCGTGAGGGGCCAGCTCCGCGGCCAGCGCTGATCCGAGTGCGCCGACGGCCTGCTCGGTGGCGGCCGCGACCGAACTCGGCCGATCGTCGGCCGCCCGGCCCTTGGCGGCGACCAGAATGATCCGACCGCCGCGACCGCGAGCGATGAAGGCCGCCGCCGCCGCGTGCACGACGGTGGCCGCGCCGAGCATGTCGACCGTGAGAGCGCCGGTCCAGGCGTCGGTCCAGTCGCTCAGCGAACTGCCGACCAGAGCCGGCCGGCCGATCGAATCGCCGGCTGTCGCCGCGTTGATGACCACGTCCAACCCGTCGAACTGCGCGTCGACCGAGGCGATCAGGTCGGCCACCGCGTCGGCGTCCGCGAGGTCGGCCCCCACGGCCAGATGCCCGGTCCCGGGCAGGTCCTGGACGAGCTGCCCGGCCAGCGGCCCCCGGGTGGCGTGATGGACGGCCAGGCGGGCTCCGCGCGCCGCCAGCGATCGGGCGATCTCGCGACCCACCGTCCCGCTGCCGCCGAGCACCAGCACGCGCTGCCCGGCGTGGGAGCCGGCCGCCTCGAGCGACTCCGGAGCGCCATCCTCGAAGTCCGTCGCTCGTCGACGACGTCGGATCGTCGGGGCCGGCGTGCCCGGCCCCGTCGCGGGGGCCACCGGGGCCGAACCCACCGGGCCGGCCACGATGTCGTCCACGCCGCCGTCGATGCTGAGCCCGGAGACCCGGATGGTCCGATCGTCGGCCGGTTCGCCCGTCGCGGGCGGAAGGTCGGTCGGATCGGACGGTTCCGGGGACACGTCCGCCGGTTCGACCACTGCCGCGTCCGGGCCGGCCGGTGCGTCGGCGTCAGTTGGCGCTTCCGTCGCCGCTGTCGCCGTCGCCGCCACCGGAGCGGCCGGCTCGTCCGGAGTGCGCGGCTCGTCCGGAGCCTGCGCCGGCGGTGCTTTCGGCGGCCACGTGGCCATCGGCTTGATCGTCGGCAATGGACGCAGGGTGGGCAGCGGCGGGAGGTCGGGACCGGGGTCGAAGGAGCGAGGGTCGAAGGTGCGGGGCCGACCGTGGCCGGCGTCGGCCGGGTGGTTGGACGACGGGTCCCGGTCGACTCCGTTGCTGCCGTTCTGGGGGTTCATGTGCGCACCATTGCTGCCGTTCTGCGGATTCATGAGGGCACCGTTGCTGCCGTCGGCCATCGAGTTCGGATCGGTGTGGTGGATGCGTTGGTCGGGCACTCCAGTCGTCGACTCGCCGGCCAGCCACACATCGTCGATCGGCAAAGTCATCATCCTCGGGGTGCGCCGGTGCGGTAGCGACCGTTAGTCGGTGCGGATCGGTCGTCGGCGGCTGCGGGTCGGCCGCGACCTGCGGACACGGCCGTGACGGCCGCTCCGCTGGACGCAAGGATCCCGTTACCCCCGACCTGAGCACCCTACTTGCGCGGGGCCGAATCCCACCACCGTCAAGGTCGGGTTCAGGTCGTGCCAGGGCGATCGGCGCCGGTACCGCGGGCTGCGCGCGGTCGGTCCCGGCCCGTTGTGTCCGATACGGTGACGGGTGTGTCCAAGAAGACCAAAGAGCGAGTCTCGACCGTCCCGTCCGGCGTTGCGGCCGGCGACAACCCCCGTCGCCCGTGCCCGTGTGGTTCCGGCCGCCGTTACAAGGCGTGCCACGGGGCGGCCGACGCGGCGGAGATGATCGTGGCCCGGCCCTTCGAAGGTCTGCTGGCTGAGACCGAGTTGATCGCCCTCCGGGAGTTCGTGCCGTCGGCCACCGTGCCGCTCACCCTCCAGCAGCCGGTCGATGGTGTGCCCTCGATCACGTTGGCCACGGTCCTTCCGGCCGCGGCCGCCGCGCTGACCCGGTCCGATCGCTCGATCCTGCTCGGGATGCAGGTGCAGACCCATTCCGGTGATCTCTCCCGCGATCTGGCGGCCGCACTGGAATGGGCGCTCGCCGCCGAGCCGTCCAGTGTGCTGCCGGTCGTCGGCCGTGCCACCGAGGGCAAGCGCTTCCAGGATCTGGTGGTCAACGAGCCGTTCGACGTCACCGTGCACGATTCGTTCGGCTGGTGGCTGGAGGCCGAGCCCGAGCCGGGGAGCGAGGTCGCGCTGTCCCTGGAACGGGCCAACGGGGCCATCATGCCCACCGCTCGGGTCGCCGACCTCCCCGGTGTGTACTGGGTCGACGCCGGCGAGAAGGCGCACCTGCGCTGGGTCCGCCCCGAGGACGAGGCACCCCTGATGGCCGCCCTGGCCCGGTTGTCGGTCGACGACGAACTGGACCTCGGCGACGGGTCGCGGTACGTCGGTTCCTTCCGCGCCCACGGTCGGCTGGTCCCGGTGTGGGACCTCGACCGCGACGCGCACCCGAGCGAGTGGGACGGCCCGGCGAAGGAATTCGCCGCCCGGTTGGAGAAGGCCCTCGCCGTCGACGAGCCGATGACGTCGGCCCAGCGCCGTGCCCGTGACGGCATCCTCGGTCGACAGTTCACCCTGCGCTGAGGCTGTCCTCCGGCGCATACATTCCTGCCCAGCGCAGACAGAAGTGCCCGTTGGGAGCCGGATCCGGCTCCCAACGGGCACTTTCGTCTGCGCTGGGCACTGCTGTATGCGCTGGGCACTGCTGTATGCGCTGGGCACTGCTGTATGCGCAGGGCACTGCTGTATGCGCAGGGCACTGCTGTCTGCGCAAGGCACTGCTGTCTGCGCACAATAGCGGCGTGCGCTCCCCGGCGGCCCAGGGGACTACGGCAGCCAGCTGACGTGCCCCTTGAGCAGGGGATACGCGACCAGCGTGACGGTGTCGATGAGCGAGTGCGCGATGACGAGCGGCCACAGCCGCCGGAACCGCAGGTAGAACCAGCTGAAGACGATGCCCATGATGGCGTTGCCGACGAACGCGCCGTAGCCCTGGTAGAGGTGATACGTCCCGCGGAGGAACGCGCTGCCGGCGATGACGGCGGCCGTCGACCAACGGAGCTGGCGCAGCCGGGTGGTCAGGTATCCGACCACCAGCACCTCCTCCAGGAAGCCGTTCTCCAGAGCGATCAGGACGGTGACCGGAACTCGCCACCAGACGTCCGTCATGGTGGAGGCCTGGACCGTCAGGCTGTACCCGAAGTGCTGGGACAACAGGTACAGCCCGAGCCCGGGAATGCCGATCACCGCGGCCAGCCCGAAGCCGAGCCCGATGTCCCACCCCGGGCGGCGCAGGTTCAGCCCCAGCCGACGCGACAGGCTGAACCCGGCGCGCCACAGCAGATACAACCCCAGCGCGCCCTCGGCGAAGCCCCGGGTGATGCTCAGCAGTTGGTAGACCAGATCGATGTAGCCGACGGTCGACTTCGGTGCGGCCACCGCCACCACGTAGTGGCTGATCACGGTCTTCGCCTGGTTGGCCTTGATCTGCGTCTCGATGAGCTGGACCAGCGAGGTCAGCCCGCTCATCCCGAGCGTGATCAGGAAGACGATGGACAGCTCGGTGCCGATGGACCGTCGGGTGTCCTGGCGGTCCGTGAGCTGGAAGTCGTCGACGGGGTCGACGCTGTACCAATTGCGGCGGCTCGGCGATGCCGAGGGGGAGGTAGTCATGGCGCCCACCAGCGTAGGCCGCTCTCACTGGGGCCGATGTGGGTGCTCGGACCGCCCGGGTCGGTCTTTCGCCGAGGTAAGTGATCCTTCCCGGGCGGCCCGGAATTTGCTCGCCTTACCGCGGGTGCACAGCAATCGTTGGACAGTGAACGGGTCGGACACAGGGAACCGACAGGCCCGGCACACGTCTTCCTTCGTCCGGCGTGATCGGACGACGGGGCAGACCTGAGCTGTCGGGTGGGTTCGTGAAGTGATCGTGGATCGTCGAAGGAGCTTGGTTTGCGGAATCGTTCGCGCGTCACCCGGCGTCGGGTCGTCGTGCTGTCCCTGGTCGCCGTGGGCACGTTGCTGCTGACCGCGTGCACCGGCGGCAGTGGCGGCGCCGTCGCAACGGTCACCCGACAGGTGACGGCTCCCGGTCACGCCTCGAGTTCCGGGTCCCCGGGGGCTGGGTCCGCCGCCGCCCCGACGGCCGGTCAGACGTCCGGCCGCGGCTCGACCGGCTCGTCCGCCAACCCCGGTGTTCCCGCGTCAGGGGTGCCGGCGAACGACAACGGCGGTGTTCCGGCCGGTGGCACGGAGCCTGATGGGTTCAAGATCACGAAGTTGAAGCGGGGGGAGAAGGCGCCGCAGTTCATCGTCTTCAGCTTCGACGGCACCGGCTGGGACGCCAAGTGGCAGTACTGGTTCGGCATCATGCAGAAGGTCCCGCTGCACTTCACCGGATTCCTCTCCGGGACCTACATGCTCAGCGACGCGACCAAGGACAAGTACACCGGGCCCGGGCACGCCACCGGTAAGTCCTCCATTCCGTGGGATGCCCCCTCGGACATCCCGGTCGAGATCAACAATCTGAACAAATCGATCTCCCTCGGCAATGAGGTCGGCACACATTTCAACGGACATTTCTGTGACGACAACGTGCCGGGTGGGAATCAATGGGATTCCTCGGACTGGAACAATGAACTCGATCAGTTCTTCTCGCTGGTCAGGAACGTCGACGTGAACAACGGAATCACCGCCAAGTTGAATATCGCGGCGGCGGAGATCAAGGGCGAGCGGACCCCGTGTCTGACCGGCCACAAGGCGGACCTGTACCCGGCGCTCGAGGCGCACGGGATGGACTACGACAGCTCGTTCACCCGCACCGGACTGTCCTGGCCGGTGAAGAGCGCGGACGGCAAGATCTGGGAAATGGGGATGAGCGAGTTCCCCATGCATGGCACGGGACACCCGCAGATCACCATGGACTACAACTTCTACGCCCAGCAGGAGCCGGACACCGTGGCCGGCGGGGCCGCTCCGTCCCCGGCCAAGAGCGCAGCCGACTCCGCGCAGGTGCTCGCCACCTACGAGGACATGCTGAAGGCGGCTCAGACCGACGGCGTCAACGAGCCGCTGATCATCGGAAACCACTTCAACGACTGGAACAACAATGCATACTCGAACGCGGTCGGTAACTTCGCGTTGGCCGAGTGCGGCAAGACCGGCGTGCACTGCGTCCCGTTCCGCGATCTGGTCGATTGGATGAACGCTCAGGATCCGGCCGTGCTCAAGGCGCTGCAGAACCACCAGTCCAACCTCGGCGGCTGCCCGTACCTGAAGTGGCCGAAATGCGACGGCCTCATCCGGTACTGAGTGATACTGGGTACTCATGCCGTACTCACAGCTTCGGGCCCAAACAGGCCCCCCGAATTTTCACCTGACGGATCACTGGAGGACTTCTTGATGTCACGACGGTCATGGAGAACGCGAGCGCGGTTCGCCGGGATGGCGGCGGCGGTGTCGGTCTCCCTGGTGGTGTCGGCGTGCACCAGTTCCAGTTCCGACCAGGCGGTGACGGTGACCAGCAATCAGACCGTGGCCGGTACCTCGTCCGGTAACTCGGCCGCCGGCTCGACCTCGAAGTCGGCTGCCACCGGCAAGGGGACGACGACCCGGACGTCACCGACGTCCAAGCCCACGAAGACGGCCGGCACGACGACGGCTGCGACCAGTGGCGCCCCCGGGGCCATGCCCGACGGATTCGTCCCGACCAAGTTGAAGGCCGGGGAGAAGGCACCGCAGTTCATCGTGGTCAGCTTCGACGGCGTCGGCTGGCACGAGAAGTGGCAGTACTGGTTCGACATCATGCAGAAGGTGCCGTTCCACTTCACCGGCTTCCTCTCCGGCACCTACATGCTCAGCACCGCGACCAAGACCAAGTACCAGGGACCGGGACACGGACCCGGCAAGGCGTCGATCAGCTGGGCCGAACCGTCAGACATCCCGGTCGAGATCGCCGACATCAACAAGTCGCTGGCCGAGGGCAACGAGATCGGCACCCACTTCAACGGGCACTTCTGCAGCGACAACGCGCCCGGCGGCAACGACTGGAACACCGCCGACTGGAACAGCGAACTCGATCAGTTCTTCTCCCTGGTCAAGAACGTCAACGCCAACAACAACCTGCCCGCGAGCGTGCAGCTGAACCTGCCGGCCAGTGAGATCAAGGGTGAGCGGACCCCGTGTCTGGAAGGGCATGCCGAGGATCTGTTCCCGGCGCTGAAGGCCCACGGCAT
This sequence comes from Nakamurella panacisegetis, assembly GCF_900104535.1. Classification (NCBI taxonomy): domain Bacteria; kingdom Bacillati; phylum Actinomycetota; class Actinomycetes; order Nakamurellales; family Nakamurellaceae; genus Nakamurella; species Nakamurella panacisegetis. The sequence continues at coordinate 1,363,593 of NZ_LT629710.1, read as the reverse complement.
GACGTACGACAGCTCGTTCACCCGTCGCGGCATCTCCTGGCCCACGCAGTCCAAGCAGTACAAGATCTGGCAGATCGGCATGGCCGAGTTCCCGATCCACGGGACCAACCACTTCCAGATCACGATGGACTACAACTTCTACTACACCCAGGAGAACGCCAGCTCGAACGGCGTCTCCGTGGACCAGAGCAAGAAGGACTCGGCCCAGGTCACGGCGACCTACCAGGACATGTACAACGCGACGTACAACGGCAACCGGGCACCGCTGATCCTGGGCAACCACTTCAACGCCTGGAACAACAACGCCTACTCCGACGCCATCGGCAACTTCGTGCTGAACAACTGCGGCAAGCCGGACACCTACTGCGTTCCCTTCCGCGACCTGATCGCGTGGATGGAGATGCAGGACCCGGCCCGGCTGGCCCAGCTCCAGGCGCAGAACCCCGAGTTGGCCGCCGGCTGATCCTGCGGCCCCGCCGACGGTCCGGTCGTCCGCTTTGACGATGCTCGGACGACCATGGTCGGCGGCGGCGTCCACGGTCGTCGACCGGGCCAAGTCCGGTCGGGCGCTGGGTACGGCTGGCAGAATCGGCGTCATGGATATCGCTGACGCCGTTGCCTTCATCACCGAGAACGACCGCGCCGTGCTGGCGACGCGCAAGAGGGACGACCGGTTGCAGATGTCGCCGGTCAGCGCCGGCGTCATCGACGGCAAGATTGTCATCTCCAGCCGGAGTCATCTGGCCAAGGTGGCGAACCTTCGACGGAATGCGGCGGTCTCGGTGCTGGTCTTCACGACCGGCTTCTTCGGACCATGGGTCCAGGTCGACGGCACGGCCGAGATCGTCGAGCAACCGGAGGCGCTGGACCTGCTGGACGAGGTCTACCGGGCCATCGTCGGTGAGCACCCGGACTGGGCCGACTACCGGCGCGCGATGATCGCCGACCGCCGGGTCGTCATCCGCATCACCCCGCAGAGCGCATCCGGCCAGCTGTAGCCGGCGTCGCTCCGGCAGCACAGCGCCCCCTGAGCCGTTGGCTCAGGGGGCGCTGTTTCTCACTCCGCGGATCGCCGGCGTGGGCTACCGATCCGCGCAGGTCAGCAGGCTGCCTTGTACGCGGCCGTGGTGCTGTCGACGTTGGCCGAGGTGATGATGGAGAAGCCGGTCTGGATCTTCGGGGTGACCTTGCCGCCGTCGAGACCCGCGACGGCCTGGTCCAATCCGTCGACGCCGATGGTGTCCGGTTGCTGGGCCACCAGGGCCTGAACCGTTCCGGCCTTGAGCGCCTTGATCTGGTCCGGGCCGGCGTCGAAGCCGACGATCGAGACCTTGCCCGACTTGCCGGCCTGCTTGATGCCGGTGGCCGCGCCCTCGGCGGCGAACAGGTTGGTGGCGAAGATGCCGACGATGTCGGGGTCCTTCTGCAGGGCGGCCGTCACCAGCGACGCGGCCGTGGCCGGGTCGTTGTGCGAGTACTGGACGCCGAGGTAGTTGAACGACGAGTCGGCCTTCGTGGCCGTCTCGAAGCCAGCGACCCGCGCATCGGTGGTGGAGATGCCGGGATCAACCGAGATGACGAGAACCTTGCCGCCCTTGGGCTGCAGACCCTTGATCGCGGTGAAGGCCGCCTTTCCGCCGCCGACGTTGTCGGAGGAGACCTGCGAGACAGCGAACGACGGGTCGTTGACGGTGGTGTCGACGAGAACGATCTTGATGCCGGCGGCTGCTGCCTTGGCCAACGGCGCCTGCATGGCCTTGACGTCGGTCGGGGCGATCAGGATGGCGTCCGGCTTCGACGAGACGACCGAGTCGAGGATCGGGGTCTGCAGGGTCGGGTCGAACTTGGTGGCGCCCTGGGTGTTCACCGTGACGCCGAGCTTGGCCGCCTCGGTCTGGATGCCGCACTGCATGGTGATGTAGAAGTTGTCACCGGCCACGCCCTGGATGAAGGAGATCTTGTAGTTCTTGCTGGCCTTGGTCGGCGCCGCGGCCGAGGAGCCCGCAGAGGAGGAACCGGCGGCCGAGGAACCTGCGGCGGACGAACCGGCCGCCGATGAGGCTGGGGCGGCGGAGGACGACACGACAGCCGGGGCGGAGGCCGCGGCCGAGGTCGCGGCGGCGGCCGATGAAGTGCTGCTGGCGTCGGATGGCTTGGACGACGAACATCCCGCCAGTACCAGCGCCATGGCGGCGCTGGCGGCGACGCCGAGGACGAGGGACCGCTTCATTGCGTTTCCTTTCACTTTTTGCCGGCCGGCTTTTTACCGGAACGGGAGGATCTTGCGCCGCGAAGAGCCGCGGCCCGTCGGGTCTGGTCGATGTACACGGCGGCAATCAACACCATGCCGACCGCGACGCCCTGCCAGAATGGCTGGACACCGATGATGACGAAGCCGGATTGCAGAACGGCCGGAATGAACAAACCGACGATAGTGCCGAACATGGAGCCCTCGCCACCGAACACCGACGTGCCGCCGATGACGACCGCCGCAATGACATTCAGGTTGGTGAGGGATTGGCCGGCAATCGTCGTGGTGCCGAACTGCGCCAGGTAGAGAACTGCTCCCAAGCCGGCGAGAACTCCGGCCAGGCAATAGACCTGGATCAGATGTCGATCGACCTTGACGCCAACCCGCTTGGCTGCCTCGGCGTTCGAGCCGATCGCGTAAGTATAGCGACCGAACTTCGTCCGGTGCAAGAGAATTCCGCCGAGAATGACAACGATCAGGGCAACAAACGGCAACGCCGGGATGCCGAGCACTTTGGTGTAGATGCCGAAATCGGTCAGGGCCGATTCGTCCAGGGTGATGTTCAGGCCAGAGGTGATGACCTGGGCCAGACCCAATGCGGCGGACAGGGTTCCCAGGGTCACGATGAATGGCGGGATCTTGGCCTTGGCCACGAGGAATCCGTTCAACCACCCCCAGGCGCCGCCGGCCACCAGCCCGGCCAGAATGCCCAGGAGAACGGCCCCGCCGCTGGTGCCGCCCATCGCCTCGATCACCTTGGCCGAGATCACCGAGGCGAACACCAGGACGGAGCCGACCGAGAGGTCGATGCCGGAGGTGATGATGATGAAGGTCATCCCGACACCGATGATGGCCAGGACCGAGATGTTCTGACTGATCAATGAGAAGTTGTTGCCGGAAAAGAAGTTCCCGCCGCCGGCGATCGCGAAGTAGGCGACGATGACGAGCAGTACGCCCAGGATCCAGACCGACTGGAGATTGGCCAGCCGCTTGAGCAGCGATTCGTGTCGCTCGTCATCGAGCGCCACTTCGGGCTTGTTGGGGGAAATGATGCTCATGCCGCCGATCCGTTCGAGAAGTCCAGGGCACCGGTCATAGCGCCGACCAGTTCTTCGACCGAACTGCCCTTGGTCGCCAAGGTCGCCACGCGCCGGCCGAGGCGCATCACCTGTACCCGGTCGGACACCTCCAACACGTGCGGCATCGAATGCGAGATCAGAACGACGGCGATGCCTCGGTCGCGTACCCGCTTGATCGTCTCCAACACGTTCTTGGTCTGCACCACGCCGAGGGCGGCGGTCGGCTCGTCCAGGAAGACGACCTTCGAGGCCCAGGCGATGGCCCGGGCGATGGCGATGCCCTGCCGCTGCCCGCCCGACATCGACCCGACCGGCGCGGTCAACGACCGCACCGTGGCGCCCAGTTCGTCGAAGGACGCCCGGGCTTGACGTCGCATCTCCTTGTTGTCCATGAACCCGAACCTTCCGAGGATCCCCTTGGCCGGAAGTTCCCGGCCGAGGAACACGTTCTGAGCCGGGTCCAGATGTGGGGCCAGGGCTAGGTCCTGATAGACGACCTCGATACCCAGAGCCGACACCTGTTGCGGGGTCGTCATCTCGATCTGCTCGCCCTCGAAGAAGACCTGACCTTCGTCGAGCGCTAGATTGCCCGAGAGCGCCTTCACCATGGTTGACTTGCCGGCGCCGTTGTCGCCGATGAGGGCGACCACCTCGCCTTCGTTGACGTCGAAGTCCGCCTCGTCCAGGGCCCGGACGTGTCCGAAGCTCCTGGACAGCCCGCGTGCTTCAAGAATGGGGGTCACCGCGCTGTCACCTCCGTGTAGGGGCGCGCACGCCCGTCGATCACCTGGACGAGGTTGTCCAGACGACGCCTGCCCTCGTCGGCCAGGTAGGCCTTCCGAGTCACCTGATCCATGCCGACCGCGTCCTTCCAGATGGAACGCCCGGCGATGAAGCCGCTCGCACCACCGGCGTCGCACGAGATGCGCAGGGCCGCAGCGAATTCCTCGAACGCGACACCGGCCGAGAGGACGGCCCAGGGCACGGTCAGGGAGTCGGCCAGCCGCTTGCAGGACGCCTCGTCACCCGGGTACTCGACCTTGATCAGGTCGGGCTTGAGCTCGTCCATCAGAATCGCGGCCTCGATGATGCGGTCGGCGCGCTGGGCCGGGGTCGGCGGCTCCTCGCCGGCCAGCGGGAAGATCAGGTTCTCCATGACGCTGGGGATGCCCACCTCGCGGCAGTCGGCGACGACCTGCTTGATGACCTCGAGCACCTCGGCCGTGGTGTCGACACCGTCCGGACCCGGCTTGCGGTCGGCGCGGAGCTGGACGTAGAACTTCAGCGCATCGCCGCCCTGGTCCTTGACCCACTGCGCGTTCAGAGCCGGATCACGGTGTCCGCGGGGCTCTCCGTTGATGGTGCCGCGCTCGGACGGCTCAGCGGCGACGAGGACGCCGTACGGGGCACCCTCCTTCGGAATGCGGGCCAGGCCGGGGACACCGAAGGTCGGGTCCAGGAGATAGCCGGAAGCGCTGCCGCGCAGCGCTTCCACGGTGTCGGCCTTGATCTGGATCAGTTCGTCGTCTGACGGGTCCGGGATGCCGACCGCGTGGTACATCCGCTTGAGCGTGTTCCGCTGATCCATGGCCACGATCGCGAAGGTGTCCTGATCGGTGGCGATGGATGCGAGCCCGGTCCGGGTGGTGGCCGTCATGTGGTGATCTCCTCGAGAGTCTGCGTGCGGTGGGTGTAACGGGCCGCGAAGGCTTCGCTGGGCCCGTCCGGCAGGGCCAGCGAATTGCCGCTGGAATCGCCTGTGGTGGTGAGTCTTTCGGCTACCAATGCGGCGTGCGCCGCAAACATGGTGGCCCCGAATGCGCCGGCCTGGGATCGGTCGGAGAAACGAACATTGGGCAGCGAGGATTCCTTGGATTGCCGGACCGACTGCATCCGGGTCCATCCGCCGGCCACGACCACCGCGCTGGCGGGGCCGATCTCGGCTGCCATCAGGTCGAGGCAGCGGGCTGCCTCGTCGACGGCGTGATCCAGCGTCGCCAGCCAGATGGCGGCCGGGCTGACCGCGTCGGTGGTGACGTTGATGCGCAGGGTGCCGTCGTTGTTGGCGGCGCCCCAGATCCGGATACCTTCGGTGGCCGCTTCGCCGGCCGTGTCGGACAGTTCGCAGGCGGACCGGTCCAGTTCGGCCCGGCGCTCGCTGGCCCCGGCCCCGAGCATGTCCAGGGTGCGGCGCAGCAGCAGCCCGGCCTTGGTGCCGCCGAGCAACAACCGCCGTCCGGCGAGCACGTGGTGCACCGAATTCACCCCGGCCGAGGCCAGTCGGTCACGGGCCGCGGCGTCCAGGTTGCCGTCGACACTGCGGACCAGAGCCTCGGCGGTGCCGAAGGAATCAAAGATCTCGTCGGCTCCGGTGGCACCGCACCCGACCGCGGCCACGGGATGGTCGTGGCCCGCGATCGTGAGCACCGCGCCATGGATTCCGACCGGCACCTCCGGTCCGCCGGCCCGCCCGAGGGGCGTCCCGGCGACGACGCGGGGCGGGATCAGTGAGCCATCGGCTTCGATGGCGGCGAGGGCCTCGGGCCACAGTTCCCCGGTGTCCTGGTCCATCAGGCCGGTCCGTGCGGCCAATGACATCTCCGAGGCGCGCACCCCGCCGAGCCGGTGCACCAGGAACTCGGGAACGTTCAGCCACTGCTTGCCCCGCAGCACCGTTCCCTGGCCGCGCATCCAGGCCAGCTTCGCGATGGTGGCCAGCGCGTTCGCCGGGAGGCCGGTCCGACCGCAGAATTCTCGCAGCAGCGGCACGGGCAGGGCTTGGATCTCGTCACCGCCCCGGGGGTCGAACCAGGCCATGATCGGGTGCACGGCGACGCCCGACTCATCCAGCAGGACACCGGCTTCGGCCATCCCGGTGATGGCGATGGCGCTGACCGACACCGGGCCGACGAGATCGCGGGAGGCCGCGACGGCCCGGTCGAGGAGGGCGAGCACGCCGCTCGCCAACTTCTCCGGATCGGTGTCGGTGAACTGTCCGCCGTGGTTGCGCCACTGGGTCGCACTGGAGACGGAGGTGATCTCCTCGCCGGTGGTCGTGGTGGCCAGCACTTTCGAGTCGGAGGTGCCCACGTCGACGCCCAGCAGGATGGACGTGGTCACGGTGCACCGGCGCCGGTGGTGACCAGGGTGCCGGGCCAGCCCGCACCGGGGCGGCAGGCGATGAGTTCGACGTCACCGTCGATCCGCCAGTCGCCGAAGGCCGCGGGAATGGCGACCACCTCGCCGCGGGTCACGTCCATCGGTTCGCCGTTGGCGCCGGAGAGCGTGCCGGAGCCGCTGCGGACGATGCCGACCGCGAATCCGGCGGGCAGCCCAGGAGCGCCGCGGCCGCCCGGTGCCAACCGATCCAGACGGAAGAAGGGATCCGCGTCGGTGGGCAGCAATCGTTGTGGTGCGGCAGATGTCGAGGTCGGGTCGGTGTGTACGACCAGGCGGTCCAGATCGGCGGCGGTGAAGGCCCGGTGATTGGTCGCGGTCAGTGCGAGCGGCAGACCGAGGCCGAGGTGTGACTCGTCGCGGGTGGAGGTGGTGACGACCCATTCCAGGATGATGGAGAAGTCGGTCGGTTCCTGCACCTCGGTCACGAAGACGCCTTCGCCGGTGGCGTGGGCGGTGCCGGACGGGACGAGGATCCCGTCGCCGGGACGAACCGAGATGCGGTTCATCCGGGAGAGCATCCAGTCCGAGTCCTGTGCGTCGACGCGGCGGGCCAGTTCGTCCGGGTCGACGTCCTGCGCCCACCCGAGCCAGACCGACGGATCCGCTCCGGTGGTGTCCAGGACGTACCAGGCTTCGGTCTTGCCGTACGGGCAGTTCAGGTGGGACAGCGCGAACGAACGGTCCGGGTGCACGTGCACCGGCAGCCGCTGGTCCGGATCGAGCAACTTGACCAGGATGCCGTTGTCGCCGGGGGGTCCGTCCGGCGAGCCCACCCAGGCGACCGGGTCGGCGGCGATCAGGTCACGGAGCAACGCGCCGGTGGCGGTTCGGCTGGGCCCGATCTCCGGCTCACCGGCGCGGGAGGTGGTTGCGGCCAACCACTCCTCGGGACGGCGGGGGGACGGCAGGTCGACTCCGCGCAGCTCGGCGATCTTCGAACCGCCGAGGTAGAAGTGGTCGATGATGTTGGGGGGCATGACTATCGGTTGCACGGCAGCAGTTCTCCGGATCCTCGCGGTACCACGTTGACGGGTAGCACGATGTTGTTGGCCTCGGACTGCTCGCCGCGCATCCGGGCGAGCAGAAGGTCGACGGCGGCTTCGGCGATCAGCGTCGGATCCTGGTCGACGATGGTGACCGCCGGCTCCAGCGAGTCGGCCAGGGCGAAGTCGCCGAAGCTGACCAGGGCGATGTCGGTGCGGCCGCCCTGGTGCAGGGCCCGGACGACACCCAGGCTGGCCCGCGGGTTCGAGGAGAACACCGCGGTGGGCGCGTCGGGCATGGCCAGCAGCTCGGCGGTGGCGATGGCGGCCGGCTCGGGCTCGCCGCAGCCGGTGCGCAGCAGAGCGTCGTCGATCGGCAGGCCGCCCGCCGTCAGCGCGTCCAGGTAGCCCAGCCGCCGCTCGGCGATGGTCGGCAGGTCACCGTCGTCGCCGATGAAGGCGATGCGCCGATGTCCACCGGCGATCAGGTGGGCGGTCGCCGTCTGGGCACCCAACCGGTCGTGGACGAGAACCGTGTCGTAGCCGGGGATCTCCCAACCACGGTCGACCAGGACGACGGGCAGACCGGCGGTGGCGTCGGTGAAGTAACTGTGGTCGTCACCGATCGGCGCGATCAGCAGGGCGCGCACATTCTGGCCGGCCAACCGGACGACCTGGTCGTGTTCGCGGCCGGCCGACCGCCCGGTGGACGCGATCAGCACCCCGATGCCCTCGGCCAGCATGCGTTCCTCGACGACCGAGACGAGCTTGGCGAAGAACGTGTCGGCGATCGAATCGATGACGACGCCGATGGTGTCGCCGCTGCCGGTCCGGAGGGAGTGGGCAACCGAGTTGCGGACGTAGGCCAGTTCGGCCACGGCGGTCAGCACCCGTTGCCGGGTCTGCTCGGAAACCTGCTCGGACCCGTTGACGACCCGGGACACGGTCTTGATGGAGACGCCGGCCACGCGGGCCACGTCGTAGACGGTGGCGCGGCCGGTCATCGGGCCGCCGCCGGGATCGGCTCTGCGGTCGACATTTCGAACAGTGCCGCCGCCCGAGCCGGGTTGAGACGTCCCGCGGTCGGGGTCTCGCAGGCCGCGGCGGCGACCGACATGCCGTGTCGGACGATGTCGAGGTCGTCGGCGCCGGCCATCAGGGCGTTGGCCGCGCCGGCCGCGAAACAGTCGCCGGCGCCGATCGGGTTGACCACGTCCACCGGCAGGGCGGGCAACCACCAGGAACCGGCGGAAGTGGCCAACGCGGCGCCGTGGGCTCCGGCCGTGACCACCGCGCGGACCGCACCGCGGGCGTGCAGGGCGACGGCGGCCTCGACCGCCCGTCCGGGGATGTCGTCGCCCTGTTCGTCGACCTCCTCGCCGACCCGGCCCAGGAGCAGTCCTTCGGCCTCGGACAGGTTGGGGGACACCAGGTCCGGCTCGGCCGGAAGTGCATCGCGGAGGACGTCCGGGGCCGCGTCGACGATCACCGGGAGTCCGGCCAGGTGGCCGATCTGCACGAGGCGGCGGTAGGCGTCGGTCGGCAGGCCGGGGGGCAGTGAACCGCTGCAGACCAGGACGTGCCGGCCGGGCGCGGCCTGGGCGACGAGTTCGGCGTACTGCTGCCAACGCTGCGTGCTGACGAATGCGCCGCGGCCGTTGACCATGGTCACCCGGCCGCTGTCCTCGAGCAGGATGGTGGCCAGGCGCAGCTCTCCGTCAACCGGAACGTGCTGCAGCTCAAGCTGTTCTTCGTCCAGGAGCTGGAGGAGGCGATCACCGTTGCCATGCGGGAGGAAGCCCGCGATGACGGGCCGGGCGCCGATCGACTTCGCGGCCCGCGCCACATTCACGCCCTTGCTGCCGGCGGAGGTGTCCGTGCTTCCGGCCCGCGCGACCGTGCCAGGGACGAGGGCAGCGAGGCGGATGGTGATGTCGAGGCACAGGTTGGGTGCGGCGATCAGCATCAGTGCCTCTCCTCCTGCGATTTCCGGTATCGGCGTCGGTGTCGACAGCGGTGGTGCGTTCGCCCGAGGTGACGATTGACAGCGTTGTCATTTTCGACGCATCAAGTCAATCTGTGACCGTGGTCACCGGGTGGATCGGGACGTATCCGCCACTGTGCCCCGGCATGACAGCGTTGTCAATGGCCGGGACTTTGCCGGGACGTCACGGTTCGGTAACTGTCGAGGGGGGTGTCGTTCGACCGTGACGCCGGGTGCACTGACGGTGTCCGATGAATCGATCAAGATCACGCTCGGTAGGAGCGCGTGTTCGCTGTGACACCGAAAGTGCTTGGCGCGTTGAATGATCCGGGCGGTGCTGCAGGCTGGCTCCGCTCGGTCGCCGCCATTCATCGCCCTTCATCGCAGGCAGCCGGCGCCTGGGATCGACGCAGATATATCGGGATCCGGACCGCTCGCAGCGGGCTGCCACACCCGTTCGCCACCGCGACACCCGTTCGCCACCGGGACACCCGTTCCCGGGCCGTCAACGGGTGCGGACGGAGCGAACGGGTGCGGACGGAGCGAACGGGTGTGGACGGGGCGAACGGGTGTGACTGGGACGAGTGGGGCGCCTGAACCGTGCCGGACCTACGCCTGGCCGGCCGGCGGCGCACCACCTCAGGCCCTCCCGATCACTCCGGCGACGTCGGATGCCACGTGCCGGCGTCTGGTGCCGGAGGTGAACGGGACCGCCGAGCCGGTGGCACTCGACCGAAGGGCGGCGTCGAACAGGTCGTGACTGGCCAACGCCTCAGCTGGGGTGGCGCAGCCGAAGGCGTCACCGAGCTCACCGGCCCGTTCGGCGAAGTACGCCGCCCACATCTGCAGCAACGCGTCGGTGAAGCCGAATTCGAAGATGCCGCCGGTGATCGTCGGCTGGGCCGACTGGCTTCCGGCCATTCGTTCCTCCCACACCTGCTGGCCGTCGCGGACCGTCATCACCTTGAGGGATGCGGGGTAGCGCGTGCTGAACTCCACGCCGCCGTCCATCCCGACGACGCGCATGCGCCAGGTGTTCATCTCGCCGGGAGCGATGCGCTTGGTCTCCAGGGTCAGCGGGAAATCACCCAACGGATCGGTGACGCGGGTGCAGAGGGTGGCGTTCTCGATGGTGTCGCAGTCGGCGACGCCGCCCTTGCCGTCGGGCCGGGTCGGCACCAGATCCTGTAGCTGAGCGAATACCGACGATGGCTGCCAACCGAGCCGGAGCGGGACGTGCGTGACGTGCATGCCCAGGTCGCCCATGACGCCGATCTGGCCGCAGAACTGGGTCTGCCGTTTCCAGTTGATCGGCTTGTCCACGTTGAGATCACTCGAGTGCAGGAACGCGAAGTTCGCCTCGATGATCCGTCCCGCCCGGCCCTGCTGTAGGAACGAGATCGCCTGCTGCGCACCGGGATAGAAAGGCATCTCGCTGGAGCAGCGGACGAAGGCGGACGAGGCGGCGATCCCGTCGCCGATGGCCGCGGAGGCGCCCGGATCGATGCCGAACGGCTTCTCCCCGAGGAAATCGACGCCAGCGGCGGCGATGTCCAGGTAGAGGCTCTCGTGCAGGTGGTGAGGAACGGCGACGTAGAGCACGTCGACCGATCCGTCGAGCAGATTGCGGTAGTCGTCGGTCAGCGTCCGCACCGACGAGACCCGGCGGAACCAGTCGAGGGCCGGGGCGTTGACGTCGCACACGGCGGTCAGCTGGGGATCGACGGCCGAGTCGGACAGGGCGGACCACCGGCCGAGGGCACCGGCCAGTTCCTTGCCCATCAGCCCGGCACCGATGACGCCGACGCGGACCGGCTGCCGGGCGCTCACGCCTGGCCGCCGATCAGGGTCAGTGCGTGCTCGACGGACGCGTTCTCGTGCAGCACGGACATCAGCGCGTGGGTGATCCCGGCCGGATCGCGGTGCTGAATGATGTTGCGGCCGTAGACGATCCCGGTCGCGCCCTGTTCCAGGACATCCTTCGTGCGCTGGAGCAGCACGTCGTCGGCGACCCGGCCGCCGCCGCGGACCAGCACCGGGATGCCGGATGCGACCTCGACCACCCGGTGGTACTCCGAGATGTCGTCCGACGGGTCGGCCTTGATCAGATCGGCGCCGAGTTCGACCGCCTGGCGGACCAACGACGTGATCCGGTCGATGTCACCATCGACCAGGTAGGCGCCGCCGGAATTGTTGGCGCGCATGACCAACGGCTCGACCATCAGCGGGATGTACAGCTTGGTGCACTCGGCCCGGAGCGCGAGGACATTCCGGATGCACTGCTCCTTGAGTTCGGGCTGGCCGGGCAGATCGAAGATGTTGACCACCAGACAGGTGGCGTCGAGCTGAGCCGCGCTGACGGCGGCGTTCTCGATCGGCAGGCTGAACACCCGCTCCGGCAGGTCCGCGCCGTAGACGTTGGCCACGTCGGCGCGGAGGACCAGGCTCGGTTTGAACCTCCCCGGTCGGTTCTGCAGCAGCCGGGCCTGGCCGATGGTCAGCTGGATGGCGTCGGGACCGGCCTCGACCAGGGTGGCGATCGCGGCCGGTAGGTCGGCGATACCGGTGAGGAACGCGGGTTCGCCGAAGAATCCGTGGTCGACGGCGACGTCGAGCAGCCGTCCGGAGGTCGGGTTGAACAGGCGACGGAGCTTGTACTGGATCACGGGGTTGTCGTCATCTCTGTGAGTGGTGGATCAGGACGATGGGGGATCGGCGCGCGATGGGACGCGCGCAGGGTGGTGGTCGCGGGGAGGACGAGGTGGTGCGCCGGCGTTCGGTCACCGTCGATCCTGGCCAGCAGCAGTTCGGCCGACCGGCGCCCCATGTCGGCCACGCTGTGGCTGACCACGGTCACCGCCGGCTGCACCAGGGCCGCCGATTCGAAATCGTCGTAGCCGACGATGGGACGGGAGATGCCCAAGCGCCGGAACGCCTTGAGAACGCCCAGGCTGGCCAGGTTGTTCGCGGCAAAGAAGGCATCGACCTGGACACCGGGCCGGAGGAGCTCGGTGACCGCTGTGCACACGTCGTCGCTGGTGCGAACCCCGTCGATGACCAGGGCCGGGTCGGCCGTCAGCCCGGCCGCGGCCAGGGCGGCGAGGTAACCCTGGTAGCGGCCGTTGATGGTGGACAGGCCGAGGGCCTCGCCGACGAACGCGATCCGCCGGGCGCCCGAGCCGACCAGCAGTTCGGTCGCCGCTGTTCCGCCGCCGACGTCGTCGCCGACGATGCTGTCGGCATCGATCGTGTCGTCGAAGCGGTCCAGGATGACCAGGGCCGGGATCTCGCGAGCGAGTTCGGGCCAACCCGGTTCCGGATGACTGGGCGCGACCACGATGAGGCCGTCGACCCGCCGCTCGATGAGTTGTTCGATCAACCGCGTGAAACGGACCGGGTCCTCCTCGGAACTGGCGGCGAGCAGCAGCAGACCGGCCGCGCGGAGCGCCAACTCGACGCTCCGGGTCAGTGCCGAGTAGAACGGGTTGGCGACGTCCTCGATGATCAACCCGACGAGCTGGGAACGCTGTCCGGGGCGGATACTGGCCGCCGCCATGTTGCGTCGGAAACGAAGGGCGGCAATGGCTTCGGCAATCCGGGCGCCGATCACCGGGTCGATGTTGGTCTCGCCGTTCACGTAGCGGCTGACCGTTTTGAGGCTGACCTGCGCGGCCCGGGCGACGTCGGTCATGGTGGCGCGACGGGCGCGAGGCGACGACTGCATTCCTCACGCCCTCTCGTCCGGCCGAGCGACCATCACGCTTCTCACCGAGCGGTGAGACAACGTTGTCTCGGGTACTTTGCCGCGAGTTCGCATGCCTTGTCAAGGCCCGTTTGCCGGGGCGTCGAAGCCGAGGTCGGAGTTCGGCAACGCTGCTCATGGCCGGGCCGTGCGCATCCGGCACAATGCGCCCATGGACCCATCCCGCCCGCGCCCGATCGTCTACGTCGTCGCCGGGCCACCCGGGAGCGGCAAGAGCACGCTGGGACGGGCGCTGGCCCAGCACACCGGAGCCGTGGTGCTGGACCAGGATGTGGCGACCAACCCGCTGATGGCCCAGCTGGCCCGGTTGGTCGGCGCGGGCGACGACCTCGACCATCCCGGGCTTCGCGGACCGGTCCGCGACGCGCGCTACGAGTGCCTGCTCGATCTGGCGGCCGACAACACCGGCATCGGGCGGGACGTCGTGATGATCGCTCCGTTCACCCGCGAGTGTTCCGATCCCGTCGCCTGGGACCGGCTGTCCGCACAGGTCGGGGGCGCGCAGGTGCAACTGGTCTGGGTGACCGTGTCACCGGAGATCGCGCTGGCCCGTCGGGTGGCCCGCAATCTGGCCCGGGACCGGACGGCCCAGCCCGGAGTGGTCCCACCGGCCGTCCCGCCTCCGGTGGTCGACCACCTCGCCGCCTCTGGATCGGCCGATCCCGAGGCCGAGGCGGTCCGGGTGGCCGGCCTGGTGGCCCGGGGATGACCGCATAGGGTGACGGGTGTGACGCAGCGATGGGCCTACCTCGGGCCGGAAGGCACCTTCACCGAAGCGGCGGTCAGCGCCATCCTCGGCCGGGTCGACGCCGCCGTGGAACTCGTTCCGATGGGCGGTGTGTCGGCCGTGCTCGAGGCCCTGCGGTCGGGCGAGGTGGAGGCCGGTTGTGTCCCGCTTGAGAATTCGGTCGAGGGTGCGGTGCCGCTCACGCAGGACGAACTCACCCACGGACAGCCGCTCACGGTGCACGCCGAGGCGTTCGTCCCGGTCACCTTCGATCTGCTGGTGCGGCCCGGAACCACCCTGGCCGATATCCGTACGGTCGGCTCCCACCCGCATGGGCACGCCCAGGTCCGGGACTTTCTGGCGGCAGAGTTGCCCGGTGTCGACATCGTCGTCACCACTTCCACCGCGGCCGCCGCGGCGCTCGTGGCCGACGGTGAGATCGACGCGGCCGCCGCGGCTCCGGTGGCCGGGATCCGTTACCGGCTGGACACTCTGGTCGGCGACATCGGAATGGTGCGTGACGCCGTCACCCGGTTCGTGCTGTTGCGGACGCCGGGCACGCCTCCGCCGCCGCCGACCGGAAACGACCGCACGTCGTTCATCGTCTCGGTCAACAACGAGCCGGGCACCCTGCTCAGCGTGCTGGCCGAGATCGCCGGTCGCGGCATCAACATGACCCGACTGGAGTCCCGCCCGACCCGTAGCCGGCTCGGCGAGTACGTGTTCCTGATCGACGCCGACGGGCACATCGCCGATCCGGCGATGGCCGACATGGTGGCTGCGCTGATCCGGCGGTCGGCGTTGATGCGCTGGTTGGGATCCTATCCGCGCATGGCCGGAACCAACGTTCCCGCACCGAGTTTCGCCACGGCTCAGACGTATGATGCAGCCGTGCAATCGGTGTCACGAATTCTGGCCGTCAACGATCCCGGCCCGGTGACGTCATGAGACTGGTGCTCATCCGGCACGGTCAAACCCCGTCGAACGTCCTCGGGTTGTTGGACACCGCGCCGCCCGGTCCTGGGCTCACCGAGCTCGGTATCACCCAGGCTGCTCTGGTACCGGATGTCGTGGCCGGTGAGCCGATCCAGGCGATCTACGCCTCCACCGCGACCCGGGCCCGGCAGACCGCGGAACCCCTGGCCGACCGGCTTGGGCTGAGTGTCAACATCCGCGGCGACATCCGCGAGATCGCGGCCGGCGACTGGGAGATGCTGGACGACGAGCACGCGGTCCGCGGTTACCTGACCTTGATCGGCGAGTGGATGGCCGGGCGGTTCGACGCACGCAGTCCCGGGTCCGCCGGAGAAAGCGGACATGATGTGCTGCAACGGTTCGACCGGGTGGTACACGAGGTCGCGTCTTCCGGCGTCGACGGCGCCGCGCTGGTCGCCCACGGTGCCATCAACCGCCTGTGGGCGTCGGTCCGGGCGGTCAACCTGCCGGATGATTTCGGCGCCGAGCATGCGCTGCGCAATACCGGGGTCGTCGTGCTCGAGGGTGACCTGGTGGAGGGCTGGACCGTGGTCTCGTGGTCCGGCGCCGAACTCGACCGCGAGGCGGCTCCGGACGCCGCTTCGGCCCCCGACGACGATCCGTTCGACGAGACCATCCCGGTGCCGGGTAGCCCCTGACCTCGGCCGATCCGCCGCGTGGATATCCTGAAGCCATGACCGGCCCGGGCATCGACCCGAAGCAGTTGCGCGTCTCCGACGACGAGCGCTCGCACGTCCTCGCCCTCTTGGAGAAGGCGACCGGACGGGGCCTGATCGACCTGGCCGAGTACAGCCGCCGCAGCGAACAGGTGATCGTCTCCAGGACGCGGGCCGATCTGAACGCCGTCCTGGTCGACCTTCCGGGCCTGAAACTGGCCGGGCGCAGCGTGAGCGACGCGACCACCGCCACTCGCCGGACCGACGCGGTCGGGCCCGGATACTCCGGGGCGCCGGCCGCGAGGGCGGCGCCGGTCATGGAACTGACCGGCTGGGGATCCCGCTCGTTCCGGGGGCATTGGCTGGTGCCGGCGCACATCGTCATCGGGGGCTTCGGTGCAAGCACCCGGCTGGATTTCAGTCAGGCCACGCTGACCAGTAGCAGCGTCGTCGTGGAGTTCCGCTCCAACTTCGGCGGTTCCACCGAACTGGTGCTGCCCCGCGGGGGCACCGTCCGATTCGACGGGCTCACCATGCGAGGTGGCAGCGTGAACAACAAGATCCCGCCCGGTGGCGGCGGTGTCCTGGACCTGCACCTGACCGGCTTGAAGACCGGTGGCTCGATCTCCGTCCGGCATCCGCGGGCCGGCCTGTTCGGCCGGTAGGTTTCCGGCTGGTAAAGCACTGGTAATCGGCGCTCGTCAATCTGATCCTTCGCGAGCGTTGCCGATGGTCATGTCACGGCGGGGCGGGCAATCCCGCCCGCCGTTCGGGCTGACCGGCTAGATTCGCAGTTGATCCCCGGACCGCCACCACGGCGCCGCCCGGTTCGTGATGCGTCACCGACGCCCGGACGGCCGCCGAGAGAGCAGGAATTGTCGAATGACTGCGCCAGTCACGCTGGTCAAGGGCCAGAACGCGCCGCTGCGAGCCACATCGATCGTCGTCACGGTGGATCTCGCCGCCCCGGCCGACCTCTCCGCCCTGCTGGTCACCGCCGGCGGGAAGGTCCGTTCGGACGCCGACTTCATCTTCTTCAATCAACCGGACGGACCCGGTGTGCGATGCCGGCAACCGGAGCCGGGGCGGCCGTGGCGCATCGAGATGGACCTCCCTCAGGTGCCGGCCGGGATCGATCAGGTCCGCGTCGTGGTCGCGCTGGAGGACACCGCCAGCCGTTTCGGATCCTTTGCGCCGGCGGTGGCCCGGGTCCTCGACGACGCCGGATCGGTGCTGATGACCTATGAGGCGACCGGGTTGTCCAGCGAGAGCATCGTCATCGTCCTCGAGGTGTACCGGCGCGGTGCGGACTGGAAGGTGCGCGCGGTCGGTCAGGGTTACGCCGGCGGGCTGGCCGCGTTGATCACCGATCATGGTGTATCGGTCGACGACGGCGCGGCACCGCCGAGTCAACCGGCACCGCCGAGTCAACCGGCACCGCCGAGTCAACCGGCGGCACCGACCTATCAGCCTCCGGCCTACGCGCCTCCGGCCTACTCGCCCCCGGCCCATCAGGGGCCGGCTTCGTCCCCTGCACCGGCGGCTGCGTCCTATCCGCCACCTCCGCCCGCACCGGCCCACTCGCCGCCCCCGGGCCATATGTCCGCCCCGCAGGGATATCCGCCCCCGTCCGCCCCGCCGGCACCACCACCGCCGGCAGCGGTGCCGGGCGAGGTGTCGTTGGTGAAGGGACGGTCGGTCAGTCTGCAGAAGGGGCAACGGGTTTCGTTGCGCAAGGAGGACGGCGTCGCGCTGACCATGGTCCGGATGGGCCTGGGTTGGGACCCGATCAAGAAGCGCAGCATGTTCGGCAGCCGGGAGGTCGAGATCGATCTGGACGCCTCGGCGCTGATGTTTGCCGATCAGCAGCCCATCGACGTCATCTTCTTCAACAACCTGACGTCCAAGGACGGTTCGGTCCAGCACCTGGGAGACAACCGGACCGGGGCCGGCGACGGTGACGACGAGTCGATCATGGTCGACCTCACCCGGCTTCCGGCTCACGTCACGGCGGTCGTCTTCATCGTCACCTCCTACGAGGGTCAGACCTTCGAGCAGGTGGAGAACGCCTTCTGTCGCTTGGTGGACCAGTCGAACAACGGTGAACTCGCCCGGTACACCCTGGGTGGTGGCGGAGCGTTCACCGGCATGGTGATGGCCAAGGTCTACCGCGACGGCGTCAACTGGAAGCTGCAGGCGATCGGCGAGGGCATGCAGGCCAGGACGCCGATCGACGCGCTGCCCCAACTGGGCCGGTTCGTGTAGTGCGGGAGCTGGCGAAGGGCGAGAACGCTGCCCTCACCGGGCTCTCGATCGAGATCGGCGTGTCGGCCGACCGGCCCATCGATGTGTGTGCGTTGCTGCTGTCGCCGACCGGACAGGTCAGGGGCGACGACGACTTCGTGTTCTACAACCAGCCCGGCATCTCGGGGGTGGCGCTCTCGGGTGACGTCCTGCATCTGGATCTAGGAGCCGTCCCGGCGGAGGTCGACCGAGTGATCTGTTGTGCCAGCGTGGATCCCGACGCGCTGCCGTTCGATTCCGCCGGAGCGCTGGCCGCCACAGCCGCGCAGCTTCCGGCGCCGCCGGTGTTCCGGTTCGCCTTCGCGGCGCACCACGAGGAGCGGGCGGTGATCCTCTTCGAGCTCTACCGCCGGTCCGGGTCGTGGAAGATCCGCGCCATCGGGCAGGGCTACGACGGGGGTCTGGCCGCTCTGGCCACCGCCCACGGGGTCGTGGTGGCGGACGAGCCGACACACACGCCGACCTCGCCGGTGGCCGCCCCGTCGACGGGTGCCATGGGCCGGGGCGAACCGCCCGGCGTCGCTCCGCCTCCGCCCGGGACGTCCGAGCCCGAGCGGGTCTTCCGGGTGCTCACCTCCATCTTCGAGGACGCGGCGCGGTCGGCGGCCGGCTATCGCTCGGCGGTGGCCTTCGCCGAACAGCGGCGCGAGCGTGAACTGGAATCCGTGCTGGACGACCCCCGATCCCGCGCGAGTGGAAACCCGATGCGAGGGCCGGCCGACGATCGCTACGCCGATCTGGTCGGACGAGCCAGCGCCGACCACCGGCGGGACGTCGACGTACTGGCGCGGGAACTCGCCGGCCTGACGCCGACGCTGCCCGCCGCGCTGGCTCCGTGGGGCGCCCCGGCCTGGAGGCCTGGGTGCATCTCGCCTTCCCCCGGAGTGCGAGCCGGTACCCTGCATCTGCCTGAGGCCCCCGACCTGCGGGTTCCGCTGTTGCTGGCCCTGCCGCTGCGCCGGCCGATCTGGCTCGACCGATCGATCCCGGCCGTCGAGCCCCAGGACGCATTCGGCGCGAGCGACCCGTCGACCGCCATCGACGGCGGCCCGATCGCCATGGCCCGCGCTCTCGTCCTGCGGATCCTGGCCGCCGATCCGTCGATCCGCCTCCATCTGGCCGACCCGTCAGGCGAACTCATGGCCGCGCTGGGCCACCTGCTCGGGCCGGGCCGGCCCGTCCTGGGTGGACCGGTAGCCACCGACCGGGCCGAGCGGGCCGATCTCCTGCGGAGACTGGTCGAGCGGGCCGACCTGATCCAGATGGCCCGCCAGGGTGGAGCGCTGGACGCCCTACCTGATGGTGGTCGCCCCGCACTCCTGGTGATCACGGATGTACCAACGGGTTTCGACCCGTCCGAGCTGACCCACCTGCGGTACCTGATCCGCGACGGGCTGACCCAGGTCATCCTGATCGGCGCGGCCGACGGCGCCGGTCCGGCGGCGGACATTCTCGGTGCTTCCCTGCGCCTGGCGCCCGGGAACGGCGACGCCATCACCGACGGCTGGGTCGGGCTGCCCTGGACCTTCACGCCCGACTACGGGCCAACCGATTTCTCGTCGATCGTCTTCAATCCCTGAGAACGCCGTCAGCAAAGGAGCTTGGAAAATGGGTTCGACACTGAGCAAGGGCCAGAACGCGCCGCTTCCGGGCGGTCCGGTGACCGTGACCGTCGACGTCGCCACAGCCGCCGACCTGTCCGGCCTGATGGTCACCGACTCGGGCAAGGTCCGGTCGGACGCCGACTTCATCTTCTTCAACCAGCCCGTCGGGCCCGGCGTCCGCTGTCTGGCCCCGGAGGCCGGGGAGGGTTGGCGCCTGGTCGTGGACCCGGCGTCGGTACCGCCCGAGATCGCGCAGATCCGGGCCGTGATCACCTTGGAGAACGGGCGGTTCGGCGACGTCGCCCCTCCGACGGCGCGAGTGCGCGACGCGGCCGGGAATGTGGTGGCGGACTTCACCATCACCGGACTGCAGGCGGAGTCGATCGTCATCGCCCTCGAGCTGTACCGCCGCGGGACGGACTGGAAGGTCCGGGCCGTCGGCCAGGGTTATGCGGGTGGGTTCGCGGCGCTCGTCACCGACCACGGGGTGTCGGTCGACGACGAACCCGCGCCGGCCGCGCCCGTGGCATCGGCCTATCCGCCGCCGGCGGCCGCTGCTTTCCGGCCCCCGGCCGCCCCGCCGGTCGACCTGCCTCCCCCGGCCGCCGCCTTCCCACCGCCGTCGGCCCCGCCGGTCAACGTGCCCCCGTCCACGACGGGGGCACCGCCGCCCGGTCGGCCGGGCGAGATCTCGCTCCGCAAGGGTGGGCGAGTCGATCTGCAGAAGGGACAGAAGGTCTCGCTCCGCAAGGAGGACGGAGGTCCGCTGACCCAGGTCCGGCTCGGGCTGGGCTGGGACCCGATGCAGGGGCGCGGGTCGATCGACCTCGACGCGTCCGCGGTGATGTACGTCGGCGCCAAGGAGTTCGACACCGTCTCGTTCACGCATCTGCACAGCAACGACGGGTCGATCAATCATTTCGGCGACAACCTCACCGGTCAGGGAGAAGGCGACGACGAGGTGATCGGCGTCGACCTGACCCGGGTGCCGCCCCAGGTGACGACGGTGGCGTTCGTCATCACCTCTTTCCAGGGGCAGGCATTCTCGGCCATTCGCAACGCGTTCTGCCGATTGGTCGACGCCACCACCAACGCCGAACTGGTCCGGTACGACCTGGGTTCGGGGCACAACACAACCGGCATGGTGATGGCGGCGCTGTACCGCAGCGACGGGATCTGGAAACTACAGGCGATAGGTGAGGGCATCAAGGCGCGCATGCCCGGCAAGGCCGCGAAACTCGCCGTGCCCTTCCTGCCGACGACCTTCTGAGACGACGACCCTCGATCCCGCCCGCTGATCGGGGCGAGCTACCGCTGATCGGCCAGTTCCCAGGCCCACGGCGGGTTCGCCCCGGCGCGGGAGCAGTTGATCGCCGACACGCGCGACGCGAACGCCAGGGCTTCGGTCAGGCCGGCTAGGTCGAGCCGATCCAGCCGGCCGCCGAGGTGCCCGGCCACGGCCAGGTGGTGCATCATGCCGCCGTGGAACGAGTCGCCGGCGCCGACCGTGTCGACCAGGTCGGTTGGCGCGATCGGGACCCGGACCGACTCGCCGCGTAGCGATCCGAAGGCCCCATCAGCCCCGAGGCTCACCACCACCAGCGGGACACCGAGGTCGTGCAGGTGTGCGGCGGCCTGCTCGGGCGTGTGACCGGGCCACAGCTGTACCAGGTCGTCCTCGGACAACCGGACGATGTCCGAGAGGCCGGCCCACCGGTCGATGACGGCCCGGTACGTCTCGATCGGGACCAGCAGGGTCCGCAGGTTCGGGTCGACCGAAATGGTGAGCTGGGCCCGGGCCCGCGCCAGCAGATTCTCGATGACCTGCCCGGACGGCTGAAGAGCCAGGGCCAGGGTCCCGGTGTGGATGGCCAGCGGCCGTTCGTCGCTCGGGAACGGGCCGTCGACCAACGGCGCCAGCGACTTGTCGGTCCACGCCCAGTCGGCCGTGCCGTCGGTGTAGAACTCGTAACTCGCCGCGCCCGAGGCGTCGAGGCGGGCGATGGCCAGCGTGGCTGGTTCGGAGGCCGCCTCCGATGCGCTGAGGTCGACATTGGAGGCCTCCAGCTTGTCCCGGCACAGGCTGCCCAGCGCACCGGTGGACAACCGGCCGGCGAACCGGGCGGTGGTGCCAAGGCGGGAGACGGCGACGGCGAAGTTGGCCGGGCCACCGCCCGGGTGCACGGTGAGATGTGCGGCCCCGTCGACGATTCCGTCCGGCGGTAGAACGGCGTCGGCAACGACCTCTCCGACAACGGCGATGGTGGGCATCGGACTCCTGGGGCAGAGGGAACGGGCGGGGCCGGGACGGCGGTGCCCGGCCAGCCTAGTGGGCCGCCTGACCCGGTGTGCGGTGCAGCGCGACGTCGCTCCGCCCCAGGTGGGACGTCAGCCCCAGCCCAGCTCGTCCAGCCGGTCGTCATCGATGCCGAAGTGGTGGGCGACCTCGTGGATCACGGTGGTGGCCACCTGTTCCCGGGCCGCTTCGACGTCGCTCGCGTGCGCCAGGATCGGGTCGCGGTAGATGGTGATGGTGTCCGGGAGGGTCCAGGAGTAGTTCGAGGTCCGCGAGGTCAGGGCGATGCCGTGATAGAGACCGTAGAGCGAGCGCGTCGGGTGATGGGCCTCGACCAGGACCACGACGTTGTCCATGGCCCGGGCGAACTGGCGCGGGATCAGGTCGAGCGCCTCGGACACCAGTTCCTCGAACTCCTCGTTCGACATCGTCACCGCCATGTCCTCCATGATGCCGGTTCCGCCGGCGGGTTCGGTTCCGCCGGCGTCCACCGTTAGGCTCAACAGCGTGATCGACCTGCGCACCCTCCGTGAGAACCCTGACGTCGCCCGCGCCTCCCAGATCGCTCGTGGGGCCGACCCGTCGGTGGTGGACGTGCTGTTGTCGGCCGACCAGGCGCGGCGTGCGGCGGTCTCGGCGGCGGACGAGTTGCGGGCCGAACAGAAGGCGTTCGGCCGCTCCGTCGGCCAGGCGGCGAAAGAGGACCGACCGGCCCTGCTGGAGCGCGGCAAGGAACTTGCGGCCCAGGTCAGAGCGGCCGAGGCGCAGGCCAACGCAGCCAACGACGCTCTGGTCGCGGCCCACAAGGCCATTCCGAACGTCATCCAGGACGGCGCTCCGGCCGGCGGTGAGCAGGACTACGTGGTCCTGGAGCATGTCGGCACCCCGCCGACCCTGGATTTCACCCCGAAGGACCACCTGGAGATCGGGGAGCGGCTGGGGGCCATCGACATGGAACGTGGCGCCAAGGTCTCCGGCGCCCGGTTCTACTTCCTCCGCGGGGTCGGCGCGCAGCTGCAGTGGGCGATGCTGAACCTGGCCATGTCGAAGGCGATCGCCAACGGATTCGTCCCGATGATCCCGCCCGTGCTGGTCAAGCCCGAGTCGATGGACGGCACCGGTTTCCTGGGTGAGCACAACGACGAGGTCTATCGGCTGGCCAACGATGATCTCTATCTGGTCGGGACGTCGGAGGTGCCGTTGGCCGCGTACCACGCCGACGAGATCATCGACCTGTCCGCGGGTCCGGCCCGTTACGCCGGCTGGTCGTCCTGCTTCCGCCGGGAGGCCGGCTCCTACGGCAAGGACACCCGCGGGATCCTCCGGGTGCACCAGTTCGAGAAGATCGAGATGTTCTCCTACTGCAAACCCGAGGACGCGGCGGCCGAGCACCAGCGGCTGCTCGGCTTCGAGCGGGAGATGCTGGACGCGGTCGAGGTGCCCTACCGCATCATCGATGTGGCCGCGGGGGATCTGGGGACGTCGGCCGCGCGGAAGTTCGACTGCGAGGCCTGGGTGCCCACTCAGCAGGCCTACCGCGAACTCACCTCCACCTCGAACTGCACCACGTTCCAGGCCCGGCGGTTGTCCGTCCGGTACCGCGACGAGGACGGCAAGCCGCAGATCGCGGCCACCCTGAACGGCACCCTGGCCACCACTCGCTGGATCGTCGCCATCCTGGAGAATCACCAGCAGGCCGACGGTTCGGTGCGTGTGCCCAAGGCCCTGCAGCCCGGGCTGGGCGGCCTCGAGGTCCTCGAACCCGTCCGGTAGCCGAGCGCCACCACCTCACGTCCTGCACGAGGCCGCCTTAGCGTCCGGGTGCAGGACGTTGTCGTTGAGCCACCCGGTGAATCACGTTGGATTCAACATCGCCACCCGTTCGGACCATCAGCCGTCGATCGGCCACTGAATGACGGCCCTTCCCCTTCCGACCTGCGCCGAATGGGCTACCCGAGCCACCCGTGTGGTGTGGGTCACTGATCGTTACTCATCCGTGACGAGAGCGTGTGTTGACTTCACCATCAAACGATGGGAAGTTTTGTCCACTTCAGGGTCGACAGTCGATCCACGATGATCTGGAGGTCAATGGTGACTGATTCGGGCTTTGATTCGATCTTGCGCGGAAACTCGGTGAACCGCAGGAACATGCTGCGGATTCTCGGGGCCGGCGCCGCGAGTGCCGCTGCTCTGCCGATCCTCTCGGCCTGTACCGGTACGTCCTCGAGTGGCACGACCACCAGTGCCGGGACCACCAGCGCCGGCACCACCAGTGCCGCCGCCGCCGGATCGACGCCCGCCGCGGCCACGTCCGCCGCGGCCTCAGGTGCGAGCAGTTCCGCCGCCGGCTCGTCCTCGAGCAGTGCCGCGGCCCAGATCGGTGGCAGCGTCACCTTCGGTTCCAACGCCTCCGACGCGACGCCGAAGGCGGCCTACGCCAGCGTGTTCAAGGCGTTCAAGCAGGCGCAGGGCGTTGACGTCAAGGTCAACACGGTCGACCACAACTCGTTCCAGGAGAACATCAACAACTACCTGCAGGGCAGCCCGGACGAGGTGTTCACCTGGTTCGCCGGCAACCGTATGCAGTTCTTCGCCGCCCAGGGTCTGCTGACCCCGATCGACGACATCTGGTCGGGCATCGAGAACCAGTACTCCGACGGTTTCAAGTCCGCCTCGACCGCGGCCGACGGCAAGAAGTACTTCATCCCGTTCTACAACTACCCCTGGGCGTTCTTCTACCGGCCGAGCGTGTTCAAGGCCAAGGGCTACACCGTCCCGAAGACCCTGGACGAGCTCAAGACGCTGGCCGCCAAGATGCAGAAGGACGGCCTCACGCCGATCGCCTTCGCCGACAAGGACGGCTGGCCCGCGATGGGCACGTTCGACTACCTGAACCAGCGCATCAACGGCTACCAGTTCCACATGGACCTGGTGGCCTCGCACAAGGAGTCATGGACCGACCCGAAGGTCAAGACGGTCTTCGACACCTGGAAGTCCCTGTTCCCGTACCAGCAGACCGGCGCGCTCGGCCGGACCTGGCAGGAAGCAGCCCAGACGTTGGTCAAGAAGCAGGCCGGCATGTACCTGCTCGGCATGTTCGTCGGCCAGCAGTTCCCGGCCGGTGACACCGACATCGACTTCTTCCCGTTCCCCGAGGTCGACTCCAACGTCGGCATGGACGCCGTCGAGGCGCCGATCGACGGTTTCCTGCTCAGCAGCAAGGGCGAGAGCCCCCAGGCCAAGGCCTTGCTGACCTACCTGGCCTCGCCCGAGGCCCAGCTGCTGTATCTCGGTGGCGACCCGTCGAACGTCGCGGCCAACAAGACCGCCAGCACCGCCAAATACACGGCGCTGCAGAAGAAGGCGGTCGAGCTGATCAGCTCGGCCAAGACGATCTCGCAGTTCCTGGATCGTGACAGCCGTCCTGACTTCGCCAGCCCAGTCGTCATTCCGGCGCTGCAGCAGTTCCTCAAGGACGGCGATTCCGACGCGGTCACCAAGAGTCTGGAAGCCCAGGCCAAGACTATCTTCACCTCGTAGTTCGCTCGTGGTGTCCGGCCGGCGGAACGTCGGCCGGACACCACGGAAATGGCTTCCGATGGCGTGACCAAAGCAGGAAAGAGTGCGATTGTGACTGCAACGCAGCAGACCCCGGCGCCACCGTCGCCGATCGAGCAACCGCTCGACCGGAAGCGCCGGGTGCATCGGCTCACCGGACGGGACAAGGTCGTCATCGCGCTGATGATCGGCATCCCGACCCTGATCGAGGCCGTGCTGGTGTGGTTCCCGGCCATCGGCTCGATCATCCTGTCGTTCGCCCGATGGAACGGGGTCGGTGCGTTCTCCAAGATCAAATGGATCGGCGGGACGAACTATTCCGACGTCTTCAACGTCGATCCGAACTTCTGGCCGGCCGTCCGGCACAACCTGATCTGGCTCGCCTTCCTGGCCTTCATCGCCACCCCGCTGGGCATCTTCTTCGCGGTCCTGCTGGATCGGGAACTGCCCGGCAGCAAGATCATGCAGAGCATCTTCTTCCTGCCGGTGATGTTCTCCCTGGCCCTGGTCGGGGTGATCTGGCAACTGATCTTCTCGCCCGACCAGGGTCTGATCAACGGCGTCTTCCACACCAATATCGATTGGTTCGGAAATCCGAACATCAATCTCTGGGCGGCATTGGTCGCGGCCAGCTGGAAACACATCGGCTACATCATGGTGCTCTACCTGGCCGGTCTGAAGGGCGTTGACCCGTCCCTTCGGGAGGCGGCCGCCATCGACGGGGCCACCTCGCGACAGACCTTCTTCCGGGTGGTCTTCCCGGCGATGCGGCCGATCAACATCGTCATCGTCGTCATCACCGTGATCGAGGCCCTGCGTGCCTTCGACATCGTCTTCATCATCAACAAGGGCACCAACGGCCTGCAGTTGCTGGCCACGATGATCTACACCAACAGCGGGGCGGCGGCCCGCGTCGGCTACGCCTCGGCCCTGGCCGTCATCCTGCTGGTCATCGCCCTCGTCCCGATCATCGCGTACCTGAGCCAGGCCTTCAAGGAGGAGAAGCGATGACCTCGACCATCGTGCCGACCGACCAGCAGTCCGGCCGCCGGCCGAAGAAGCCGGTCGTTCCCACCGGATCACCGCTGACCCGGGGGAGCAAAGGCGGCCGGATCGGCATCCTGATCTTCCTGATGGTGGCGGCCGTGCTGTGGATGATCCCGTTGCTGTGGACGGTGTACACGTCCCTGCGACCGCTGGACTACTTCGACAACCACTCGTTCTTCTCGGTCGGCGGCCGGTACAGCTTCGACAACTACGTGAGTGCCTGGAAGGACGCCGAGCTGCCGAAGTTCTTCCTCAACTCGGCGATCATCACCATTCCGGCGGTGATCCTGACCCTGATCCTGGCCTCGTTCGCGGCCTTCAAACTGTCGCGGGTCTCGTGGCGGTTCAACGTGCCGCTGCTGATCCTGTTCACCGCGGGCAACCTGCTGCCGCAACAGGTCCTGGCGACGCCGCTGTTCCAGATCGCCAAGCACACGCCGTTGCCGCTGTCGGTGTCGGACTCCGGTTCGTTCATCAACACCTACTACATCGTGATCGCGGTGAACGTCGCGTTCCAGCTCGGCTTCTGCACCTTCGTGATGAGCAACTACATGAAGGCCCTCCCGATCGAACTGACCGAAGCGGCGCAGGTCGACGGGGCCAGCATCTGGAAGCAGTACTGGAAGATCATCCTGCCGCTGTGCCGTCCGGCTCTGGCCGCCCTGGCCACCCTGGAGGTCATCTTCATCTACAACGACTTCTTCTGGGCCCTGTTGCTGATCCAGAAGGGCGACCGGTTGCCGATCACCTCCGGGTTGAACAACCTGAACGGCCAGTTCGCCACCAACTACACCGAACTCGCGGCCGGAGCACTGCTGTCGGCCGTGCCCGTGCTCATCGTCTACCTGGTGCTGCAGCGGCAGTTCGTCGCCGGGCTCACCCTGGGAGCGAACAAGGGATGACGGATTCCAGCACCGCGGCAGCCCCTCGGGGCGGCCGCGCCCACTTCATCGCGTCCATGGACCGGCTGACCCGGCGGCTGGGGGGACGGCTCGCCTTCGGAGCCGACTACAACCCCGAGCAGTGGCCGGAAAGCGTGTGGCCGCAAGACATCGAGCTGATGACCGAGGCCGGCGTCAACCTGGTCTCGGTCGGCATCTTCTCGTGGGCGCTGCTGGAACCGAAGGAAGGCCTGTACGAATTCGGCTGGCTGGACCGGATCATCGACCGCCTGCATGCCGGTGGCATCGCGGTCGACCTGGCCAACGCGTCGGCCACCCCACCCCCGTGGTTCTCCCGGCAGTATCCGCAATCCCTGCTGGTCGACGTGAACGGGGTACGCCGCAGTTATGGTGGGCGCCAGTCGTTCTGCCCCTCGTCGCCGGAATACCGAACGGCCGCCGCGGCCCTGACGGCCACCATCGCCGACCGGTACGCCGACCATCCCGCGGTCGCGATGTGGCACGTGCACAACGAGTACGGCTGCCACAACTGGGCCTGCTACTGCGACGAATCAGCGGTCGCCTTCCGGCGCTGGCTGCAGGCCCGCTACGGCGAACTCGACACCCTGAACGACGCCTGGGGCACCACATTCTGGAGCCAGCGGTACTACGACTGGGCCGAGATCCTGCCGCCGCGCACGCCGTCGTACAACACATTCGCCAATCCGACCCAGCAACTCGATTTCGCGCGGTTCTCCTCCGAGGAACTGCTGGACTGCTTCCGGGCCGAGGCCGCCGTCATCCGGGCGCGGGCGCCGCAGCCGGTGACCACCAACTTCATGTCCTTCTTCAAGCCGCTCGACTACTTCGCGTGGGCGAAGGAGCAGGACCTGATCAGCAATGACCACTACCGGATCGTCGACGGACTCGGGCCGGGCGGGGCCACCCACGACCTGGTGATGTCCGGCGACCTGATGCGCTCCCTGTCCGACGGTGCGCCGTGGCTGCTCATGGAACATTCGACGTCGGCCGTCAACTGGCAGCCGCGCAACCCGGCCAAGGTGCCGGGCCAGATGATCAGCGACAGCCTGACCCACCTGGCCCGCGGTGCCGACGGCGATCTGTTCTTCCAGTGGCGCGCGTCAAAGGCCGGGGCGGAGAAGTTCCACTCGGCCATGCTGCCGCACGCCGGTACCGACTCCGCCCGCTGGCGTGAGGTCACCCAGCTCGGCGCCCACCTGAAGGCGCTGGCGCCGGTGGCCGGCAGCCGGGTGACCACCAAGGTCGCCATCGCGTTCGACTGGAACGCATGGTGGGGCGTCGAACTCGACTCCCACCCCAGTGTCGACGTGGACATGATGACCCAGGTCCGCCGGTGGCACCGAAGTCTCTGGGAACAGGGGGTGGTGTGCGACTTCGTCCACCCGGACGGCGATCTCGACCCCTACGACCTGGTGCTGGCGCCCGCCCTGTACCTCTGCACCGACCCCGGCGCGGCCAATCTCGCGGCCGTGACGCAGCGCGGCGGCACGGTGGTCGTCGGGTACTTCTCGGGCATCGTCGACGAGAACGACCACATCCGGCTCGGCGGGTATCCGGGCGCCTTCGCCGAACTGCTCGGCGTGCGGATCGAGGAGTTCTCGCCCTTGCTCGCCGGCGGCACGGTCACCCTCCTCGATGCCGGCGGCGCGACCTCGACCGCCTCGATCTGGACCGAGTCGATCACCGCGACGGATGCCGAGGTGATCAGCGAATTCGTCGACGGCCCGTTCCCCGGGCAGCCGGCCATCACTCGTCGCGCCGCCGGAGCCGGGTCCGCGTGGTACCTCGGCACCGCACCGGAGACCGAATCGCTGGGGCGGCTGTTACGGACCGTGTGCGAACAGGCCGGAATCGCGGTGCCGGACCGGCCGCCGGGGCTCGATGTCGTCGTCCGGCAGGGACCGTCAGCCACCTATTCGTTCGTGGTGAACCGGGCCGCGCAAGCGGTCCCGATCGACATCGACGGTGGAACCGATCTGCTCACCGGCGAGTCATGGCCGTTCGGGCGCCTGCTCGAACCGGGAGCGGTCGCCGTGATCGCGCGGACGCCGGCGTAGCCGTGGGTCCGACAACAGCGGGCCATCGCCGGCCCACGAACCGATCCGCGGAAGGGGAGCCAGTCATGTTGGTCAGTCAACGCCGAGAACTCATCCTGGCCGAAGTGGAGCGCGTGGGCGGCGTGCGGGTCAGTGAGCTGACCGAGCTGCTGGGCGTGTCCGACATGACCGTTCGTCGCGATCTGGAACACCTGGAGACACACGGCTGGCTCCGCAAGGTGCACGGTGGAGCGGTCCTGACCGCGAGCAGTTCGGAGGAGCCCGGCTTCGAGGCGAAGAGCGTGCTGCAGCAGCCGGCCAAGCGGGCCATCGCGGCCCGCGCCGCGCAGTTGCTGGACAAGTCGGCCATCGCGCTGTCGGCCGGCACCACCACCTGGATGCTGGCCCGGCACATCCAGGCCGGCTCGCAGCCGCTGGCCGTGGTCACGAATTCGACCACGGTGGCCGACGTGCTGGCGGCCGGAAGTCGCCCGTCCGATCTCAACGTCATCCTCACCGGTGGCTCGCGGACGCCGAGCGCGGCGCTGGTCGGTCCGATCGCCGACCGCGCGATCAGCTCGCTCCACGTCGACCGGCTGTTCCTCGGTGTGCACGGCATGGACGCCCGTTCCGGTTTCACCACACCGAACCTGGCCGAGGCGCAGACCAACATGGCCTTGATCGCCAGCGCCCGTCAGGTCGTGGTGCTGGCCGACTCCACGAAATGGGGTACGGCCGGATTGGCCGACTTCGGCCGGTTGTCGATCGCCGATGTGTTGATCACCGACGACGGAATCGGCGACGAAGCCCGCAGGATCCTGACCGAACAGGTCGGCGAATTGATCGTGGTTCCGGTCGAACCGTCGCTGTCCCGCAGCTGAACCCCACCTTCTTCGACAGCTGTTCCGAAAGGGAAATGCGCCTTGTCCAGCAATAGGATCGTCCATCTTCGTCGTGCCGGTGTGAGCGTGCTGATCGACGCCACCGGGGAAGGCCAGCCGGCGCTGGCCCACTGGGGGGCCGACTTGGGTGACCTGTCACCGGCGGAGCTGGGGGACTTGTTGGCCGACTCGGTCCCGGCGGTGCCGAACGCGGTTCTGGACCAGCCGTTACGGCGCGGGCTGTTGCCCGAGCGCGCTCTGGGGTATCGCGGCCGGCCCGGGCTCAGTGGCCATCGCAGCGGAGCCGATTTCGCGCCCCGCCTGGGTCTGACCTCGTGCGAGGTCAGCGGCGACGTGGTCGTACTGACCAGCACCGACGACAGTGCGGGCCTGTCCGTGCGGAGCGAGCTCGAGCTCACCGGCAGCGGCGTGCTGCGGATCAATCACGAGGTGCGCAACACCGGCGAGACCCCCTACCAGCTGGCCGAACTGGCTGCGATACTGCCGATCCCGGACGTGGCCACGGAAGTGCTGGACTTCACCGGCCGGTGGAGCGCCGAGCGGGTGCCCCAGCGTCAGCGGCTCGGGATGGGTGCGTGGACCCGCGAGAACCGCCGTGGCCGTACGGCTTCGGATGCGTCCTTCGTGACCACCGTTGGTACCGACGGTTTCGGCAACCGGACGGGGACGCTGTGGAGCGTGCATCTGGCCTGGAGCGGCGATCAGGCGACCTGGTCCGAGGCGATCCCCGACGGCACGCGCGTGATCGGCGCGGCCGAGTTGCTGGCCCCGGGTGAAGTGGAACTTCTCGGCGGGGAGAGCTACCGCACGCCGGACGTCTACGGCGCCTGGTCGGATCGCGGACTCGACGGGATCTCCGAGCGATTCCACCATCTGGTCCGGTCGCATCGGAACGACGGTCCGCGCCCGGTCGTCCTGAATACCTGGGAGGCAGTGTATTTCGATCACGACCTGACCCGGTTGCGGGATCTGGCGGACATCGCGGCACGGGTCGGGGTGGAACGCTTCGTGCTGGACGACGGCTGGTTCGGCGGCCGCCGCGACGATCATTCGTCCCTGGGCGACTGGACCGTGTCGTCCGATGTCTGGCCGGACGGTCTGGGCCCCTTGGTCGATCACGTGCGCGGTCTGGGCATGCAGTTCGGACTGTGGTTCGAACCGGAGATGATCAACGTCGATTCCGACCTGTACCGGGCACACCCGGACTGGCTGCTCGGGCCGCACGACCGGCTGCCGCCGGAGGCCCGGTACCAGCAGGTGCTGGACGTGGCACGTCCGGAGGCGGCGGAATACCTGTTCGACCGGATCGACTCGTTGGTCAAGGAATACGGTATTGATTTCATCAAGTGGGACCACAACCGGGATCTGGTGCACGCGATGCACGAAGGTCGAGCCGGCGTGCACGCCCAGACCCTGGCCGCGTACCGCCTGTTCGAACGGTTGAAGGAAGCCAATCCGGGCCTGGAGATCGAGAGCTGCTCCAGCGGCGGCGCGCGCGTCGATCTCGGCATCCTGCAGCACACCGACCGCTTCTGGACCAGCGACTGCAACGACGCCCTGGAACGACAGCACATCCAGCGGTGGACGCAATTCCTGATTCCGCCGGAACTTCTCGGCACCCACGTCGGCCCGCCGGAGGCCCACACCACCGGCCGACGTCACAACCTGACATTCCGCGCCGCCACCGCGTTCTTCGGTCACTTCGGCATCGAATGGGACATCGCGTCCGCGAGCGAGCAGGACCAGGCGGCGCTGGTCGAGATCATCGCCGCCTACAAGCGGCTGCGTGGTGTGCTGCACACCGGCAGCACGGTCAACATCGACCACCCGGACCCCAGCGCCACCTTCAGCGGGGTGGTCGCCGCTGATCGGAGCAGCGCGGTGTTCTGCTACGCCCAGTTGGCGACGACGCTGGCCGAGAAGCCGTCGGCGGCCCGGTTCGCCGGGCTCGACCCGGACCGCCGCTATCGGGTCACGCCTCTGACTCCGGCCGGTGAACCCGCCGCCGGACACCGGGTTCCACCGCCCTGGCTGGCCGCCGGGTCGGCGACGATGTCCGGCCGGACCCTGCAGACGGTCGGCCTCCCGCTGCCCGTGCTGCATCCGGAAGAGGCGCTCCTACTGGAGTTGGTCGCCGTCTGAGTTCGACTCCCGGCGGTCGGTCCCACCGCGCCGCGGCTCGCAGGGATCGCTCGGTCAGCGCCCCGCGGGAACGACCGGCGGTTGGGCCGACCACGGGAAGGTGATCCACAACTCGGTCTCGCGCCAGGAATAGTCGGGCACCAGGATGGTCCGGGGCTTGGTGTACAGCACGGCGGATCGCGCCTCGGCGCCGTGCTGGCGCATCAGATCCATGACCAGGGCCAGGGTGCGGCCGGAGTCGGCGACGTCGTCGACCACCAGCAACCGCTTGCCGCTGATCGCCACCGTGTCGAGCATCGGCTCCAGGACCACCGGGTCGGGCAGGGTCTGTTCGATGTCGGAGTAGAACTCGACGTTCAGCGTGCCCGCGGCCTTGGTGCCGAGGGCGTAGGCCAGAGCACCGGCCGGGAGCAGTCCGCCGCGAGCCACCGCGATGACGATCTCGGGGGTGAATCCGTCGTCGGCGACCTGCTGGGCCAATTGGCGGCACGCGACGCCGAACCGCTCCCAGGTCAGTACTTCGCGGACAGGCCTCGAGGTCGGGGTCACCATGGGCCGAACCTACAGGCCCGCCGGAGGTCCGACGGTCAAGGCCGTAACAAGTGCGTCACCGGACCGACCCGGACCGACAATATTGCCTTCGATACCCTCCGGGGACCACAGAATTTCGGCGGTGACGCCGGCGCGACGGGCGAAAGGGGGTGTTGGCTCTGGCTTCCGAACTGGCCGGCGTCGGACGGGTGACCAACCGGCAGCTGCTCGACCTGGCGATCCGCGCGCCCCGGGTGATGATCGACGGGGTGGAGACATCGGCCGCGCTCGGCATCCGGCGCGGCACGGTGGTGTCCATCGAGCCGTTCGAGGTCGTGCCACTGGCTCCCCGGGTGGTCACGCTCGAGGCCGACGTCGTCCTGATCCCCGGTCTGGTCGACACCCACGTGCACATCAACGAGCCCGGACGCACCGAGTGGGAGGGCTTCGAGTCGGCCACCGCCGCGGCCGCCGCGGCCGGCGTCACCACGATCATCGACATGCCGCTCAACTCCCTTCCGCCGACCCTGACGGCGGCTGCCCTGGCCACCAAGAGGAAGGTCG
Organism: Nakamurella panacisegetis; assembly: GCF_900104535.1. NCBI lineage: Bacteria > Bacillati > Actinomycetota > Actinomycetes > Nakamurellales > Nakamurellaceae > Nakamurella > Nakamurella panacisegetis. The sequence continues at coordinate 1,330,067 of NZ_LT629710.1, read as the reverse complement.
CCCGGGGCCGCTGTCACGTCGACGTCGGTTTCTGGGGCGGAGCGGTGCCGACCAACCTGGCCGACCTGCCGGATCTGTTCGCGGACGGGGTGTTCGGCGTCAAGTGCTTCCTGCAGGACTCGGGGGTGCCCGAATTTCCGCCGCTGTCGGCAACGGAGTTGCTCACCGCCATGCGGGTGGTGGCCGATATCGGCGGCCTCATGCTGGTGCACGCGGAAGACCCTGGCGTACTGCATGTCTCGCCGACGCCGCAGGGCCGCAGCTACGCCGCGTTCGTCGATTCCCGGCCCGACACGGCCGAGGCGGTGGCCATTGCGACCGTCATCGAGGCTTCCGCGGCCACCGGATGTCGAGCCCACATCGTGCACCTGTCCTCGGCCGCCGGTGCCGACCTGGTGCGCCGGGCCAAGGCGGCTGGCGTGCCGATCACGGCCGAGACCTGTCCGCACTACCTGACTCTGGCCGCCGAGACCATCCCTGATGGGTCGCCACAGTTCAAGTGCTGCCCGCCGATCCGGGGCGGTGCCGACCAGGACGCCCTGTGGGCCGCCCTGGCCGACGGGACCATCGACATCGTCGTGACCGACCACTCGCCGTCCACGCCGGAGCTCAAGTTGCTGGAAGTGGGTGACCTCGGCCTGGCCTGGGGTGGCATCGCCTCCTTGCAGTTCGGTTTCGCCGCGGTGCTGGCGCAGGCCACTCGCCGCGGGGTGACCCTGGCCGACGTGCTGCGATGGATGTCGAGTGGGCCGGCTGACCTGGCCGGACTGCCGGCGAAGGGTCGTATCGCGATCGGCGCCGATGCCGATCTGGTGGCCCTGGCCGACGGTGAGAGGTTCACGGTCACGACCGAGTCGATCAAGCACCGGCACCCGGTGACGCCGTATCTGGGGGCCGAACTGCTCGGGGTCGTCCGGCGACGCTGGCTCCGCGGGACCGAGCTCCAGGACGATATGGTCGCGGGACAGCTGCTGCGCAAGCAGTCGTAGATCGCCCGTCACCATCGATCACCGCACGGAGTGTGAACCCGGATATGAAGCGCACCGACCTCGACCTCGCCTCGCGTTCTCTCGGCGGCTCGGTCCGATGGGCCAGTGACGACTTCTTCGCGCCCCGCGAGGCGCTGATCCAGCCGTGGGCCCCGCTGCACGACAAGCTGGAATTCGGTCCGCACGGCAAGATCTACGACGGTTGGGAGACCAGGCGTCGGCGCACCCCGGGGTACGACTGGGCGATCGTCGCGCTCGGCGTCCCGGGCACCCTTCACGAGATAGTGGTCGACACCGCCTGGTTCACCGGGAACTACCCGCCGGAGATCTCCGTCGAGGCGACCTGGTTGGACGGCAACCCCTCGAACGACCAACTGGCCCAGGCGGAATGGGTCGCGGTGGTCCCGCAATCGGCGGCCCGAGGCGACACCGCCAACACCTATCGGGTGCACAACCACTATGCGTTCAGCCACGTCCGGCTCAACATCTTCCCCGACGGCGGGGTTGCGCGGCTACGGGTGCTGGGCACGCCGGTCCCCGACCCCCGGGTGCTGGGCAGCCGTATCGACCTGGCCGCCCTCCACAACGGCGGCGAGATCGCCGAATGCTCGGACATGTTCTACTCCGATGCCCGTCAGGTGCTCTATCCGGGCGTGGCCCGATCCATGTCCGAGGGGTGGGAGACGGCCCGTCGCCGCACCGCGGGCAACGACTACCTCGTCGTCACCCTGGCCGGGCCGTCACATCTGTCCTACGTCGACATCGACACGGGGTACTTCCTGGGCAACGCCCCGGGCCGCGTCCGGTTGTCCGGCCGGACCGACGACGAGGCGCCGTGGCAGGAGATCCTGGCCGAATCGGCCATCTCACCGGACGGGCACAACCGCTTCCGGCTGGACCCGACCCCGGCCATCTCGGCGGTACGGGTCGATGTCTTCCCGGACGGCGGTTTCTCCCGACTGCACCTGATGGGCGAGCTGGCCGGGGACGCCCTGGCCCAGGCCATCGCGCACTGGCTGCGGCTGCTGCCGCCCCCGGCCTACGCCACGGTCCTGGCCACAGCCGGGTTCGAGCCGGTCGCGGTCCGGACCCTGACGACGGAGCAACTCCTCAGCCTCGCCTGGTAGGGCGCGGGAAACGCCGCCGACGGTAGAGCGGACGGCGTCGGAAGAGATATATCCATTGTGTCATCGAGGCGCAATACGCCGTCGCTAATCTTCGCTGCGTTGGCCGGCATCGGTGACGTTCGTACGCCGAGGTGCATCACGAGCGTCCGGTGCTCGCCTCTGCCCCGCCCGCGCGGCGATGGATCCGGTCCTCCGGCCGAGGCAGCGCCGCGCGGTTGCTGCCGCCCACCTCACCGCCGAGGTCCGTCTCTGAGCCCCGATTGGAGTCCCGATGACCGATACATCCACTCGCACAGCAACAACCGCTGAGGTCGCCGAGGTGCCGGCGCCGCACCACCCCACCGGTGGACACGCCGAGCCGAGTGAACTCGGTGGCCTGATCAAGCCCGGCTACGACCCCCGACTGACCAACGAGGATCTCGCACCGCTGAAACAGCAGACGTGGAAGTCCTATGCGTTCTTCGCGTTCTGGATGTCCGATGTGCACAGCGTCGGCGGATACGTCACGGCCGGCAGCCTGTTCGCGCTCGGCCTGGCCGCCTGGCAGGTACTCATCGCACTATTGGTCGGTATTGTGATCGTCTATTTCCTGTGCAATCTGGTGGCCAAACCGTCACACGCCACCGGTACTCCATATCCGGTGGCCTCGCGGATTCCGTTCGGAGTGCTCGGCGCGAACGTGCCGGCCATCATCCGCGGCCTCATTGCCGTTGCCTGGTACGGGATCCAGACCTATCTGGCGTCCAACTCGATCGTCTTGCTGGCTGTGAAGATATGGCCCGGTGTCGCCCCGTGGGCCGACAAGGCGCAGCACGGATTCGCCGGGCTCTCGGCCCTGGGGTGGGCCGGATTCATGTTGATGTGGGTGGCCCAGGCCATCGTGTTCTGGCGGGGCATGGAATCCATTCGCAAGTTCATCGACTTCTGTGGGCCGGCCGTGTATGTGGTCATGTTCGTCCTGGCCATCTACCTGGTGACCAAGGCCGGCTGGAGCCACATCAACTTCAACCTGGCCGACGGCGGTCTGACGCTGACCGGCTGGGCGGTTGTCCCGGTACTGCTCAGCTCCATCGCGCTGGTCGTCTCCTACTTCTCCGGTCCGATGCTCAACTACGGCGATTTCGCTCGCTACGGCAAGTCTTTCGGGGCGATCAAACGCGGCAACCTGCTCGGCCTGCCGCTGAACTTCATCGTCTTCTCGGTGCTGGTCGTGGTCACCGCGGCCGCCACCCGTCCGGTGTTCGGGCAGCTGATCACCGACCCGGTGGTCACCGTCTCCAAACTCGACTCCACCACCGCGGTGCTGATCGGGGCGCTGACCTTCATGATCGCCACCGTCGGAATCAACATCGTCGCCAACTTCATCTCGCCGGCGTTCGACTTCTCCAACGTCAACCCGCAGCGCATCTCCTGGCGGATGGGCGGGATGATCGCGGCCGTTGGTTCGGTGCTGATCACCCCGTGGAATCTCTACAACAACCCGGAGACGATCCATTACACGCTCGACATCCTCGGCTGCTTCATCGGTCCGCTGTACGGCGTCCTGATCGCCGACTACTACCTGATCAAGAAGCGTCGGGTGGTGGTCGACGACCTGTACACGCTGGATCCGAAGGGGCGCTACCACTACTCGCGCGGGTACAACCCGGTGGCCATCGTGTCCACCCTGGTCGGAGCGCTGGTCGGCGTGATCATCGTCTTCTGGGCCTCCTCCGGCGTGGCCGCCTACAGCTGGTTCATCTGTGCCGGGCTCGGCTTCGTCGGCCACTATGTCGGCACGGCGATCGTCAAGAACTCGGTCCCAGTCGACGATCTCGCGGCCGTGTGAGCCGGTTCCCGCCGCAGCCGGTACGTCGTCGGCCGGACGGCCTCGCCCGGTACGTCGTCGTCGGAACGGTCTTGTCCCCGTCGGAAGGTCCCGACGGCGACGTCGACCGCCGGTCCTGACCTCTGCCGGCAAGTCCCGACCTCTGTCGCCACGTCCCGAACTCTGTCGGCACGTCCCGAACTCTGTCGGCACGTCCCGACCTCTGGCGTTGATCAACTTCTCCGGTTTGGGACTGGAGTGACGGAAGGCGTCATTTTTGGCCACGCCTGCGAAGTTGATCCACGCCGCCCTACGGAGAAGCCATGCTGATCAAGATCATCAATCCGAACACCACGTGGGCCATGACCCGGCGGATCGGCGACTGCGCCCGCGCGGTGGCCGCGGCAGGCACCGAGATCAGCGCCGTCAGTCCGTCGATGGGCCCGGCGTCGATCGAGAGTCACTACGACGAGGCACTGTCGGTGCCCGGCCTGCTCGAGGAGGTCGAGCGAGGTGAGGGTGAGGGCGCGGACGGCTACGTGATCGCCTGCTTCGGCGATCCCGGACTGGACGCGGCCCGGGAGCTGGCGTCCGGGCCGGTCGTCGGCATCGCCGAAGCGGCCATGCACGCGGCCAGCTTCCTCGGCCGCGGCTTCAGCGTGGTGACGACGCTCGGCCGGACCCGGGGTCGGGCCTGGGACCTGGCCGCGCACTACGGATTCGCTGACCGCTGCCGCGGTGTACGGGCCTGCGAGGTCCCGGTGCTCGAGCTGGACGAGCCTGGATCGGGTGCCCGCGAACTCATCACCGCCGAGTGCCGGGCGGCGCTGGTCGAGGACCAGGCGGACGTCATCGTCCTCGGGTGCGCCGGCATGGCCGACTTGGCCGCCGAGATCAGTTCCGTGCTCGGCGTCCCGGTGATCGACGGGGTGGCCGCCGCCACCAAGATGGCCGAATCGCTGGTCGCGCTCGGCCTGCGGACGAGCACCTGGGGCGAGTTCGCGCCGCCGCCGGCCAAGCAGTACGTCGGCCTGCTGAGCGAGTTCGCGGTCCTCTGATCTCCGCCGGCCGACCGGCGCCGCCGAATGCGGCGGCAGTTGCGGGCCGGGTGCCATGATGGCGCCATGTCGGACCGTCCTGGGCCCCCGCCGATGACGCCCGGCGCCCCGCGCCGGAGTCTTGCCGGCGCAGCCTGGGCGTCATCGGGAGGCAACATACGGTCGATACCGTCCGGCAGAACGAAGGAGAAGACCTGTCGGGCGCCGACGGGACGTTGGCCCGGCACAGTGGCGCGAACGCCCCGAGGCGGCGCCCACCGATCGACGGAGGGACATTCGGTGCCGGCTGCCAGACGTCCGTCCACCCTCATCGCCCGGCTGCAGTGTGACCGGACCACCCGTTCCCAAGCCGCGATCCTGGCCGAACTCCGACGCGTGATCCTCGAGGGCGGCGTGGCACCGGGAACGCCTATCCCGGTCGATCAGGTGGCCGAGACGTTCGGCGTCAGCCGTATCCCGGTGCGGGAATCGCTCCGCACGCTGATCGGTGAAGGGTTGGTCGACCACCGCCCGCACTCCGGGTACCTGGTCGCCCAGCTGACCGTCGAGGAGTTCAAAGGTCTGTACACGGTGCGCGGGGTGCTGGAGAAGGCGGCGCTGGCCTCCGCGGTCGAGTTGGCCACCCCGGCCGACGACGCGGTCGCCGTGGACGCCCTCGCCGCCCTGGACCGAGCCATGTCCGACAACGACTTCCACGGCTACCACGTGCAGAGCCGCCGGTTCCACCTGGCCCTGGTCACCCCGTCCCGCATGCGCCCGCTGCTCGGCATGCTCGAGTCGGCGTGGAACGTGACCGAGCCGTTCCAGCCGATGGCGCACATCGACCAGGCTCAGCGTGGACGCCTGCACGCCGAGCACCGGGCGATGCTCGACCACTTCGTGGCCCGTCAGGCCGCTGCCCTGCTGGCCGTGGCCAGCCGCCACCTCGACCACCTGGACACTTCCATCGCGGCCCTGCCGGTCGACACCGGACTGTTCACCGAACCCGACGGCGACACCGGGTCGCCGCCGCACCGGCCGCGCCCCGACGGCCGTCGAGGGGTGCCGTCGTGACCACGCTGACCGAGTTCAACTCCGATGACGCCGTGGCCACAGAGGTTCTCGGTGCCTGCCTCGACATCCCGGAGTGGGTGTCGGCGGTGTCGGCCGGACGGCCCTACCCCGACCTGGAATCGCTCCGGGCGGCCGCGGCCGACCGGGCCGGGCAGATCAGCTGGCGGCAGGTGGCCGGAGCGCTGGCCCGGCACCCCCGGATCGGCGAGAAGAAGGCCGCCGTCGCGGGGACGGCCACCGAGTCGGCCTGGTCGGAGTCGGAACAGTCCGGGGTGCGGGACGACGACGCGGCCGAACTGGCCGCCGGGAACGCCGAGTACGAGGCCCGTTTCGGGTACATCTTCCTGCTGCGCGCGGCGGGGCGTTCGGGGGCTGAGATCCTGGGGAACCTGAAGTCCCGACTGACCAACGATGCCGAATCGGAGAAGCCGGTGGTGATGGACGAACTTCGCCAGATCGGCCTGCTGCGGCTGGCCAAGGCGGTGGGGCCGGAATGAGCGAGCCGTCGAGGGCGAGCATCGAGCGGGTGTCGACCCACCTGCTGGACACCGGCGCCGGCCGGCCCGCCGCGGGCGTCGAGGTGTCGCTGGAGCAGCTCCGGCCCGACGGCACGGCCACTGCGGTCGGCGGCGGCGTCACCGACGCCGACGGCCGGGTCGCCCAGCTCAACGCCGAGCCGCTCGAACCGGGGGAGTACCGGCTCGTGTTCGTCACCGCGGACTACTTCCGCGCGGTCCACGGCGCGATGTTCTACCCCCGCATCGCCGTGTCGGTACTGCTGCCGGCCACGCGCGCGCATTTCCACATCCCGGTGCTGGCCAGCACCTACTCCTACTCGACCTACCTCGGGAGCTAGCACATGGCGATCGTCCTGGGCACCAACCGGTACGGGAAGGCCGAGGTCCGGCTGGTCCACGTGGACCGGACCACACCGGTCCACGTGATCACCGACCTCAACGTCACCAGCCAGTTGATCGGCGACTTCGCCGACACCCACCTCACCGGGGCCAACGACAAGGTCATCGCCACCGACACCCAGAAGAACACGATCTACGCCCTGGCCCGCCGGGACGGTATCGGCGCGATCGAGGAGTTCGGGCTGCGCCTGGCCCGCAACTACGTGGGCACCTACGCCTACGTGACGGGCGCCCGCATGGAGATCGAGCAGTACGCCTGGGACCGCATCCAGACCGCCGACGGACCGCACGACCACTCGTTCACCAGGGGTCCGGCCACCGTCCGGACGACCGTGGTGAAGAAGGGGACCGGGGCGAGCGCGGCGACGGGGGATGTCGGCCGGGCGAGCGCGGCGACGGGGGATGTCGGCCGGGCGAGCGCGGCGACGGGGGATGTCGGCCGGGCGAGCGCAGCGACGGGGGATGTCGGCCGGGCGAGCGTAGCGACGCCGGGCTTGAACGGGGACGAGACCGTCATCTCCGGGGTTTCCGGCTTGATCGTCCTGAAGAGCACCGGCAGCGAGTTCCACGGGTTCCCCGACGTGCCCTACACGTCGCTGGTGGAGACCGACGATCGGGTGATGGCGACCTCGGTCACCTCCCGCTGGGTCTACAACACCCTCGAGGTCGACTTCGACTCCGTGTTCGCCTCGGTCAAGGCGATCCTGCTGGAGCAGTTCGCCGTGGTGCACAGCCTGTCCCTGCAGCAGACGCTGTTCGCGATGGGCCGGAGCGTCCTGGAGGCTCACCCGCAGATCAGCGAGATCCGGCTGTCCATGCCCAACCTGCACCACTTCGTGGTCGATCTGGGCAAGTGGGACCTGGACAACCCGAACATGGTCTTCTACGCCGCCGACCGCCCGTACGGGCTGATCGAGGCGGCCGTCGTGCGCGACGACGCGCCGGTACCGCCCGGCACCTGGGACGGTGTGGCCGGATTCGTGTGATCACCTGCGCCGGGGCGCCGGCCGGGACCCGAAATCCGGGTCCGGACCGTCCCGGCGGGAGGCTTCCGTGATGTGATGAAGTTCTGACGGCCGAGCCGGTCGCAGCCTGCGAGTGAAGGAGTTTCGTGAGCATCTCTGTTGTGGCCGGCGCACCCGTTGTCCCCGGTGCCGAGCGCGTCCTCACTCCGGCCGCGCTGGAGTTCCTGGACGCCCTGCACGCGAAGTTCGGTGATCGGCGGCGCGAGCTGCTGGCCTTGCGCACCACGCGCCGGGACGCCGTCGCCGCGGGCGCCACGCTGGACTTCCTTCCCGAGACGGCCGAGATCCGGGCGGGCGACTGGACGGTCGCGCCGACGCCGGCCTACCTGTCCGACCGGCGGGTGGAGATCACCGGCCCGACCGACCGGAAGATGACGATCAACGCGATGAACTCCGGGGCCAAGGTCTGGCTGGCCGACATGGAGGACGCCAATACGCCGCACTGGCCCAACGTGATCGACGGGCAGATCAATCTGGCCGACGCGATCCGGGAGACGATCACGCTCGAACAGGGTGGCAAGTCCTACCGTCTCGCCGACGGTGAGCACGCGGTCATCGTCATGCGGCCCCGCGGTTGGCACCTGCCCGAGAAGCACCTGATCCGCGCCGGCGAGCCGCTGTCCGGCTCGTTGGTCGATTTCGGTCTGTACTTCTTCCACAACGCCTCCGAATTGTTGGCCAGGGGGAGGGGGCCGGCGTTCTACCTGCCGAAGATGGAATCGCATCTCGAGGCCCGGCTGTGGGCCGAGGTTTTCGCGTTCGCCGAACAGTACTGCGGCATCCCGGCGGGCAGCGTGCGGGCCACGATGCTGATCGAGACCATCTGGGCCGCGTTCGAGATGGACGAGTTCCTGTACGAGCTGCGGGACTACGCCTCCGGCCTCAACGCCGGCCGCTGGGACTATCTGTTCTCGGCGATCAAGACGTTCCGCGACGCCGGACCCGACTTCGTCCTGCCGGATCGGAACACCATCACCATGGCCGCGCCGTTCATGAAGGCCTACTCGGACCTGCTGGTGGCCACCTGCCACAAGCGCGGTGCGTACGCCATCGGTGGCATGGCCGCGTTCATCCCGTCCAAGGACCCGGCGGCCAACGAGGTCGCCTTCGCCAAGGTGCGGGCGGACAAGACCCGCGAGGCGGACGCCGGATACGAGGGTTCCTGGGTGGCACACCCGGGGTTGGTCCCGGTGTGTCGGGAGATCTTCGACGCCGCGCTCGGCGACGGGGTAAACCAGCTGGACAAGGGGCGGGACGCCCAGGTGCCGGGGCCGGAGCTGCTGAACTTCAAGTCACTGCAGATCGACGGGGTCACCCCCGTCACCGAAGCCGGCCTGCGGGGCAACATCTCGGTGGCTCTGGAATACCTGGTGACCTGGTTGTCCGGCCGCGGCGCGGTGGCCATCCACCACCTGATGGAGGACGCCGCAACCGCCGAGATCTCCCGGTCGCAGGTGTGGCAGTGGTTGCAGGCGCACACGATGCTGGACACCGGCCGGATGGTGACCGTGGCCCTGATCACCGAGATCGCCGACGCCGCGACCGAGGATCTGGCCGACGCCTGGGCCGAGATCCCCCACGGCCGCAATCTTCTCGCCGATGCGCGGAATCTGCTGGTCGACCTGACCACGCGGAAGAATTACGTCGACTTCCTGACCCTCCCGGCCTATGACCTCATTCCCTGAGGTCGGGGTGCTCGCCCCAGAGCTGTTGGCCCGCTGGGACGACGCCCTTGTTCCGGACGACATCAGCTACGCGGCCGCCTATCCCGGGCCGCCCGCCCCGGGATGTGTGCACACCGTCTACATCCCGGTGTCGCGGTTCGTGCCGGGCGTCGTCCGCGGATGGGGCGGCGCAGCGGTGGCAGCCCTCGACGAGCATGCGGCGCAGTGGCAGGACCTGCTGGCCGGGTTGGCCGGCGTACCGGACGAGCTCGACGCGCTGACCAGGGCCAAACTCGTCACCGAGCCGATCGAGGATCTGCGGATCGATTTCGAGGACGGCTTCCGGGCCCACCGGGGCACCGTGGCCGACGACCTGGACGAGGACGACCACGCCGTCCGGGCGGCGGGAATCGTTGCTGCCGAGCCGATGCCGCGATCGTGGGGCCTGCGGATCCGGAGCCTGGCCGGAGCCACCCGACAGCGGGGGTTGCGCACCCTGGACCTGTTCCTGGGCGCCGTGCTGTCGGCCGGACCGCTGCGGGCCGGCTTCGTCGTCACCCTCCCGAAGGTCACCTCCCTGGCCCAGATCGGCGTCTTCGTGGCCGTCCTGGCCCAGTTGGAGATCGCCCACTCGCTCGAGCCGGGGACGTTGCGCTTCGAGATCCAGGTGGAGACTCCCCAGACCGTGCTCGGCGCCGACGGCACGGTCCCGGTGGCCCAGATGATCCACGCGGCGGACGGCCGGGTCTCCGGTTTGCACTTCGGTACGTATGACTACACGGCCAGTCTGGGAATCCTCGGGGCGCACCAGAATCTGCGTCATCCGGTGGCCGATTTCGCCAAATCACTGATGATGCTCGCGGCCGCCGAGACGGGTGTCCGGGTCTCCGACGGCTCGGACAACAAGGTGCCGGTCGGCCCGCCCGACGTGGTCGGGCAGCGGTGGGCGACCCACGCCGACGGGGTGCTCCGGGCGTTGCGGCAGGGCATCTTCCAGGGCTGGGACCTGCACGCGGCGCAGCTGCCGTCGCGGTTCGCGGCCACGTTCTCCTTCTTTCGCGACGGTTGGGCCGAGGCGGCCGTCCGGCTCGGTGACTACCACCGCCAGGAGCCCGGTGCCGGCGGCGTGCTGGACGAGCCGGCCACCGCGTTCGCGCTCGCCCGGCATCTGGCCGCCGCGCTGGCCTGTGGGGCCGTCCGGCCGGAGGAGATGCTGGCCGTGGCCGGGATCGACCGCGCCGTCGTCGAGCGGTACCTCGTGCGCGGCGCCCCGCCCGGGGGAAGATCGTGACGACGTCGTTCGCAGAAGCGGGGAGGTGCGGCGAGCCGAGAGCGGCGGGGCGCGCTGCACGGCCCGCCCGAGACCAGGAGGCACGTTCCAGATGCATCTGACACCAGGCGATACCGAGAAATTGCTGCTGTCGGTGGCCGGCATGGTGGCGCGCGACCGGCTGGACCGCGGCGTGCAGCTGAACTACCCGGAAACCGTTGCCCTGCTGACGACCTGGGTGATCGAGCGGGCCCGCGACGGCCGCAGTGTCGAGGACCTGATGGCGGCCGGCCGCGAGGTCCTGACCCGGGAGCAGGTGATGGACGGGGTGGCCGAGATGCTGCCCGACGTCCAGGTCGAGGCCACCTTCCCCGACGGGCGCAAGCTCGTCACCATCCACCAGCCGATCGCGTAGGGAGCCACCATGGCATCGGGAAGCAGCACCGGCCCAGGGGCCATCCGCACGGCCGACGGCACCGTCGTGCTGAACGGCGACCGCACGGACTCTGAACGGATCTCACTGCACATCGTCAACACCGGCGACCGCCCGATCCAGATCGGCTCGCACCTGCACCTGCCGGACGCGAACTCCGCACTGGAGTTCGACCGAACGGCCGCGCACGGGTTCCGGCTGGACATTCCGTCCGGAACGTCCCGCCGGTTCGAGCCCGGCGCCTCCAGAGACGTTGCCGCGGTGGCCTTCCGGGGATTGCGCCGCATTCCGGGAATCCAGATCAAGACCGACGGCGGGGTGCTCTGATGGTCGAGATCTCCCGCGCCGAATACGCCGCGCTGTACGGCCCGACGGTCGGCGACCAAGTGCGCCTGGGCGACACCGACCTGTGGATCGAGATCGAGAAGGACTACACCGCGGGCGGCGACGAGGCCGTCTTCGGCGGCGGCAAGTCCATCCGGGAGTCGATGGCCCAGGGCAGCACGACCCGGGCCCAGGGCGCCGTCGACACCGTCATCACCAACGCCATCGTGCTCGACCACTGGGGCGTCGTCCGGGCCGATGTCGGGGTCCGCGACGGCCGCATCGTGGCCCTCGGCCGTTCCGGCAACCCGGATGTGGCCGACGGAGTGCACCCGGATCTGCACATCGGGCCATCGACCGACGTCATCTCCGGCGAGGGCAAGATCCTCACCGCCGGCGGCTTCGACTCGCACGTGCACCTGCTCTCCCCGTCGCAGATCCACGAGGCCCTGGCCACCGGGCTGACGACCATCGGGGGCGGCGGCACCGGCCCCAGCGAGGGCAGCAAGGCCACCACCGTCACCCCCGGCGCCTGGCATCTGGAGAAGATGCATCGCGCCCTGGATGCGTTGCCGGTCAACGTGTTGCTGCTGGGCAAGGGCAACACGGTGTCGACGGCCGGCCTGGCCGAGCAGGCGCTGGCCGGGGCCGGCGGCTACAAGGTGCACGAGGACTGGGGCTCCACCCCGGCCGCGATCGACGCGGCGCTGCGCGGCGCGGCCGAGTGGGGTTTGCAGGTTGCCTTGCACTCGGACTCGCTCAACGAGTCCGGGTACGTGCAGTCGACCATCGACGCCATCGCCGGCCGGTCCCTGTCGGCGTTCCACGTCGAGGGGGCCGGGGGCGGCCACGCCCCGGACATCCTGAAGCTGGCCGGGCTGCCGATGGTGCTCCCCGGGTCGACCAACCCGACACTGCCCCACACGGTCAACACCGTGGCCGAGCACCTGGACATGTTGATGGTCTGCCATCACCTGAACCCGGCGGTCCCGGAGGACCTCGCGTTCGCCGAGTCCCGGATCCGGGCCACGACCATCGCCGCCGAGGACGTCCTCCACGACATGGGTGCGATCTCGATGACCTCCTCCGACGCGCAGGCCATGGGCCGCATCGGCGAGGTCGTCACCCGGACCTGGCAGGTGGCCCACGTGATGAAGTTGCGGCGCGGCGACATCGGCGGCTCCCAACCGGCGGACAACTTCCGGGCCAAGCGGTACATCGCGAAATACACCATCAACCCGGCGATCTCGCACGGCGTCGACCACGAGATCGGCAGCGTCGAGGTCGGCAAGCTGGCCGACCTGGTGTTGTGGGAGCCGAAGTTCTTCGGCGTCCGCCCGTCGATCGTCATCAAAGGCGGCGCCATCGCGTGGGGCGCCCTTGGTGACCCGAACGCGTCCATCCCGACCCCGCAACCGGTGCTGATGCGCCCATCGTTCGGCGACGCCATCGGGGCCGACCTGTCGGTGTCCTTCGTCGCGCCGGCCGCGGTCGAAGACGGTCTGGCCACTCGGCTCGGACTGCGCCGGGATCTGGTCGCGGTCCGCCCGACGCGTGAGGTCGGCAAGGCCCAGATGATCAACAACGACGCCCTCCCGGACATCGACATCAATCCGGAGACGTTCGCGATCAAGGTCGACGGGGAGCTCATCGAACCCGCTCCGGCGTCCGTCCTGCCGCTGGCCCAGCTCTACTCGATGTTCTGATGCCGGACGGACCGGCCGAACTGATGTTGATGCTGCTCTCCGACGCCCGGCTGCCGACCGGCGCCCACACCCAGTCGGCCGGGCTGGAACCGGCGATCAACGCCGGCCTGCCGCCGGCAGACGTACCGGCCTACATCCGGGCTCGGTTGACGACGGTGACCGCGGTCGAGGCCGGTGCGGCGGTGGTGGCGCGTCATCGGGCGCTCGGCGCCGACCCGACCCCAGGGCTGAGGGGCGTCGACCGGGCCTGGCGGGCCCGGACCATCAGCCCGGCCCTGCGCGAGACGTCCGTCCTGCTCGGTCGGGGCTACCAGCGGCTGGTCGCCCGGCTCTGGCCGCGCCACCGCGCAGTGATCGCCCTGGGTGCGGTGGAACGCCCGGGGCGGGCCGTGGTTCTCGGGGTGGCGGCCGCGTGCGCCGGACTCAACCCGGCCCAGCTGGCCCGGCTGATCGGGTACGACGAGGCGCAGACGATAGCCGCCGCGGCTCTGAAGATCGCCCCGCTCGATCCGCTGGAGGCCACGGCCTGGGTGATCGGGGCGCAGCCGGTGATCGAACGGATGGCCGCCGGTGTCGCCGGCCTCACCGAACCCGACCAGATCCCGGCCTTCGGCGCCCCGCTCATCGAGCAGTGGGCCGAGATCCACTCCACCACAACGCAAAGGTTGTTCCGTGCCTGATCTGGAATCCGTCCCCGGCCTGTCCGCCACCCGATCCCTTCGCCTCGGAGTCGCCGGCCCGGTCGGCACCGGCAAGTCGTCGCTGATCGCGCTGATCTGCCGCGAGATGAACGCCGAGCTGCGGTTGGGGGTGATCACGAACGACATCTACACCGACGAGGACGCTCGCTTCCTGCGGTCGGCCGGAGTGCTGGACCCGGAACGCATCCGGGCCGTCGAGACCGGCGCCTGCCCGCACACCGCCATCCGGGATGACGTGACCGCGAACCTGATCGCCGTAGAGGACCTGGAGAGTGATTTCGCCCCACTGGATGTGGTGCTGGTCGAATCCGGCGGCGACAACCTGACCGCGACCTTCTCCCCGGCCCTGGTCGATGCGCAGATCTTCGTCCTGGACGTGGCCGGCGGCGGCGACGTGGCCCGCAAGGGCGGTCCCGGTATCGGCCGGGCCGACCTGTTGGTGGTAAACAAGACCGACCTCGCGCCGTACGTCGGGGTGGACGTCGCGCAGATGGTGGCCGACGGGCGCCGGGCCCGCGACGGACGGCCGGTACTGGCGTTGTCGCGCACCGACGCCGAGTCGATCGAGGGTCTCAAGGACTGGGTGCGGAGCGTGTTGACGTCGTTCCGATCCGGCCACCATGTCCCGGTCGACCCGGGCCCGATGGCTCCGCACAGCCACCGCCACGACGAACACAGCCACCGCCACGACGATCACGAACACCCCCACGCGTGACGTTCGTCGGCGTCGACGCCGGCGAGGGTCGATCCCGGCTGCGGATGACGGGCGGAAACCTGGCGCCCCGGCTGGTGCGTCAGGACGCCACCGGGGCGAAGGTGGCCCTGGTGGCGACCACGGCGCTCCTGCTCGGCGAGGACCGGGTGGAGCTGGATCTGCGGGTCGGACCCGGGGCGTGGCTGGAGATCGTGGAGACGGCCGGGACCGTGGCCTACGACGCCGGCGGCGCGCCGTCCTGGTGGAACGTCCAGGTCACCGTCGACGCGGGCGGGATGCTGCTCTGGCCGGGCGAACCGTTCGTCGTCTCGGACGGGGCGAACACGCTGCGGCACAGCCGTTTCGATCTGGCCGCGGGGGCCGTGATGTGCATCCGGGAAACGGTCGTGCTGGGCCGGAGTGGGCAGGTCGGTGGGGCGGTGCGGGTTCAGAACCGGATCGAACGCCCGGACGGGCCGCTGTTGGTCGAGGATCTCGACCTCCGCGACCCAGCGACCCGCGAGCTCCCGGGCCTGGCCGGACGGGCGAGCGTCATCGACACCCTCACGTTGGCCGGCGCGGCGGTCCCGAACGCCCCGAGCATCCCGGTCGGGCACCACTTCGCACTGGACGGAGAGGGTGCCGTGGCCAGGGTGCTGCGGTCGGGACTGGCCGGGTCTCCGGTGCCCGGTTGGTGGGTCGCCTGGAGTGCCGCCGCCCGCGCCGCCCACCTCAGGCCGGGGTGGTGACCGCCCGTCGGGCGGCGAACGCGGGAGCCAGCAGAACCAGAACCGCCGTCGTCACCAGCGGCACGACGTAGCCCCAGCGCAGCGAGCTGCCGGAACTCACCAGCCCGGTCAGTACGCCGCCGAGCACGAATCCCAGGTAGTTGAACTGGTTCAGCCGGGCCACCAGCACATCGGCCCGCCGACGGCGTTCCTCCGGGGTGCCCTGGCCGGCCAGCACGCCGGCGGCCGAGAAGGTGAGCGGCGCGACCACGGCGAGGCCGGCTCCGAGCACGGCGAATCCGGCGATGGCCACCGCCGGCCCGGGGGCGAGAACGACCAGGAGCAAGCCGACCGCGCCGATACCGGCGGCCATCCGGACCACGGTCACCGCGCCGCTGCGGCGCACCAGGAAGTCGCCCGCCACCCGGGACAACAGACTGGTCGTCTGGTAGGCGCCGTAGGCCAGGGGGGCCACGCCGGCGGTTGCGGCCAGGCCGTCACGCAGGTAGATGGTCGACCAGGACGACGCCGCGGAATCGGCGATGTAGAACAGCACCAACGCCGCCCCCAGCAGCAGCAATGGGCGCCACGGGAGCTGGGCGGCGGCCTCGGTGTCCGGGGCCGCCTCGATGCCGGGTAGGTACGGGCCCAGGGCGATGGCGGCGATGACGACGGCCGTCGGCACCAGCGCCGCGGTGAGTGTCCAGGAATGGGTGCCCGCGGTGTAGAGCGCCCCGACGATGCCGCCGGCCGACCAGGCCGCGTGGAAGGAGGTGAGGATCGATCGGCCGTACCGGGCCTCGAGGGCAACGGCCTGCATGTTCTCCGACGCGTCCACCGTGCCGAGGCCCAGGCCGTAGAGGCCGACCCCGATCAGGAAGACGACCAGGTCATCGGCCAGGCCGGCGACGGCCAGACCGGACGCGGCGATCACCAGGGCCGCCCGCAGGGACGTCGCGCTGCCCCGACGCGAGGCAAAGGCCCCGGCCGCGGTCGACCCGAGCCCGGCCAGGACGGCCACCGCGAACATGACTCCGGTGATGGCCAGGTCGTCCAGTCCGTACCGGTCCTTGACCGCCGGGAGATGGGTCAGCACCACTGCGAACCCCAGGCCTTGGGCGAAGAACGCCGCGGCGACACCTGCCCGCGACCGTCCGAGTTGCCCCATTGCGTCACTATCGACGTGGTTCGGTGACCGCGTCAATACATCGAGGGACTCAACTTGGTCACTTGACCAACAATCTTCCGGTGAACGCTTGACGCCGGAGACCCGGCGCCCGCACAGTGGTCCACTACGGCGGCTGCGTACCTGCATGGCGCGCAGTCGCCGTCCTGCCGTTCGAGGTTCCGGAAGGGACGCCATGCCTCGCATTTCCGTGGCGCAGCGGCGAGAACTGTTGCTGGAGGCGGCCTGGCGGGTGCTCGTCCGTGACGGTTTCGCGGCCGCCACGACCAGGGCGATCTGTGCCGAGGCAGGGATGAAGCAGGGCGTGTTCCACTACTGCTTCACCAACCGGGACGAACTGCTGCGCGAGGTGGCCGCCGGGCTGCTGGCCGCGCAGGTCTCGGCGTCCATGGACGCGGTCGGCACGGACGGCTCGATGGAAGAGGCAGTGACCCGTGCCTTCGGGGTCTACTGGGACGCGGTGGAGGCGGAACCGGGTCTGCATCAGGTGTTGTACGAGATCACCACCGCGGTGCTGCGTGATCCGCGGTCCAGCGAGATCGCCCGCTTCCAGTACCGCCGCTATCTGGACGGGGTGCGCGGCACCCTCGACCAGCTCGAACAGATCCGTCAGATCGTCTGGGACCTGGACAAGGAAGTGCTGGCGAGGCAAGTGGTGACGGTGCTCGACGGTCTGACCCTGCACTACCTGGTCGACCGGGACAGCGCGGCCGCCCATGCCGCCCTGGCCGCGTTCGCGGCCGATTTCGCCACGCACGCCCGGCCCGTCTCATGACGATCCGAGCCGGCGCGGCGATCCCGGGCATTGCGGACCTGCGCGCCGCCACCGCCGACCTTGACCCGCCGTTCGGCGTGCTCGACCGGGCCGCGCTCGACTGGAACGCCGACGATCTGCGGCGCCGAGCGGCCGGCAAACCGATCCGGATCGCCAGCAAGTCGATCCGCATCCGCCAGGTATTGGCCGACACGCTCGCGCGGCCCGGGTTCGCCGGACTGCTCTGCTACACGCTGCCGGAGGCGTTGTGGCTGTACGGCAAGGACTTCCGTGATCTGGTGGTCGGATACCCGAGCGTCCATCGGGCCGGGATCGCTCAGCTCGCGGCCGACGAGGGAGCGGCGGCGGCGGTCACGCTGATGATCGACGACGCGGCCCAGCTGGATCTGATCGACGCGGTTCTCCCGCCGGCGCGGCGAAATGTCATCCGGGTGTGCATCGAACTGGACGCGGGGTTCCGGAAGGGTCCGATCAAGGCCGGGGCACTCCGGTCACCCGTCCGGACCCCTGATGCGGCACAGGCCCTCGCACGGCTGATCGCGGCTCGTCCCGGCTTCCGGCTGGTCGGGATGATGGCCTACGAGGGTCAGATCGCCGGGGTCGGCAATGCCGGACGCGGGCTTCGGCCGCGGCTCGTGCGAGCGATGCAGCACCGTTCGGCTGCGGAGCTCCTGGAGCGGCGGGCGCTGGTGGTGGCCGCCGTGCGCGGTGTGGCCGACCTGGAATTCGTCAACGGCGGGGGGACCGGCTCGCTGGAGACGACCACCGCCGAGGACGCCGTCACCGAACTGGCGGCCGGGTCCGGACTGGTCGGCCCCGGCCTGTTCGACCACTACGGCGCCTTCCACCCCCACCCGGCCATGTACTTCGTGATGTCGGTGGTGCGGCGGCCTTCTCGTTCGGTGGCCACCATGCTCGGCGGTGGTTGGGTGGCGTCCGGCCCGGTGGGTGCCGATCGACTTCCGGTGATCGCCGACCCGCCGGGACTGGAATACGTCGATCTCGAGGGCGCGGGCGAGGTGCAGACCCCACTGCGGGGGCGCCGTGCCCGGAACCTCGCCGTGGGCGAACAGATCTGGCTCCGGCACGCCAAGGCCGGTGAGCCGGCCGAGCATCTCAACGAATTCCACCTCGTCGAAGACGGCCGGATCACCGATGTGCTGCCCACCTATCGCGGCGAGGGGCAGGTCTTCCTGTGACGGCGTGGCGGAACTGGGGCCGTTCGGTGCTGGCTCATCCGACCTCGATCGAGACCCCGCGTGACGAAACGGAAGTCGTCGCCCTGCTGAGTCGGGCGGCGGGCGACCGGCGCCGCGTACGACCGGTCGGAGCGGGGCATTCCTTCACCCCGATCGCCGCCACCGACGGGGTGATGGTGCGGCTGGACGCGCTGAGCGGCGTGCGCCGGGTCGATGGGCACGAGGTCACGTTGGGGGCGGGGACCCGGTTGCGTGACCTGCCGGCCCTGTTGCGGCCGTACGGCCTGGCCCTGGAGAACATGGGCGATATCGACACCCAGACCGTGGCCGGGGCCATCTCGACCGGAACCCATGGAACCGGAACGGCTTTCGCGGGCATCGCGGCACAGGTCACCGGGTTGCGGCTGGTGTTGGCCGGTGGTGGCGTCGTCGACTGTTCGGGCACCGTCCGGCCCGAGCTGTTCCAGGCGGCGCGGATCGGGCTCGGCGCCTTCGGGGTGCTGACCGAGGTGACGATCCGGTGCGTGCCGGCGTTCCTGCTGGCGGCCGATGAGCATCCGATGCCCCTGGCCCCGGTGCTGGAGCATTTCGACCAGATCACCGCCGGCGCCGACCACGTCGAGTTCTACTGGTTTCCGCACACCGACACCGCGCTGGTGAAGTCCAATACCCGCCTTGGGCTCGAATCCGGCCGTCGCCCACTGCCCCGGTGGCGGTCCACGCTGGACGACGAGGCGATGTCCAACGGACTGTTCGCCGCTACCTGTGGGCTCGGATGGTTGGTGCCGCAGGTGGTTCCGACGATCAACCGCGTGGCGGCCCACCTGGTGAGTACGCGGACATTCACCGACGACTCGTATTCCGTCTTCACCTCGCCGCGCCGGGTCCGTTTCCGGGAGATGGAATACGCCATCGACCGGGACGCGATACCGGAGGCGATCAGAGAAATCCGGACCTTGATCCAACGCAAGGGCTGGCGCATCTCGTTCCCGTTGGAGATCCGCGTGGCCGCGGCCGACGATGTCTGGCTGTCCACCGCGTACGGCCGCCCCAGCGCCTACGTCGCCGTGCATCGCTACCACCGGGATCCGTTCGCCGAGTACTTCCTGGCCGTCCAGGAGGTGCTGCTGGCCTTCGGCGGACGCCCGCACTGGGGCAAGCTGCATTCCCTTGGCCACGAACAGTTACGCGCGCGCTACCCGCGGTTCGGTGATGCGCTCGCCGTCCGGGACACGGTGGACCCGGATCGCCGGTTCGCCAACCCCTACCTGGACCGGGTGCTCGGCCCGTAGCGAACCCAGGGCCGTACGGTGCGGGCCGCGCCAGCGCGCCTGGAACAATGAGGCAGTGTCTGCTCCCGATCTGTCCTTGAACGCCGCGCCGTCCGTCGGTGCCGGCCTGGTCTCCTCCCGGCTGTCGGCTACGCCGAAGATGGTCGTCACGGACATGGACGGGACGCTGCTCGGCGCTGACGGGCTCCGGGTCAGCGAGCGCAACGCCGCGGCTCTGCGGCGAGCGGGTCAGGCCGGGGCGCGGGTCGTCATCGCCACCGGCCGCCCGGTGATCTGGTTGGGGCCGGCCATCGATGCCGGGTTCAGCGGCACCGCGGTCTGCATGAACGGGGCCGTCACGTTCGACATCGGCAGCGGCGAGATCGTGGCCAGCGCCCCCATGCTGCCGTCGGCCATGCAGGCCTTCGCGGCGGCCCTGTCGCGCCGTCTGGAGATCTCGGTGGCCGTCGAGCGACTGGGGAGCCTGGAGCACGACTTCTGGGCGGAGGACACCTACCGTCACCCCTGGCTGCTCGGGCAGGGCCAGCACCGGGTCGGCCGCCGGTCAACCATCCTGGCCGATCCGGCCGGAAAGCTGCTGGTCAGGGGCCCGGGCGACTCGCACAGCCTGGCCACCGCAGCCCGCCTCAGTGCGGCCGAGGCCGGCGTGGACGACCAGCTGTCGGTCACCTACTCCACGGACGACGGCCTCATCGAGGTCGCCGCGGCCGGAGTCAACAAGGGGTTCGCGCTGGCCCGGCTCGCGCAGTCGTGGGGGATCGAATCGGCCGAAGCGATCGCCTTCGGCGACATGCCCAACGACCTGGAGATGCTGACCTGGGCCGGGCACGGCGTGGCCATGGGTAACGCCCACCCCGAGGTCACCGCCGTGGCCAGCGAGATCGCCCCGCACCACGGGGACGACGGGGTGGCGGCCGTGCTGGAACGCTGGTTCTGACCTCGTCCGACCCCGTCGTCGATGGCCGGCGCGGCGGCCCGGAGAGCACCGGCGGCGACTCATCCCGGTGCCGCCGTCCGATGATGACCGGGCCACGGTGTGCTCGTCCCGGTCACGACCGAGGACGGTGACCCGAGTGGCTCTTGACGCGGGTGACGACTCGACGCGACCATGGCCTCGGGGCCAGGGGATCGCGTTGCGGGAGAATGCCGATGGACAAGCCGTGGTTGTGCCGGCTGGGTTTGCACCGCCTGGTCGACTTCCCCGATCCCAATCCGGAGTCCGGTGGCCTGGAGAAGCAGGGATACCGGGCGTGCACCCGCTGCTCGAAGGAGAAGGACCGGAACACCTACGCCACCCGGTCGGGGCAGTTCCGTCTGACCTGAGGTGCCACCCGGGTTTCCTATGATTCGGTCATGACGACGACCTCTGAGCCGACCAGCGCCGACTCCACCACGTTCTGGGCCGATGCCGACCGGCACCTGATCCGGTACGGGGGTCACTTCACGCCCGAGATCATCGCCAGCGCGGCCGGCAGCTATCTGTACACCGAGAGCGGCCGCCGGCTGCTGGACTTCACCTCCGGGCAGATGAGCGCCATTCTCGGGCACTCACATCCCGAGATCGTCGCCACCGTCCGGGAGGCCGTCGGCACCCTGGACCACCTGTTCAGCGGCATGCTGTCCCGTCCGGTGGTGGACCTGGCCCGGCGGCTGGCCGACACGCTGCCAGCCACGCTGGAGAAGGTGCTGTTGCTGACCACCGGCGCCGAGTCCAACGAGGCGGCCATCCGGATGGCGAAGCTGGTCACCGGGAAGTTCGAGATCGTCTCCTTCAGCCGCTCCTGGCACGGCATGACCTCGGGCGCCGCGGCGGCCACCTACAGCTCGGGTCGGAAGGGTTACGGCCCGGCCACTCCGGGCAACATCGCCATCCCCACCCCGTATGCGTACCGACCGGACTTCGTCGACGCCGCCGGCGAGTTCGACTGGAAGCGGCAGCTGGATCTGTCATTCGAGCTGGTCGATGCGCAGTCCGTGGGCAGCCTGGCCGCCTGCATCGTCGAGCCGATCCTCTCCTCGGGTGGGCTGATCGATCCGCCCATCGGCTATCTGGCTGCGCTGCAACGCAAATGTCGCGAACGCGGGATGCTGCTGATCCTCGACGAGGCGCAGACCGGGCTCTGCCGGACCGGAGCCTGGTATGCCTTCGAGCGTGACGGCATCGTTCCGGACATCATCACCCTGTCCAAGACCCTCGGCGCCGGCCTGCCACTGGCGGCCGTCGTCACCAGTGCCGAGATCGAGGAGCGGGCCCACGCGCTGGGGTACCTGTTCTACACGACCCACGTGTCCGATCCGATGGTCGCCGCCGTCGGGCTGACGGTTCTCGATGTCCTGCAACGGGATCGGATGGCCGAGCAGTCGTTGGCCAAGGGGCAGGTGTTGCGCGCCGGTCTGGAGCAGATCCGGAGCCGTCACCAGGTGGTGGGCGACATCCGCGGGCGCGGGTTGTTCGCCGGGCTGGAACTGGTGCTGGACCGCTCGACCAAGGAGCCGTCCGACGCGCTGGGCGCGGCCGTCACCCGGCGCTGCCTGGATCTCGGCCTGCACATGAACGTGGTCCAGATCCCGGGTATGGGCGGGACCTTCCGGATCGCGCCGCCGCTGACCGTCTCCGCCGGCGAGCTGGCGGAGGGCCTGGAGATGCTGGACCAGGCGATCGGCGAGGTCGCGGGCGGGATGGGTCTGGGGTAGGGGCATCCGAACGCTCCGGGGTCGAGGTCAGCGCAGGCAGCGAGGGCAGTGCCCGGGAGAGCCGGACCATCCCTGGCCGATCAGTACCTCGGCCACCTCCAACGCGACCTCGCACGATTCCTGGGTGACCTCCGTCCAGCCGTAGCGCAGGGACGGGGAACCGGTCTTGGTGTGGACGTTGTCCCGCCTCCGGTCCCGCAACCGGCCGACGTGGCCCAGGCGGCCATCCAGCTCGACGACCAGGGCATAGTCCGCGTACAGCACGTCGACGAACTCCCGACGGGCTCCCCGTGATTGCTGCCGCTGGCCGCGGGGCAGGCTGTGCGCCTTCTCCACGGCGTGCCGGTAGTGGTATTCGAGGCTGGAATGCACGCCGTCGGCGGCGTCGGCGATGATCCCGGTGATCAACCGGCGATTTGGTATCCGGCGGCGCCGCTGCAGGGCCCGTTGCAGTGCCTCGGGCGAGGTCAGGCGGCGTTGGATCGCTGCGGTGATCCATTCGATGGCCGCGGCCGGGCCCGCGGTGCAGAGGTCGAGCACCGTGTCCTCGATGCGGGTGCACGGCGGCTCCGTCCGGGTCGAGATCGAGCGGACCCCAGGACGTTCCTCCCGAAAGGTCACCCAGTTCCGGGCCGCCGGACGCGTTCCGGCCGGCGTCAGGATGTCGATGGTCTGCGGTTGCTGGTCCGCCAGGCCCTGGAGCCGGGCCGCGGTCATCCCGCCGGCCCGGGCGTGGGGACCACCCATCAGGACTCCGGCCCAGACCCACCCCGTCCAGGGCGGCGTCCCGTGGGGGTAGGCGAACAGACCGCGCTCGATCCGGCCGAAGAGGCCGGCGGACACCAAACGGTCGAGAACGTTGTCCGACACCCCGCAGCCCAGGATCTGGGTGCGCACGAGGACGCCGGACTGGGCGCGGGCCAGACGTTCGAGTTCGGGTGGCACCTCGTGGCGGTGATACACGCACTCAGCGTGCCGTTTTGAGCAGGGCGAGGGCCGCGGCTGTCCACAATCGTCATCAGCGTATGGATTTGTCGTTCGTACTCGAACGACAGATCCATACGTACTGGCCGGTAGCCCGGGCTGGACGATGAGACCCGGTCGATCGGCGGACGACCGATCACCCCGGCGCGGGCCGATCGCTGCTGCTACGGCGATCTGAGCGCCCCTGCGACTCAGCCGCCCAGGAACCGGCCGAACGCCTTGGCCATGCTGGAGTGCCTGCCGGTCCGGGACTCGCGGCGATCGGCGACGTCCATCACGCGCAATCCGGCGTTGACCCCGAGGTAGCGCAACGGTTCCGGCTCCCACTTGCGGGACCGGTGCCCGACCCACGGCAGTCCCGTCAGCTCGGAGCCGGACGAGGTGATCAGATCGGCCAGGGTCCGCCCGGCCAGGTTGGAGGTGGACACGCCGTCCCCGACGTAGCCGCCGGCCCAGGCGAACCCGGTGTCCGGGTCGAGCCCGACCCCGGCGTGCCAGTCACGTGGCACCCCGAGCGGGCCGCCCCAGGAGTGCGTGAACTTCACTCCGGCCAGAGCCGGGAACATGTCGATCAGGTTGTGCCGCAGGGAGTCGAAGACCTCCGGCTCGCGATCGAAGCCCGGCGAGGTGACCGATCCGAAGTGATAGGGGGCGCCACGACCACCGAACACGATCCGCCCGTCGGCGGTGCGCTGGCCGTAGCAGATCATGTGCCGGTGGTCGGCGAACGTCGGCCGTGCGGCCAGGCCGACGGCGGCGAGCGTGGCCTCGTCCAGCGGCTCGGTGGCCACGATCAGCGAGTAGATCGGGGCCAGTTCGCGGCGGGCCCCGGGTAGGGCCGAGGTGTAACCCTCGGTCGCCCGCACCACCACGTCGGCGGTGACCGTGCCGTGGTCGGTGACGACCCGGTGCGGCCGGATCTCGGTGACGGCGCTCCCCTCGTACAGTTCGGCGCCGCGGGCGACGACGAGGTCGGCCAGCGACCGGACGAGTGCGCCGGGATCGATAGTGGCGCAGTGCGGGGTGAACGTCGCGCCGAGAATGCTGTCGGCGGAGGCGATCTCGGTGGCCTCGGCGCTGCTCAACAGGCGGAGATCGTCATCGGTGTCGCCCCACGAGTGGGCGTTCTCCACCTCGGCGACCGCCCGCTCCAGTTGGACCCGGGACCGGGCGAAGGCGATGGTGCCGCCGCGGGCCCAGCCGCAGTCGATCCGTTCGTCCGCGATCACCGCACCCACCTCGTCGACGCCGGCTCGCATCGCTGCCTTCATGGCCAGCGCCGATGCGCGGCCGTGCCGGCGGGCGATCTTGTCCCAGGACGCCGGGAACAGGTCCGAACACCAGCCGCCGTTCCGGCCGGACGCCCCGAACCCCGCGATCTCCTTCTCCAGCAACACGATCCGCAGCGTCGGGTCGGCCCGCTGCAGGTAGTACGCGGTCCACAGCCCGGTGAAACCGGCTCCGACGATCGCCACGTCCGCGGTGAGATCGTGATCGAGAGCCGGACGCGGGATCAGGGGATCGGCCACCCGGTCCAGCCAGAGGCTGAGCCCGCGGTAGCCGGTGGAGGTCGACCGATCCGCCGTCATCCCCGCCTCCGGCGTGGATCAACTTCGCAGACATGGACGAAGTTGCTCGGTTCCGTCACTCTGGTCCCATTCCGACGAAGTTGATCCATGCCTGCGAAGTTGATCCACGCCTATGAAGTTGATCCACGCCGAACGGGAGGTGGTCCGGTCGGGTGAAGGACACGACCCGGCCTGCCCGGGGCTGGGTCAGATCCGGTTCCACGCCTCCGTGAGAACGATACGGAGCTTCTGCTCGATCTCGTCGAACACATCCTGGCCGGCGATCAGCGGGGGCGCGACCTGGACGACCGGGTCGCCGCGGTCGTCGGCCCGGCAGTACAGGCCGTTCTCGAACAACGCGCCGGACACATAGCCCCGCAACACCCGCTCCGACTCGTCCGCGTTGAAGGTCTCCTTGGTCTTGAAGTCCTTGACCAACTCGATCCCGTAGAAGTAGCCGTCGCCGCGGACGTCGCCGACGATCGGCAGGTCGTACAGCTTCTCCAGTGTCGTCCGGAAGGCGTTCTCGTTGCGCAGCACGTTCCCGAGCAGGTCCTCCCGTTCGAACAGGTCCAGGTTGGCCAGCGCCACCGCGCACGACACCGGATGGCCGCCGAAGGTGTAGCCGTGGGCGAAGGTGACGCCCGGCTTGCTGAACGGTTCGTAGATTCGGTCGGAGATGATGGCGCAGCCGAGCGGCGAGTAGCCGGACGTCAGACCCTTTGCGGTGGTGATGATGTCGGGCTGGTAGCCGAACTTCTCGCAGCCGAACATGGTGCCGAGGCGACCGTAGGCGCAGATGACCTCGTCGGAGATGAGCAGCACGTCGTGCTCGTCGCAGATCTGCCGGACCCGCTCGAAGTAGCCGGGCGGCGGCGGGAAACAGCCGCCGGCATTCTGGACCGGCTCGAGGAAGACGGCGGCCACACTGCTCGGACCCTCGGCCAGGATGGCTTCCTCGATGCGGTTGGCCGCCCACAGCCCGAACGCCTTCTCGTCGTCGGCGACGAATTCCGGCGCGCGGTAGAAGTTGGTGTTCGGGACCCGGACGGTTCCGGGCACCAGCGGCTCGAACGCCTCCTTGAACGGCGGGACGCCGGTGATCGACAGCGCCCCCTGCGTGGTGCCGTGATAGGCGATGGCCCGCGAGATCACCTTGTGCTTGGCCGGTTTCCCGATCAGCTTGAAGTACTGCTTGGCGACCTTCCAGGCCGTCTCGACCGATTCGCCGCCGCCGGAGGAGAAGAACACCTTGTTCAGATCACCCGGGGCCAGCGCGGCGAGGCGGTCGGCCAGTTCGATGGCCGTCGGGTGGGCGTAGGACCAGATCGGGAAGAAGGCCAGCTTCTTGGCCTGCTCGTACGCGGCCTTGGCCAGTTCCTCGCGGCCGTGGCCGACCTGGACGGTGAACAGCCCGGACAGGGCGTCCAGGTACTTGCGGCCGTTGGTGTCGAAGATGTAGCTGCCCTCACCGCGTTCGATGGTCGGAACCGGTGCATTGTCGTAGCTCCCCATCCGGGTGAAGTGCATCCAGAGATGGTCGGTGGCCTTGCTGGTGCTCATCGTGTTCCCCACGTCATAGGTCTGTTCGGAAAGTGTCTGGGGGCAGTCGGTTCCGGCGTCAGCGGGTGCCCCAGGTGTAGGTCTGTTTCGAGAGCTTGAGGTACATGAAGCTCTCCGTCGAGCGGACGCCGTCGATGGTGCGGATGCGTTGGTTCAAAAGGCTCAGGAGGTGGTCGTCGTCCTCGCAGACCACCTCGGCCAGGATGTCGAACGAACCGGCGGTGATGACGACGTAGTCCACCTCGTCCATGGCGGTCAGGGCGGCGACCACGGGTTCGAGGTTGCCCTCGGCCTTGATGCCGATCATGGCCTGGCGGGAGAACCCCACCTGCAGCGGATCGGTGACGGCGACGATCTGGACGACGCCGGACCCGATCAGCCGCGACACCCGTTGTCTTACCGCTGCCTCCGACAGGCCGACCGCCGCGGCGATGGTGGCGTACGGGCGCCGGCCGTCCTGCTGCAACTGTTCGATGATCGCCTTGGACACATCGTCCAGTGGGATCGGCGCGCGATTGCGGACGGCAACCGACGGGTCACCGTCGACTCCGGAGGCGCCGTTGGATCTGGACATATCCATGATGATGGCCGGGTCGGACGCCAGAACGCAAGCGAATCCGTCGAGGAAATCAGATGGCAACACGGAAACCCTTGCGCAGGGGGCCAAGAACTGCGATAACCGTAACGTCCCTTCGAACAGCTGGGAGTGCGCATGACGACCACAGCGCCGGTGCACGTGGCCGGCTTCCATTCCGACGCACGTGATCGCGGTCGTCGGGGGTGCGGACCGACCCGGGCCACCGGTGGGGCCCGATCCCCGGGCATACCGGTCTTGTTGCCGGGACGGAAACAACCGGCGTTTTCCTTGCCCTTACCGATCCTCGATGTCAGGATCGCTGGGTCTGCGGCGCGGCCGCTTGTGTCCTTCCCGTCCAAGCAGTTCGCAGGAGGTTGCTGGTGCCAGGCCGTACACCGCCCGGTCGGGGCGCCCCGCACCTGGTCAATCCGCTGACCGGCCAAGGAGTCGGACGCACCCGTCCGCTGCCGCGCCGGGCCTTCCTCCGGGGCGCCGGCATGGCCTCGGCGACCGCGTTCCTGGCCTCCTGCGGCATCTCCGCGCGATCCGGCGGGCCGACCACCGTCGCCGACCGCACCGACAGCGACCGGAAGCTCAACTGGTCGAACTGGCAGGCGTACATCGACGTCGACGACAACGACCCGAACAAGCACCCGACCCTCGACGAGTTCCAGAAGGCGACCGGCATCAAGGTCACCTACACCGAGGACGTCAACGACAACAACGACTACTTCGCCAAGATCCAGCCCCAGCTGGCCAACGGCGACGCGATCTCGGCGGACACCTTCTGCGTCACCGACTGGATGGCCGACAAGATCATCCGGCTCGGTTATGCCCTCCCGCTCGATCACGCCAACATCCCGAACCTGAAGAACCTCGACCCGCAACTGCTGAACGTCGACTACGACCCGGGCCGCAAGTATTCGGTGACCTGGCAGTCGGGCCTGACCGGCATCGCCACCAACCCGAAATCGTCCGGCGGCAAGGCCATCGAGACCATGGACCAGTTGCTCACCGACCGGTCCCTCCACGGCAAGGTCACCCTGCTCACCGAGATGCGGGACACCATCGGTCTGGTCCTGCTCGACCTCGGCTACGACCCGCAGGACTTCACCGAGGAGCAGTTCCTCAAGGCCAACGCCAAGGTCGAGGCGGCGGTGAACTCGGGTCAGGTCCGCAGTTTCACCGGCAACGAATACACCCAGGGGCTGGCCAGCGGTGACATCGCCGCCTGCGTGGCCTGGAGCGGTGACGTCGTCCAGCTACAGGCGAAGGACGCCTCGCTGCAGTACGTCCTCCCCGAAGCCGGGGCTATGCGGTGGAGCGACAACTTCGTCGTGCCGATCCGGACGCCGCACAAGAAGGGCGTCGAGGAACTGATCAACTTCTACCTGAAGCCGGACGTCTCGGCCACGGTGGAGGAGTACGTCAACTACATCTGCCCCGTTCCCTCGGCCAAGGCGGTCGTGGCCGCCGATCCGGACAAGGACGTCGCGGCGCTGGCCGCCAACGAGTTGATCTTCCCGACGGCCAAGACCACCGGGAAGCTGCACGGCTTCATGTCGTTGGACGAGGACCTGTCCACCCGCTACGGCGACTACTTCAACAAACTGACAGGGGCGTGAGAGACATGGCCGACAAGTCCAGTGGCGGTAGCCTGGCGATCCGGGGCCTGGTGAAGTCCTACGGAGCGTTCACCGCCGTCGACGACATCGATCTGGATGTGCCCGAGGGTTCGTTCTTCGCCCTGCTCGGGCCGTCCGGGTGCGGCAAGACCACCACCCTGCGGATGGTCGCCGGGCTGGAGGATCCGACCAGCGGCCAGATCACCATCGGCGACACCGACGTGTCCCGGCTCCGTCCCTACCAGCGTCCGGTCAACACGGTGTTCCAGAACTACGCGCTGTTCCCGCACATGACGATCTTCGAGAACGTCGCGTTCGGCCTGCGTCGCAAGGGCGACACCGACGTGCGCACCAAGGTGATGGAGATGCTCGAGCTCGTCGAGCTGTCACATCTGGCCCAGCGCAAGCCGACCCAGCTCTCCGGCGGTCAGCAGCAGCGCATCGCCGTCGTGCGGGCCCTGGTCAACCGGCCCAAGGTGCTGCTGCTGGACGAGCCGCTGGGCGCGCTGGATCTCAAACTGCGCCGACAGTTGCAGTTGGAGCTCAAGCGCATCCAGGCCGACGTCGGCATCACCTTCGTCCACGTCACCCACGACCAGGAGGAGGCCATGACGATGGCCGACACCATCGCGGTGATGAACAAGGGCAAGGTCGAACAACTCGGCAGCCCGGTCGATCTCTACGAGAACCCGCGCAGCCCGTTCGTCGCCGGATTCCTGGGGCAGACGAACCTGTTGTCGGCCCGGGTGTCCGGCACCTCCGGCGGCGTCCTCACGGCCGACTTCCACGGCGTGTCCCTGCACATGCCGGTCACGCGGATGGCCGCTCAAGGGCCGGCGGTGGAGGTCGGGGTCCGGCCCGAGAAGATCCAGCTGGCCGACGTCGGGCAGGCACCGATCGGCTACAACGTCATCGACGGAACCATCATCGACGCCTCGTTCATCGGCGTCTCGACGCAGTACCTGGTCCGGTCGGCGCTGGACGCGGAGGAGGAGCTGACCGTCTTCTCGCAGAACAGCGCGATCTCACTGCGCCAGGTCGGCGAGAAGGTCAGCGCCTACTGGCATCCGGACCACACCTTCGGACTGCACGAGGGTGCGTGGCAGGAGGCCGAAGCGGCCGAGGTGGCCTCGTGAGTGTCGCCGCCGCGGCCGGCGTGGCCGAGACCGGTCCCGGCGGTGTCGGCCCGGTGCCGGCCCCGGGTGGTGAGAAGAAGAAGCTGACGCCGTTCTTCCTGTTGCTCCCGGCCGCGCTGGCCATGATCGTCTTCTTCCTGCTGCCGCTGCTGACCCTGGCCTCCACCTCGCTGATGACGGGGTCGCTCGAGACCGGTTTCCGGCTCACCTGGCACTTCCCGACCTACGGTGACGTGATCCGGGAGTACTGGCCGCAGTTCATCCGATCCTTCGTGTTCGCCGCATTGTCCACCTTGCTGTGCATCCTGATCGCCTACCCGCTGGCCTACACGATCGCGTTCAAGGCCGGCCGGTGGCGGAGCATCCTGCTGGTGCTGGTGATCGCACCGTTCTTCACCAGTTTCCTGATCCGGACGCTGGCCTGGAAGCAGATCCTGTCCGATAACGGAGTGGTCGTCGACTTCATGAAGTCGACGCACCTGATGAACATCACCGATGCCATCGGACTGACCCAGGGCCGTCTGCTGGCGACGCCGTTCGCGGTGATCATGGGCCTGACCTACAACTTCCTGCCGTTCATGGTGCTTCCGCTCTACACGTCGCTGGAGAAGATCGATCGCACGCTGTTCAATGCGGCCGGCGACCTGTACGCGAACTCCTGGACGACGTTCTGGAAGGTGACGTGGCCGCTGTCGCTGCCCGGTGTGGTCGGCGGCACCCTGATGACCTTCATCCCGGCCGCCGGTGACTACGTCAACGCGCAACTGCTCGGATCCACCAGTGACACCATGACCGGCAACGTCATCAACAATCAGGTCCGCAACTTCGCCTATCCGGCCTCGGCGGCGATGTCGATCGTGCTGATGGTCGCGATCGTCGTCCTGGTCGTCTTCTACGTCCGCCGCTCCGGAACCGAGGACCTGGTATGAGTGCCCCGACGCTGACGAAGTCCACCGCTCCGAGCACCCCGCCGCGACCCAAGGCGGGAATGGGGGTCGGACGGTGGATCCGGGACCGGTTGGTCGCCGTGGTCGGCATCGTCGCGCTGCTCTACATGTTCGCGCCGATCTTCGTGGTCATCGTGTTCTCGTTCAACAAGCCGGTGGGCAAGTACAACCTGGTGTGGAACCGGTTCTCCTTCGATGCCTGGACCAACCCGTGCGGGGCGAGTGGCCTGTGCGACTCCCTGGTCACCAGCCTGTGGATCGGCGTGGTGGCAACTCTGGGTGCGGTGATCATCGGGACGCTGGCCGCATTCGCGATCGGGCGGCACCGATTCCGCGGCCAGGCGACCGCGAATGTCCTGGTGTTTCTCCCGATGGCGACGCCGGAAGTGGTGGCCGGTTCGTCGCTGTTGACCTTGTTCCTGAACCTCGGTGTCCCGCTCGGCTACACGACGATCGTCATCGCGCACATCATGTTCTGTCTGTCGTTCGTGATCGTGACGGTCAAGGCCCGGCTCGCCGGAATGGACCCGCGGCTGGAACAGGCCGCCATGGATCTGTACGCCAATCCGCGACAGACGTTCTGGCGCATCACCTTTCCGTTGGTGCTGCCGGGCATCGTGTCGGCCGCGATGCTGTCCTTCTCGCTGTCGTTCGACGACTTCATCATCACCAACTTCAACTCCGGCTCTCGGGTCACCTTCCCGATGTACGTGTGGGGCGTGGCCCAGCGGGGCGTCCCGGTGCAGGTCAACGTGGTCGGCACGGCGATGATGTTGGTGGCGTTGGTCTTCGTGGTCAGCGGCCGCGTGGTCGGAAGCCGGCGGAACCGGCTCAAATGAGTTCGTCGCGCGTGCCCTGCTTCGTCGGCGGGCAATTGGTCGATGGAGGCGGGGAGCAGTTCCCCGTGCTGGATCCGGCCACCGGGCGGGTGGTCACCAGCTACCCGTTGGCCGTCGAAGCCGACGTCGACCGCGCGGTCGCGGCGGCCCGGGCGGCCTTCGGTGGCTGGTCGGCGACCACGCCCGGCGAGCGGTCGGAGCTACTGGCCGCGCTGGCGGTCGAGCTGCGGTCCAAGGCACGCGAACTGGCCGAGGTGGAGACGTCACAAACCGGGAAGCCGATCAAGCTCTCCACCGGCTTCGACGTACCCGGGACCATCGACAACACGGCCTTCTTCGGCGGCGC
The DNA here is from genome assembly GCF_900104535.1 of Nakamurella panacisegetis. Lineage (NCBI taxonomy): Bacteria > Bacillati > Actinomycetota > Actinomycetes > Nakamurellales > Nakamurellaceae > Nakamurella > Nakamurella panacisegetis. The sequence continues at coordinate 1,297,840 of NZ_LT629710.1, read as the reverse complement.
GGCCCGCGTCCTCGAGGGGAGCGCCGCCGGGGAGTACTCGGCCGACCACACGTCGATGATCCGGCGCGAGCCGATCGGGGTGATCGGTTCGATCGCTCCGTGGAACTACCCGCTGCAGATGGCCGGCTGGAAGATCCTGCCCGCGGTGGCGGCCGGTAACACCATCGTGCTGAAACCGGCCGAGATCACTCCGATCACGGCCCTGCTGTTCGCCGAGGCGGCCCAGGCGGCCGGGTTCCCGGACGGGGTCATCAACGTCGTCCCGGGCACCGGTTCGGACGCCGGACGCGCACTGGTCGCCCACCCGGGCGTCGACATGGTGTCGTTCACCGGTTCGACGGCGGTCGGCCGTCAGGTGATGGCGGCCTGCGCGCCGCGGGCCGCGAGGGTGCACCTGGAACTCGGCGGCAAGGCGCCGTTCGTGGTTTTCGACGACGCCGACCTGGACGCAGCGGTGCACGGTGCGGTGGCCGCCGCTCTGATCAACACCGGGCAGGACTGCACCGCCGCCACCCGGGCCTATGTTCACGAATCGTTGGTCGAGGCCTTCGTCGACGGGGTCGCCGACCTGCTCGCCGGCCTGGTGCTGGGCGATCCGATGGACCCGGCCACCGACATCGGTCCGCTGTCCAGCGCGCGGCACCGCGACAAGGTGGCCGCTATGCTGGCCGCCGCCCAGAGTTCGGGCGCGCGACTGATCGCACCCGGAAAGCCGCCGCGCCGCAATCGTTCCGGGTGGGATCCGGCCGGCGGGTTCTGGCAGCTGCCGACCCTGGTGGTCGGGGCCGACCAGCGCAGCCCCATCGTGCAGGACGAGATCTTCGGGCCGGTCCTGACCGTCATCGGGTTCCGCGGGGACGACGAGGCCCTCGCCCTGGCCAACGACTCGCCGTTCGGTCTGGCCGCTTCGGCCTGGACGACGAATGTGCGCCGGGCGCTCCGGGCCAGCGCGGAACTGCGGGCGGGCACGGTCTGGATCAACGACCACATCCCGATCTTCTCCGAGATGCCTCATGGCGGCTACGGGGCATCCGGGTTCGGCAAGGACATGAGCGTCTACTCGCTGCACGAGTACTCGCAGATCAAGCACGTCGCCATGGACCGGACCGGGGCGGCCCGCAAGGACTGGCACCGGACCATCTTCGCCTTGCCGGATTCCGGATCCCGGCTCTGATCCTGGCGAGGGCGTCTCGCTGATGACACGAGAGTGACGAACAAGCACCGTCAGTAGGAATTCTGGCCGTCGACCCGGTCACAATGGCTGTCCGGCACGCGGTCGACACACGAAATGGCGAAATTCGGCACACACAGTGACGTAGGCCACCCGTTTGAGCGTTCTTGGTCTCCCGAAGGATGATCTTCTCCCCTCAGAACAATGCCTACGATGCATCGCGGGCGCTCTCTGACGTGTCGAAACATGTTGGACGGCAAGGACTCTGAAGCATCGTGTGCATGCGATAAATCGCCGTCGGGCTTGTTCGGGTGGACTGGCGGCTCGGCGCGCACTCCGTCAGGATCTCCCTGACGGGACCGGGGGCTGTTGACCGAGGGGTCCTGACCACCTCTTATCAGGAGCGCATATGTCTCTGGGCCAGGCTTTCCCTCGAATTGCCACTGCGATAGGCCGGGGTGGTGGACGATCGACAAGGGCCCGGGCGCGCCGGGTGACGGCCACCGGTCTGACCGTGGCCATGGTGGCCGGTTCTCTGCTGCTGACCGGCACCGCCGCCTCGGCCGCGTCCGCGCCGGCCGTCGCGGAGGGTCAGTTCCTGTCGGGAATCCTCCTGGGCAACGACCTGGCCAACCTGGTATCCGTCACGCCGGCCAAGGCAACTGCCAATGCAGCGCCTCCGGCCGTTACCGTGAGCAATCCGTTGAGCGTGACCGCTCTCAACGCCGTGAATCTCGACCTCGGTAGCGGGATCAACCTGCTGGGCACCCAGGGGATCCTGACGCTCGGCGCCGTCGGGCAGTACGCCACCGCATCGTCCACCGGCAGTTCCTCCGCCGCGTCGGGTGCGGTCGACAACTCCGGAGCGGTCGGCGTGGGTGCCGGGTTCCCGGCGGCCGACGCCTCCCTGAGCCTGGACAGCCTGATCGCTGCCGTTCCGGCCCTGGGTACCGCACTATCCACCGGCACCCTGCAGGTCGGCGCGGTCAGTGCCACGGCGGCCGAGACGGCCGCCGGGGTCCAGAGCGGCACGTACAAGATCGCCTCGCTGCAGCTGCAGGTGAAGAGCCCGCTGGTCGCGGGCATCACCTCCACCCTGACCACGCAGCTCACCGCCCTCCAGCCGACGGTCGACGGGGTGACGGCGACACTGAACGGCCTCGGACTCGGACTGGTCACGGTGACCGGAATCCCGAATCTCGCCAACCTGGTCAGCACCCTGGGAACGGTCAGCGTCGACGGCGGCGGGATCGTGGCCGACCTGAACACCGGTAGCGTCACGGTCGACCTGGCCAAGTTGCTCACCTTCCAGGGCAAAGACCTGAACTCGTTGCCGCGCAACACCGATCTGCTGGCCGTCATCACCACGGCCCTCACCGCGGACCTGTTGCCGGCGATCCAGACCGCCCTGTCCGGACTGGTGAACACCCTCACCACCGCTATCAACGGAATCACCGCCACCGTCCTCGGGATCCCGATCAGTGCGAGCGTGCTCAAGGGCGTCCTCGACCCGATCATCGCCCAGGTCGTTGCCCCGGTGAACACGCTCTCCGCCGGGCTCGGGACGAGCGTCATCACGCCTCTGGCCGATGCCCTGAGTGGGCTGCTGGCGATCACCGCGAACGAGCAGCCGGTGGCGCCCAACTCCGGGGCCACCTTCACCCAGACCGCTCTTCGGGTCGGTCTGGTGCCGACCGGTCACACCGCGCAGATCGACCTGGCGTCGGCCAGCGTCGGCCCGAACGCCGGACCGTCCGACCCGCCCACCGCCGCCACTCTCTCGCCGTCGAGCGGGCCCTCCGCCGGTGGTACGACCGTGACCGTCACCGGCACCGGGTTCGTGCCCGGCGCCACCACGGTCAACGTGGATGGGGTCAACCAGCCGGCCACCGCCACCAGCACGACCAGCCTGACGTTCGTCACCCCGGCCCACGCGGCCGGCCCGGTCGACGTGACGGTGCAGACCGCGGGCGGCACCAGCGCGCCGCAGACCTACAACTTCTACGACGTGCCGACCGGCGCGTCGTTGAGCCCGAACCGCGGCCCGGCCGCCGGTGGCACGGTCGTCACCATCACGGGCACGGGCTTCGTCCCCGGCGCCACCACGGTTGAGATCGGCGGAATCACCATTCCGGCCGGGCAGGTCACGGTCACCGACGGCGGCACCAAGGCCACCTTCACCACGCCGGCGCACGCCCCGGGCACCGTCGACGTGGTCGCCACCACCGCCGGCGGCACCAGCACGCCGGCCCTGCCGTTCACCTTCGATGCGCTGGCTGCGACCGGCATCTCGCCGGATCACGGACCCACGACGGGCAACACCACGGTGACCGTCACCGGCACCGGGTTCGTCCCGGGCAAGACGTCCATCACCATCGGCGGGACGGTCGTCCCGGCGTCCCAGGTGACGGTCGACCCGACGGGCACCACGGCCGTCTTCGCCACTCCCGCCCACGCCGCCGGCGGCGTGCTGGTCACGGCGACCACCCCGTCCGGAACGACGAAGCCGCTCGGCTACCTGTACGGGGCGAGCACTCTGCCGGTCACCTCCTGCGTCTTGACCGGTGTGAACCCGAAGACGGGCCTGAACGCCGCCACGGTCTCGGTGCTGGCCAACATCGGGATCGACACCAGCCTGGTGCCGTCGACCTTCACGATCACCGGAACCGGGATCAACCCGGCGTCATCGACGTCGGTCGTGCCGTTGCTGGGAGGCTTCTTGGATGCCTCGATCAGCGTGCCGGTGGCCGCCGGGACGACCAGCGTGAGCTACCAGGTGGCTCCGGTCGCTTCAGGCGCCTACACAACGGTCACGGGTGGCCCGATTCCTTGCACGACGATCACTCCCGTTGAGCAGGCGGCCGGCGCCTATCACCCGCTCGCGCCCTACCGGGTGCTCGACACCAGGTCCGGAACGGGGGCCGTCAAGCACACCCTGGCTCCCGGGGCCACGATGAAGGTGCAGGTCCGGAACATCGGCGGTGTTCCCGCCCTCGGCCAGCCGGTGGGCAAGGGTGTGGCCACCGTGATGCTGAACGTCACGACGACGAACTCGGCCAGCGTGGGCTACCTGACCGTCTTCCCGGGGCCGAGTCGGCCGATCGCCTCGAGTGTGAACTTCGCGGCGAAGTCGACCGTGGCCAACCTGGTCGCGGCGGCGGTGGCCTCCGACGGCACCGTCTCGATCTACAACGGTTCGGTTGGCGCGACCGATGTGGTGGCCGACATCCAGGGCTACTTCTCCGACGGGCCGACGGTCGCGCCGGGATCGTTCGTGTCGCTCAGCCCGTCCCGCCTGCTCGACACCGCGAATGGAACCGGCGCGCCGCAGGGGACGGTGAAGCCGTACGGGACCATCAAGTTGAAGGTCACCGGTGTCGGCGGAGTGCCGACCACCAACGTCGCCGCCGTCACGTTGAACATGACGGTCGACGGGCCGACGCGCCCCGGCTACATCACCGCCTATCGGTCCAACCCGAGGCCGTTCGTGTCCAGCCTGAACTTCTACAAGGGTCAGACGGACGCCAATCTGGTCATCGCCCCGGTGGCGGCCGATGGAACCGTGTCGCTCTACAACGGTTCGCCGGGCACGGTGCGCCTCGTGGCCGACGTTGCCGGGTACTTCCGTGGCGGAATCGCCGTGCTGGACGGTGAATTCGTGCCGGTCGAGCCGAACCGGCTGCTGGACACCCGGGTCGGGAACAACGTCAACGGAAAGGTCGGAGCCAAGTCGTCGATCAGCCCGACCGTGCTCGGACGGACCGGCATCCCGGCGACCGGTGTGTCGGCCGTGGTCGCCAACCTGACGGTCACCAATGCCGAAGGTCCCGGGTTCATCACCGCCTTCCCGCAGGGCACCGTGCCGTTGGCCTCGAACCTGAACTTCGTGGCCCGCCAGGATCGCCCCAACGCGATGTTCCCGCGGATCGGCGGTGACGGAAAGGTACGCCTCTACAACGGGGCCGCCTCCACCTCGGTTGATCTGGTGACCGATGTGTCCGGTTACTTCATCAACAACCCGGTGAACTGACCGGCCCAGTAGCAGTTCGCTGACGACGACCTCCCATCCCCGGTGTCACGGGGGTGGGAGGCCGTTTGCGTCTCGCGTGAGGAGTCCCTCGTGGCGCCGGTCCGGGTGGAGGCGGCCCGATACGATGCGGGTTGCCGCGCCCCGCCCGGGGCCGGTTCGACAAAACGAAGGAAGACCATGATCCGCACGCCCATGCAGGTGCCCGACCCCGTCCTCGACCCCCGTGGCGCATCGTTGACCGCGTCCATCTGGGACAGCAAGACCGGGACCGTCATCGAGACCTCCCGGAAGCTCCCCCACGCCGCGAAGCAGGGGTGACCGGCCGTGTCGCCTCTGCTTCCAGCCGGTCGTTCGCGATCGAAAGCCGTCCGGAATTCTCTGTCCGACTCCGAGCCGATCTGCTGGTGGCTCGACGATGTCGATGCGCCGGACCCGCGTGAGCGGTTGACCGGACCGAACAACAAGACCGATCTCGCCGTCATCGGTGGAGGCTATTCCGGCCTCTGGACGGCGCTGCTGGCCAAACAGGAGGACCCGTCCCGCGACGTGGTCGTGCTGGAGGGAAAGACCCTGGGGTGGGCCGCCTCCGGACGCAACGGCGGTTTCTGTTCCGCCTCTCTGACCCACGGTCAGGCCAACGGGATGGACTGGTATCCCGAGGACATGCCGCGCCTGGAGCGCCGGGGCCGGGACAACCTGGCCGGCATCGTGAAGACGATCGAGGACTTCCAGATCGACTGCAAGCTCGAGAAGACCGGTGAGCTGAAGGTTGCCACCGAGAGCTACCAGATCGGGGATCTGGCCGCCGACTACGAGCGGATGCTCGACTTCGGTGACGACGCCGAACTTCTCGACCAGGCCGCCACGCGCGCGCTGGTCAACTCACCGACCTACCTCGGCGCGGTGAACGGCCGCGACAAGACGGTGCTGGTCGATCCGGCCCGCCTGGTCTGGGGATTGGCCGACGCCTGCGAGTCGCTGGGGGTGAAGATCATGGAGAACACACACGTCGAGGGGATGACCCGGGACGGTGACGACATGGTGCTCACCTCTCCGCACGGAGCGCTGCGGGCCAAGCGGGTTGCGTTGGGCACCAATGCGTTTCCGTCGCTGTTGAAGCGGGTGCGGCCCTACGTGGTGCCGGTGTACGACTACGCCATGGCGACCGAGCCGCTGACCGACGCGCAGATGGACACCATCGGGTGGAAGGGACGGCAAGGGGTCAGCGACGCCGGTAACCAGTTCCACTACTACCGCCTGACCGACGACAACTGCATCCTCTGGGGCGGTTACGACGTCATCTACCACTACGGCAACCGGATCGACCCGGTGCTGGACCAGCGGCCGGAGACGTTCAAACGGCTGGCCGAGCACTTCTTCGCCACCTTCCCGCAGCTCGAGGGCACCCGCTTCACCCACACCTGGGGTGGCGTCATCGACACCTGCTCCCGGTTCTTCCCGTTCTTCGGGACCGGCTACGGCGGCCGGGTGGCCTACGCCACCGGTTACACGGGGCTCGGGGTCGGTGCGACCCGGTTCGGGGCCCAGGTGATGCTGGATCTGCTGTCGGGGGAGAAGACCGAGTTGACGTCGCTGAACACCGTCCGGGCCAAGCCGGTGCCGTTCCCGCCCGAGCCGCTGCGGTCCGCGGTGATCAACATGACCCGATGGTCGGCCGCCCGCGCCGACGCCCGTGCCGGTCACCGTAACCTCTGGCTCCGCTCCCTCGACCGCTTCGGTCTCGGTTTCGACAGCTGACCCGCCGTGTCCGAAGCGTGAGCCCGTGTTGGGCGTGACCCCGCGTTCGGCGTGGATCAACTTCGCAGGCGTGGACGAAAGTGACCACTTGCGTCACTCGAGTCCCAAAACGACGAAGTTGATCCACGCCGCCGCCCGGGATGGCCGGGATCCGCCGTCATCGGCCGGCCGCAACATCCGAATGCGACGGGCGCCTTCCGTTGAGCCATCGAACCCGGGCACGGCTGGTACGCCCGCCTCACGCATCATCCGTTGTGTGAACGCCGTCGCACTTGCACATGCGTTGTGCCCACGGCCAAGCTGACAGCACCAGGAGCGTCACCGCGGCGCGGTGAACGGCAACAACTGAACGGCAACGAACGGCCCGAATCCACCCAGGGCCGACCAACGAGCAGGAGAGTTGAATCCCATGGCGCGCTACGGCGCAATGTACGGACCCGATGTCACCTTCACCGGAGTTCCGCGCTGCGATCTGTCCGATCCCTCCACCTACGCCGACGCGTCCGCCGTGATCGTCGGAGCTCCGTACGACTCGGGGACCTCCTACCGGTCCGGCGCCCGGATGGGCCCGATGGCCCTGCGCACCGTCGACTATTCCGAGCACACCGGCTCCCGGCCCCACCTCTCGCTCCGGGTGGACCCGTTGCTCGACCTGGGCGTCGTCGACGCCGGTGACGTCGAGATGGCCCCGACCGAGACGATCAGATCCCTGCGGGCTCTGCAGACGGTGATCACCCAGCTGGCCGCGGCCGACAAGATCCCGATCGTGCTGGGCGGCGACCACACCGTGGCCATGGCCGACATCACGGGTCTGGCCGAGCACTATGGGTACGGGCGGATCGCCGTCATCCACTTCGACGCCCACGCCGATACCGGCGACATCCAGTTCGGGTCCCTCTACGGCCACGGCCTGCCGATGCGGCGCGTCATCGAGTCGGGCGCGGTCAAGGGCAGCAAGTTCTTCCAGATCGGGCTGCGCGGCTATTGGCCGGAGCCGCCGGAGCTGGCCTGGATGGCCGAGCAGGGCATGCGCGGATTCGAGATGGCCGAGATCCAGCGGCGCGGTCTGGACGACGTGCTGACCGAAGCCATCGCGTTGGCCTCGGTAGACACCGACGGCGTGTTCCTGTCCGTCGACATCGATGTGGTCGACCCCGGTCTGGCCCCGGGCACCGGCACTCCGGAGCCAGGTGGCCTGACCGGCCGGGAACTGCTGGACGCGGTTCGCCGGATCGGGCGCGAGGTCAATCTGGTCGGCCTGGAGATCGTCGAGGTCGCCCCGCCGTACGACCATGCCGACGTCACCGCGATGCTCGGCAACCGGGTGGTGCTGGAGACGTTGTCCGGCATCGCCCGTCGTCGTGCGGATGCCGCCGCCGGGACGGTGTGGGACGAATCCACCCCGGTGCTGGCCGGACGGAATGCTCCGGCGGTGCGCTCGTCCCCGGGCAAGCTCCGGGTGCTGCTGGTCGGGGCGGGCGGCGTCGGCTCGGCGGTGGTGGCCACCGCGGCCCGGAGGGACTACATCGAAGCCATGGTGGTCGCCGACTACGACCTGGCCAAGTCCGAGCACACCTGTGAATCGGTCGGCGACGGGCGGTTCATCCCGGCGCAGGTCGACGCGCGCAAGATCGAGGACGTGGTGGGGCTGCTGAGCCGGTATCGCTGCGACCTGCTGCTCAACGCCACCGATCCGCGGTTCGTCATGCCGCTGTTCAACGCCGCGCTGCAGGGCAAGGCGCACTACCTCGACATGGCCATGTCGCTGTCGCATCCGCATCCGTCCGACCCGTTCAACACCCCGGGCGTCATGCTCGGCGACGAGCAGTTCGCCATGGCCGCGCAGTGGGAGGCGGCCGACCGGATCGCACTGGTCGGCATGGGGGTCGAGCCGGGCCTGTCCGACGTCTTCGCCAAATACGCCTCGGACCACCTGTTCAGCCACATCGAGGAGATCGGGGTCCGCGATGGCGGCAACCTCCAGGTGGACGGCTACGACTTCGCACCGACGTTCTCCATCTGGACGACGATCGAGGAGTGCCTGAACCCGCCGATCATCTACGAGAAGGGCCGCGGCTGGTTCACCACGGCGCCGTTCTCCGAGCCTGAGGTGTTCGACTTCCCGGAGGGCATCGGACCGGTCGAGTGCGTCAATGTGGAGCACGAGGAAGTCCTGCTGATGCCGCGCTGGCTGGACACCAACCGCGTGACGTTCAAGTACGGCCTCGGCCAGGAGTTCATCGAGATGCTCAAGCTGCAGCGCAAGTTGGGCATCGACTCGGCCGAGCGGCTGCAGGTCGGGTCGGTGATGGTCTCCCCGCGTGACGTCATCGCCGTGCTGCTCCCCGACCCGGCCACCCTAGGCGACAAGATGCACGGCAAGACCTGCGCCGGCACCTGGGTCAAGGGCCTGGACAAGCAGGGCAATCCGCGGGAGGTGTACCTCTACCACGTGGTCGACAACGAGTGGTCGATGCGGGAGTACAACTCCCAGGCGGTCGTCTGGCAGACCGCGGTGTGCCCGGTGGTCGCCATGGAGCTCATCGCCCGCGGCGCCTGGTCCGGGGCCGGCGTGCTGGGGCCGGAGGCCTTCGACGCGGTTCCGTTCCTGACGCTGCTCACGGAATACGGCTCGCCCTGGGCCATGCGCGAGCAGGGTCCAGCGGCGATCGACTCGGGCAACCTGCGGGATTCCGGGCCGGCCCCGACCAAGCCGGGCGATCCGCACCCGGAGCCGGTGCGCCCGCAGACGGGTCCCGCGAAGGAGTCGCCGCACAGCCGCGCCCTCTAGGGCGCTCCGGGGCCGTAGCTTTCCCGCGCATACAGTCCCGTCCAGCGCGTACGGATCGGCCCCGCGCGTATAGCTCGGTCCGGCGCATACAGTTCGGTCCGGCGCATACAGTTCTTCCTGATCAGCAGCAGTTTCGACGCGATCTGGGCCGAACCGTATGCGCCGGGCAGTTCCGTATGCGCAGGATGTTTGCTGCCAGGCCGAACCGTATGCGCAGTTCCCTATGCGCAGCCGCCTATGCGCAGCGGCCTATCCGCAGCGGCAGAGCCGTTTGCGGAGCCCTGTGCGCAGCCGGGGACTGGTCAGACCTTGGTGCGGCCGCGGCCGAGCACACCGCTGATGACGCCGGCGATGAGCAGCACCAGCGCGATGATCAACAGCCACTTGAGACCGGTGAGCACCAGCCCGCCGATGCCGAAGAGAATGGCCAGGACGATGAGAACCACGACGAGTAACATGCGTCGCACAGTTCCCGGGGCCGGCCAGATCCAATCCCGGGCCGCGGCATCGGTTTTCGCCGCCCCGCCCGATCAGCCCGCGAAGAGCTCCTGGCACAGGTCGGCGAACATCTGCGTGTGGGCATCGACATCGGCTTCGGTGGTGTCCGGGCACATCAGAGCCATGTTGTGGAACGGGGTCAGCAGGATTCCGCGGTTCAGGGCGTAGAGGTGCAGTAGCTGCTGCAGTTCGAAGTCGTCGGACGCCGCCGCCTCCGAGCCGTTCACCGGCTCCTCCGGGGAGAATCCGTACTCGGCCCGGCACCCCAACCGCGTGACGTGCCACGGCGCGCCGACCGCATCGATCCCGGCCTGGACGCCGTCGGCCCAGCGGTCGGCCAGCGGGATCATCTTCACGAACGCCGCCTCGGTCAGTACTTCGGTCAGGGTGGCCGCCATCGCGGCCATCGACAGTCCGTTGCCGGCCAGGGTCCCGCCGATACCGCCGACGTCGATGTCCTCCAGCGGGACCATCCGTTCGATGCGGCCGGCCATCTCGTCCGTCATGCCGAAGGTGCCGCAGGCAATTCCGCCGCCGATCGACTTCCCGATCACCAGCATGTCCGGCTCCAGGCCGGCCGCCCGGGTCAACCCGCCGGGCCCGGCGCAGATGGTGTGGGTCTCGTCGTTGATCAGCACCACGCCGTACCGGCGCGTGAGCTCCCGGACGGCCTGGTGGTAGCCCGGAGCCGGAAGCACGATGCCGATGTTGGTCAGCGCCGGCTCCAGCAGGACGGCGGCCACCTCGCCAGTGGCCAGGGCCGCTTCCATCGCCGCGAGATCGTTGAACTCGACGACGATGGTCGTCTCCGACGTCGGCACGCCGGGCCCGATGTTGGACCGACGGTCCACGGTGCGGCCGTCGGCGTCCAGCGTGGCGAAGGCCTCGTCGACGCTGCCGTGGTAGCAGAAGTTGTGGACCACGATTTTGCGCCGACCGGTCAGCAGCCGGGCGTACCGAATGGCATGACGATTCGCGTCGGTGGCGGTCAAGGTGAACTGCCACAACGGAAGTCCGAATCGCTCGGCCAGTTCGGCCGACACGGTGATGGCATCCGCCGTGGGCAGCATGGTGGTGATGCCCTTGGCCAGTTGGGCCGTCACCGCAGCGATGGTGGCGGCGGGGGAGTGCCCGGCCATGGCGCCCGTGTCGCCGAGACAGAAGTCCACGTAGTCGATCCCGTCGACGTCGGTGAAGTGGGCGCCCTTCGCGGTATCGATGAAGATCGGAAAGTCACCGGGCCACTTGACCATCCAACTCATCGGCACACCACCCGGCATGTGCGTGGCGGCCTGCTCGGCCAGCGCCGCCGACCGTGGATGGGTCAGGACGAACGTGGCGCGTTCGCGCTCGTACAACTCGGACAGGCGGTCGCGGTTCACCGTGGATTTCAAAACCGTGGGCATGGAACCAGATCCTCCCTGACGCCGGTCCGGCCGCCTACAGGTACTGCCCGCTACCGGTGTGGCCACCGGCGGGGCCGTCCGGCCCGTCGTGCGAACCGGGGGGCAGCGCGCCGCGGCGCATCTGCTCGAGCTGCGCCCTGGCCGCCAACTGCTGGGCCACCAGTGCGGCCTGCAGGCCGTGGAAGACCCCTTCCAGCCAGCCCACCAGCTGCGCCTGGGCGATGCGGAGTTCGGCGTCCGACGGAACCGAGTCCTCGGTGAAGGGCAGGGTCAGCCGCTCCAGCTCCTCCCGGAGGTCCGGGGTCAGGCCCGATTCCAGCTCCTTGATCGACGCCGCATGGATGTCCTTGAGCCGCACCCGGCTGGCCTCGTCGAGCGGAGCCGCCCGCACCTCCTCCAGCAGCTGCTTGATCATGGTGCCGATGCGCATCACCTTCGCCGGTTCGCCGATGGCCCGCTCCGCGTCCTCCGCGCTCGGGGCGTCCGCCTCCGCCTCCGCCGGAGCAGACGTCAGCTGGGCGTGCCCGGCCATGCCGACGGGCTGCCCGTCGGGTCCGACCACCACAAAGCGTGGAGATTGCTCCGTCATCCTGTGCTGCCTCTCGTTGCGTCCTGGTGCTGCCCGTCCAACCTACCGAGAAACGCTCAGCACGATCTTCCCGACGTGGCCACCCTCCGCCATCCGCCGGTGGGCCTGGGCGGCCTCGGCCAACGGGAGGACGACGTCGATCACCGGACGCACGGTGCCGGCCGAGATCAGCGGCCAGAGGTGGTCGGTGACGGCGGTGACGATCTCACCCTTGGATCCGTGACCGGTGACCGCGCGGCTGCGCAGAGCAGTCGCGATGACGGCGCCGCGCCGGGCCATCAGGGCGCCGATGTCCAGTTCGCTCTTCGCTCCGCCCTGCATGCCGATGATCACCAATGAACCGTCCAACGCCAGTGCGGAAATGTTGCGCTGCAGGTACTTCGCCCCGACCACGTCCAGGATGACATCGGCTCCGGCCCCGTCGGTGGCGGCGGCCACGGCCTCCACGAAGTCTTCGGACGAGTAGTTCACGGTGACGTCGGCACCGAGCTCTCGGCAACGTCGCAGGCCGGCCTCGCGGGACCCGGTGACGATCACGGTGGCCCCGGCGGCCTTGCCGACCTGGATGGCCATCGTCCCGATGCCCGATGTGCCGCCCTGGACCAGCAGCGTCTGTCCGGCCCGCAGGCCCGCCCGCATGATCAGGTTCGACCACACCGTGCAGGTCACCTCGGGCAGCCCGGCGGCGTCGACGAGGGCAACGCCGGTCGGCCGGGGGAGCACCTGGGGTGCGGGTACGGCGACCAGTTCGGCGTACCCGCCGCCGGAGAGCAGGGCGCAGACCTGATCGCCGACCGCCCAGGACGTCACCGCCGAACCGATCGCGACGATCGTCCCGGAGCATTCGAGGCCCAGGATGGGGGAGGCGCCGGCCGGCGGCGGGTAGTGGCCCTGCCGTTGCAGCAGGTCAGCCCGGTTCACGGCGCACGCGGCGGTCTGGATCAGGACGTCGTCGGGTCCGATCTCCGGGTCCGGAACCTCCGTGAGGTGCAGCAGTTCCGGGCCGCCGAAGCTGTCCTGCGTGATCGCCAGCATGGGTCAGAGGGTAATCCGCTCACCGCCGACCGATCTGCAGGTGGCAGGCTCACGTCATGACCGCGACGTCGAGGGACGCCCTGACCAGGCTCTGGCCGCTCTTCGGACTGCGGCTGGCCACTCCGCGATTGATCCTGCGGCCGATCTGCGACGACGACCTGGCCGAGCTGGTCGACCTCGTGCTGGCCGGCATCCACCCGGCGGACCGGATGCCGTTCCTGACGCCGTGGACGGACGCTCCGCGTGCCGAGCTGATCGCCAACACGCTCCGTTACCACTGGCGGATCCGCGCCGAATCCGAGCCGGACGACTGGAGTGTGCAGTTCGCCGTACGCTCCCGCGGGGCCCTGCTCGGGCTGCAGGAGATCACCGCCCGGAACTTCGCCGTGACGCGAGTGGTGGCCTCCGGTTCGTGGCTCGGTCGCGTCCATCAGGGGCAGGGATACGGCACCGAGATGCGGGCCGCGGTGCTGGATTTCGCGTTCGATCACCTCAAGGCGACCCGGGCCACCAGCGCGGCGTTCACGGACAATCCGGCTTCGCAGGCGGTGTCCCGGAAGCTCGGGTACGTCCCGGACGGCAGCGACGTGGTGCAGCGGCGGCCGGGCGAGGCGGCGGTCGACCAGCGGCTGCTGCTTATCCCGGAAACGTTCAACAAACCCGGCTGGTCGGTCCAGGTGGCCGGGTTCGAGGCGTGCCGGACCTCGTTCGGGGTCTGACCCTCGGCTCGTCCGACCGGGTGGCCAGCCAGTCGCGCCGGGGCTCAGCCCAGGTTGCTCGTGTCGAAGGTGTTGCAGGCACCGGGCTTTCCCGACGTGTAACCGGCGGTGAACCACTTCTTGCGCTGGGCCGAGGAGCCGTGGGTGAACTGGGAGGTGTCGACCGACCCGCCGCCCAGGTGGGTCTGGATGTAGTCGTCGCCGATCTTCCCGGCGGTGTCCAGCGCGTTGGCCACGTCGGCCGCGGTGATGTCGCTGATCAGCACCTTCCCGTCACTCCCGGCGACGGTGGACGCGTTCTTGGCCCAGACCCCGGCGTAGCAGTCGGCCTGCAGCTCCAGCCGCACCGATCCGGACGTCGCGCCTTTGGCGCTGGACACCCGGGCGTTGGTGCCCAGCAGGTCCTGCACGTGGTGGCCGTACTCATGGGCCAGCACGTAGGCCTGGGTGAAGAGCGCGTCGTTGGCGCCGAACTGGGTCTTGAGCTCCTGCCAGAAGCTGAGGTCGATGTAGACGTGCCGGTCGGTCGGACAGTAGAACGGCCCCATGCCGGTCTCGCCGGTTCCGCACCCGGTCGGGGTCTGCCCGCTGAAGAACACGGTGTTCGCCTTGGTGTAGCTGGTGCCGGAGGTCGCGAGCTGCTGCGACCAGAAGGCCTGCACCGAGTTGATGATGGCCAGCACCTGGCAGTCGTCACTGCTGTCGGCCCCCTGCGGGCAGGACAACTGGTCGCTGGCCACCTGCGTGGTCGGTGTGCCGTTGCCGGCGACCTGGGCCAGGACGTCGCTGAGCGCCGTACTCGAGGACCCGCTCCCGCCCCCGGAGAACAGCTGGATGCCGACGAAGATCAGGACGCCGATGATGCCGAGCCCGCCCCCGGCCAGCCCGCCGCGCCCGAGGCTGAAGCCACCTCCGCCACCTGATCCGGTCGCACCGCGGCGGTCCTCCACCTGGGAAGCGTCCAGTTGGGCATCATCGTTGAACTTCATTGCGCACCAGTTCCCGGTTCGGCGCCGAACATGTGCGGCGTTGACGCAGATCACGGACGACGCCCAGGACAGAGCGGCCGAGACAGCTTATCGGGCCTGCTCGCCGCCGGTGGCGTCGGCCGGACGGGGCTGGACGGGGATGCCGCGGAGCCACAGGCGGATGCCCTGCCAGCGGATCAGGGCGCTGGTCCGCAGGGTCACCAGCGGCCACCGGAGCAGGGCCGCGACGATGTGGCCGGTGGTCGCCGGGACCCCGTCGCCGGTGAGCGTGGCCACGAACGGGGTCTTCGGGCCGATCCGCAGTGCGATCGAGACGCTCAACCGGTCCCCCGGGACGGGCGTTCGCATCAGATACCGGCCACCCATGGGCAGGAACGGCGAGACGTAGAAGCACTTCTCGACCTGGTCCCGGCCGGCGTCATCCGGGCGGAGCAGGTAGACGTGGCGGCCCCCGTAGGTGTTGTGCACCTCGGCGATCGCGGCCACCTGCTCACCACCGCGCAGGCAGTAGAACACTGAGAGGGGATTGAAAACGTGACCGGCCGTCCGGGGTGAGGTCAGCAGCAGGATCTGATCGGCATCGATACCGTTGTCGGACAACAGCTGCCGCGCGTTCCCGGCCAGCGTGCCGGCCGGATCGCCGAGATGGTCCGACGCCCGGAACCGGGCGAACGGCCGGAGCGGCGGCGGCAGAGACGGCAGGGCCTCGACGTCGATCAGCCAGTAGTACGACGAGTACTGGAAGGTCCGCGCGACGCTGGTCGTGCGCTGGTGCCGGATCACACTGCGGTAGATCGTCGCGTTCGCCCGGTCCGCGCGTCGGTCCGGCCGGACCGGTCGCTCGTCCAGACTCACCATCTGACGCCCAGCGATTCCGCCGCCCGAACCCCGGACGCGCAGCCGTCCTCGTGGAAGCCCCACCCCTGCCAGGCGCCGGCGAACGCGGTCCGGCCGTCGTTCAGCAAGGACAGTTCCTGCTGGGCGGCAACGGATGTCACGGTGTAGGTCGGGTGGGCATAGTCCATCGAGTCGATGACCGTGGCCGGGTCGACCTGACCTTCGCTGTTCAGGGTGACCAGATAGTCCACCTCGTCGTCGATGCGCTGCAGCGTGTTCAGGTGGTACGTGACGTTGACCCGGCTGTCGTCGGAGTCGCAACTGTCCATCTGGTAGTTCCACGACGCCCGGGCCGCGGTGGACTTCGGCAACACGCTCGAATCCGTGTGCAGCAGCGTCCGGGACCGGGTGTACTCGAAGGCCCGCAACAGGCGCCGCTCGTCGGCCGTGGCATCCGACAGCAGGGCCAGGGCCTGGTCGGGATGGGTGGCGACGACCACGCGATCGACCTCGTGCACGTCATCGCCCTCGTCGCGAATCGTCACCCCGTCGGCGTGGCGGGTCACCGACCGCACCGGGGTGGAGGTGTGGACGGCCGAGAGTTCCTTGACCGCCTTGTCGACGTAGGTCCGCGATCCGCCGACCACGGTGCGCCACTGGGGGGATCCGGTGACGGCCAGCATGCCGTGGTGCTCCAGGAACGCGAACAGGTAGCGCGCCGGGTAGTTCCGCGCGCCGTCGAACCCGCAGGACCAGACGCACGCGACCACCGGCAGCAGGAAGTGGTGGGCGAAAAACCGACTGTAGCGGCCGTCGTCGATGAACTGCCCTAGGGTGCGCAGATCGTCCGGTGCGTCGAGCACCCGATGCGCCTCCGCGTGAAATCTCTTGACCTGGACCAACATCGACAGGTAGCGCAGGTTGACCAGCGACCTCGGCTGGGCGAACAAGCCGCGGGCGCCGCGGGCCCCGGCGTACTCCAGGCCACATCCGTCGCAGCGGACGCTCATCGACATCTCCGACTCCTGTGTGGCCACATCGAGTTCGGCGAACAGGCGCAGCAGGTTCGGGTAGGTCCGGCTGTTGTGGACCAGGAATCCGGTGTCGAGCCCGGCGATCCGCCCGCTGGAGGTCGCGACGTCGTGCGTGTGGGCGTGGCCACCGAGCCGGTCGTCGGCCTCGAAGAGCGACACGTCGAACCGGCGCTGCAGCAGGTAGGCCGAGGTCAGGCCGGCGACGCCGCTGCCGATCACGGCCACGCGTTCTCTGGTGGTACTGCTCATCGATGCACTCCCTGGTGAAGCCGGCCGTGGGGTCCACGGTCATCCGTGCCTTCGGCCGTTCCGGGCCGATCTGTCGCCGGTGATTCGGGTCGGCGACCGGGCTGGATGGGTGCATCACATCACGTGGGGAACGCCCGGACGGCGATAAGTGCCGTCCGGGCGCGAAGTGCATAGATTCGACTCTCCCGGTACGTCAGGGTTGAACCTGTACGAATTCCAGGCCGAGCAGGTCGGCCACCGCCTTGACCTCGGACGCTCGGTGTCCCACGCCCAGGGCCCAGTGATGGGAGATCCCGGTGTCGCTCCAACGGTCGACCCACTCGCCGGGGTGGCAGCCGAAGTCGACCCGGGAGGTGGTGTTGCCGATCTGCAGGAGCGGCCCCGGCACCACCTGTCCCTCCGATGCGACCAGCCGGAAGGCGCCGTCGCGCTGCTGGGCGATGCCGAAGGTGGTGACCGGACCGTGCTTGACGTCGAACTCGACCGACACCCCCCAGCCGCGCTTGCCGTGGTAGACGCCGAGTCCGCGCAGCAGCGGCCGAGCCGCGCTGATGGCCAGGTGGGCCGGGCCGTCGTGCCCCATCTCGACGACGTCGTCGAAGAAGTTCAACGCCTGCAACTCGGTGAAGGATCCGCCGCCGCCCAGCCGATCCATCATCAGCATGGCCACCGACGTGCGCAGTTCGTACTCACCGACGGTGGGGATGCCACGGCCGGTCAGCAGGGACGCGCCCAGGATCATCCCGGCGCCGAGCCGCTCGTGTTGTTCACCGTCGAGGCCGCGGTGGTAGTAGGCCAACGAGTCGAGCTGGAAATCCTCGACCAAGCGGTCGAGACCGACCGAGACCTTGGCTCCCCACTCCAGGTCCGGTAGTTGGACGGTGTCGTCGAGGTCGAAGGTCTCCTTGGCCAGATCGACCCGCGCGGCCACCTCGGCGTCGGTCACCGCGGCCACGCGCACCCGCAGGTCGTCGAACTCGACCACCTCCATGTGGCCGCCGAACTGGGCGGTGATCAGGGTGAGGTCGGTCGAGACGTCCAGCATGCCCGGATAGAGGTGACCCATCAGGCCGTGCCGGGCACCCCGCAGTCCGGCCTTGACCCCGGCCGCCTTCACCCACTGGCCGACCTTGGCCCAGGACCGCTCCTCCTCCAGATATCCGGAGACGCTGCGGAAGTCGATGCCGCACCGCAGGAAGGCGTTCGACATCTCCGGCACCGAGCAGGATCCGCAGTAGGCCAGCCATTTGCCGGTGTCGAACGTCCGGTGGTCCATCGCCTCGGACGGCTGCAGGTTCAGCACCAGCACCGGGACGCCGGTGCGCTGGGCGATCGGCAGCATCATCGACGAGGTCAGGTAGGTGGGGATGTACATGACGATCAGGTCAAGGTCGGCCACCCGCAGTTGTTCGGCCGCCCGACTGCCCTCCTGGGCGTCGGAGATGAATCCGGCGTCGACGACGTCGCAGTTCAGCGCGGTCAGCCGCTCGACCACCCGGCGGGCGCACTGCTGCAATTGCGGGAGCAGATCGGGAAACTGCGGCCAATATGTACCCAGCCCGCCGGCGACCACTCCGACCTTCGTCCGATGTCCGGCCACGTGAGCAGTCATCCGATCACGCGCCCCAGCCGGCCTGGTGGCCGCCGATCCGTTCGGCGGCGATCTTCTCGGCGTAGCCCGAGCGGTGGTAGGCGGCGATCGGGTCCCGGTCCAGGCCCTGCTCCTCGCGCAGGTCACCCAACAGCCCACGGACGTCGGTGTTGTAGGCGTCCATCAGAACAGCGTTGGCGCCCAGCACGTCTCCGGCGTTCTGAGCGACCGTGAGTGCGTCCGTGTCGACCAGTAGCGCTTTGGCCGTCGCCTCCTGGACGTTCATCACCGAGCGGATCTGGCCCGGGATCTTCGGTTCGATGTTGTGGCACTGGTCGAGCATGAAGGCGATCTCCGAGTCGGCGTCCAGGCCGCCGGCGGTGACCACCTCGAACAGGATGCGGAAGAGTTGGAACGGATCGGCTGCGCCGACGATCAGGTCGTCGTCGGCGTAGAAACGCGAATTGAAGTCGAACGCGCCGAGCTTCCCGGCGCGCATCAGGAACGCGACGATGAATTCGATGTTGGTCCCCGGGGCGTGGTGCCCGGTGTCGACACAGACCTTCGCGCGCTCCCCGAGTTGCAGGCAGTGCGCGAACGAGGTGCCCCAGTCGGGCACGTCCATGGTGTAAAAGGCCGGCTCGAACAGCTTGTACTCCAGCACGATCCGCTGATCGCCGGTGAGCCGGTCGTACACCTTGTGCAGTGCCTCGGACAGCCGGTCCTGCCGGGCCCGGATGTTGTCCTGGCCCGGATAGTTGGTGCCGTCGGAGAACCACAGCTTCAGGTCGCGGGACCCGGTCTGGTCCATCACGTCGACGCAGGCCAGCAGGTGGTCGATCGCCTTGGCCCGGATCCGCGGGTCCGGGTTGGTCACGCTGCCGAGCATGTAGTCGTCGTCCTGGAACACGTTGGCGTTCACGGTGCCCAGTTCGATGCCGGCGTCGGCCGCCGCCTTGCCGAGATCGGTGAAGCTGTCCACGTTGTCCCACGGAATGTGCAACGCGACCTTGTGGGCGGCGCCGGTGTGGGCGTGGACCCGGGCGGCGTCGGCGATCTTCTCGTACGGATCACGCGGAACACCCTGCTGGGCAAACACTTTGAATCGGGTGCCGGAGTTCCCGAAGGCCCAGGAGGGCAGTTCGATGCTCTGCGTACCGAGGATCTTCTTGACTGCGTCGCGGTCGACCATGGCTGGTGCACCTTCTTTTCGGGAAGCGATGATGACGGGGTGAGTCGGGGGCGGCCGGGCGCGCCGAGAGAGGGCGGGCTGATCGGCGTCACCGAAGGGGCCCGTCCGGCCGGATGACCGGACGGGCACCAACGGAAACGAATCAGTACCGGGTCGGACGAAAGATCAGAAGTTGAACTTGTCGATGTTGCTGGAGTCGAAGACGGTCGGCGGCCCGAGGACGACCGACGGGCCGGTGTCACCGGACGGAGCGAGAACGGTGTACTCGCCGAGCTTTCCGGCGGTGAACTTCGCCCCGGTGGCCGTGGTGGTGATGCCGGAGGCCAGGGACGCGGCCGCGTACCCGGCGAGGTAGCCCAGGTCGCTGGGGTTCCACAGCTCGAACGCCTTGACGGTGCCGTCCTTGATGTACGGCTTCATCTGCGACGGCAGGCCGAGACCGGTGAGGGTGATCTTGGCCGCGACGTCCTTGTGGGTGGACAGGTACTGGGCGACGGTGGAGATGCCGACGGTGGTCGGGGAGATGATGCCCTTGAGGTTCGGGTGGGCCGAGAGCAGACCCTGCAGCGCGGTGAGGGACTTGGCCGGATCGTCGTCGCCATAGACGGTGTCGACCAGCTTCATGTTCGGGTACTTGGTCAGCTGCTTCTTCATGTAGCCGATCCAGGCGTTCTGGTTGGTCGCCGTGGCGGCGGCCGACAGGATCGCGATCTCACCCGTGGAGTTGATCTCCTTGGCCAGCAGGTCGACCTCGGAGGTACCGATCTGCTCGGTGTTGGCCTGGTTGATGAACAAGTGGTCCGGGCAGGAGTTGTCCGAGTCGAACGAGACGACCTTGATGCCGGCGGCCACGGCCTGGGCCAGGGTCGGGCAGACGGCGGTCGGGTCGTTGGCCGCGATGACGATCGCGTCGGCGTGGGCCTGGATGGCGGCCTGGATCGACGGGATCTG